>JANMQK010000176.1:0-3459 GCA_031370485.1 Acidobacteriota bacterium | reverse complement strand
AGCGAATAGCTCCCAGGAGCGCATCGTTGCTTCGCGGTTGGCCCAGTCGTGGGCGAAGCCAACGATGGTCCCGAAGCCGCCGGTGACGGCCTGCAACTCCCGGATGGTCGCGACGAGCTCGTCAGGTGTACCCACCACAGCAGCCCCAGCTCCTGCCGAGCCGCGGCCGGTGGTCTGGGCCAGCAGCTCCCACGGGTCGTCGACGTGGACGGCATCAGGTCTGCCGAGCACCCGCACGTTGTATTCGTTGTGCCAGCGGTGCAGGCCGTGCACAGCCTCTTCTTCAGCCTGCTTCTTAGTCTCAGCCAGGTGCCAGGCCATGACGACACGCCAGTCCTTCCGCTGCACAGTCTGCCCATGCTTTGCCCCGGACTCCTCGGCAAACGCCCATTGCGTCGGCAGCGCCTGAAGGCCCGCGGACGAAGTCGAGGCGATCGACAGTACGCCGATGCCGTACTTGCCTGCCAGCTGCATGCCGGACGGGCTGATTGACGAGGCGACGGCCATCGGCAAGTCCTCCTGAAGCGGGAGGATCTGCAGCCTGGCGTCGCGCAGGGTGAACCACTCGCTCTCGTAGCTGAAGCGCTCTTCGCCGCGCAGGAGCCGGATGATGACGCCCAGAGCTTCGTCCTGGCGATCGCGCTGGACCATCGGGTTGATGCCCAGCGTGTGCGCGTCGGACGGCAGGGCGCCGGGGCCAGAGCCGAAGATCGCGCGGCCGCGGCTCATGTGATCGAGCTGCACGATGCGTTGCGCGACGTTAAAGGGGTGGTGATACGGCAGCGACACGACGCCGGTGCCCAGCTTGATGTTGGAGGTCAGTTGCGCAGCCGCCACCAGGAACATCTCCGGCGAGGCGATCATCTCCCAGCCAGAGGAGTGGTGCTCCCCGCACCAGAACTCGTCGAAGCCCAGACGGTCGAGGTGGACGGCGAGGCCGATGTCGCGCTGGAACTGAAGGGTGGGGTTCTCGCCGAGAGGATGATGGGGGGCGAGGAAGCAGCCGAATCGCATGCGTGTCATTTCTGCCTCCGAAGAAGGACGTGTCCTGAGTTGTGCGGACACTATGGACACGACAGGCACGGACTGTCAAACGTCGAGTTGTAGTTGGTGGCGGGATGAGGGTGGGTGGTCAGATGTTGGGTGTTGTCAGGCTAAAGCCTGACCCCCAAACAAAGTGGGGCTATCAGGCGCGGCGGGCGACCATTTCGGGGTCCATGCGGGACATGTCGATGCTGCCGAGCCAGGCGGCGACGGCGGGGCGGCGGTTGGGGAGGGCGCGGAGGATGTCGAGGGTGTGCATGGGGTCGTGGAGGGCGATGCCGGTGAGGAGGTTGGAGAGGGGGACGATAACCGGCGGGAGGTTGATGACTTTGCGGTCGCCGCCGAAGGGGACTTTGGTGTCGAGGTGGGCGTCGGTCATTTTAGAGAGGTTGGCGGCGTAGGCTTCGCGGTTGCGGGCGGCTTCCTCGAAGATCTCATCGAGAGTGCGGCCGTGACGGCGTTCGACGATCGCTTCGTTCCACTCGTCGAGGTCGAACGGGGACGGCGGCGCGACTTCGGGCTTGCCGGCGGGCGGCGCGCCGACCATGGCGCCGAACCAGGGGTTGATGAGGGCTTCGATGGTGGCGAGGTGGGCGATGTAGTCGAAGACGGTCCAGGGGGCGTTGGGGATGGGGGTGGCGAGCTCTTCGTCCGAGAGCGAGCGGCAGAACGTCTTGAAGTGGACGCGGTGCTCCGCCATCTCGTCGAGGAGAGCTTGCACGCGGGGGACCATGGTGGTGGCCATGCTATCGCAAGAACCGACAAACCGACAAACCGACAAACCGACAAACCGGCTAAACAGGCAACCTAGTTGGTGGGCTGGGGGACTTCGGCGGGCTCAGTCTGCGAGCCCGCCTGAGGCGGGCGGTCCCCTTCGACTGCGGCTGCCGCCGCGCTCAGGACATGCTTCGTCGGGCTCAGCGTGAGCGAATCTGTGTGGGCTGGAACGGGCGTAGCATTTAGGCTCCTGTGACCCGAGTCACAGAATACCCGGCCGGCAGGGGCTTACAGTGCAACCACAGATACGACAGCACCCCCAAGCACCCCTCCCTTTGGGCCCCGATTCGGCGATCGGGGCCCACGGCTTTTCAGGGGCTGCCAAGCGTGATTCCCGCGCCAAGTTCTGGGCACCCTTGGACTGTCTGGGCCACCTGGATACCGATGTAGTGCTGCAGTAGCTTCATGGCGTCGGTTGTAACCACGCCGTCAGCGCAATCGACGTTTCCCCATTGCCGGTCGGAACCGTCGATGTTGACTGTCGCCCCGATGTCCGGGCAGACGATCGCCGGTGACGAAACGCCCGGGCCGACACCTGCGGCATTCGATATCACCAGCAACGCGTCGAGGGGCTTGATGCCATCGGCGCAGTCCACGTTGCCCCACACGAACGGCGGCTCGCCACAGTCCAGGCGCAAATCGATATCTGTCACGGGGGGCGGAATGGTCAGCACTGCCGTCTCCACGAACGCGATCTGGCTGTCCGTGGGCGAGACGCAGCCCGCTTTCTCGGCGCGCACTTTGTAGAAGCCCGCCGTTACGTCCCAGCCGAAGTGGCCGTTGACGTCGGTCAGGTCCGGGTTCGTGCGGTTGGTTGGCGACATGATCGCGCTGCCGTCCGGAACGACGTCGAAAGGACCCGACGCCGAATCCGAGCGGTAGAGCGTGACGGCCGCGCCCACAACAGGGCTTCCGCCCACCGTTTTGACGGTGCCACTGGGGTCGATCCAGGCATCGAATTCCTCGATAGTGTTGCCGACGTGTTTGCGGATGCGCACCCATCCGTGATGCGGGAACAGGTCAGGCATGACGCCCGTATACGTGCTCATGCCAGGCGGTACTCCGGGAGAGGTCTCCGTGAGCGAGAATGTTGCGATGACCTGTCCGTTCTGCAGCACCTCTACGAAGATGGATCCGAGGCCTGATGGACTGACCTCGGACATCGTTGTTGGGGAATGCCAGGCGATAAACGGCACCGCCTGGTTTGGGTTCCTGTTTGGGCTGAACGTGGTCCCTTCGGGCGGCAAGTCTGCGATTTGCAGCGTCACGTTCTTGTTGCTGATGTGGTCGTCCTCGGAGACGTGGAATGGCTCGGACTGGTGAGGGCGCAGGATGACGTCTGCCGACGGCGGGTAAGCGTAGAGGATGTAGTCGCCCACCGGCAAGCCGGTCAACGAATAAAACCCTGCGTCGTTGGCTGTGGTGGTGTTGCAGGTATTCGTGCAAGCGGCGACGATCGCGCCGGGAAGCGCCCCCTGGGTGTCAGCCCGGAAGATATACCCGGAGACTTCACCTCCAACGGGCGGTGCCCCGTTTCGTACTTCGAATATGTAGCGGCCCGAGACAACTGAGTTGCGGTTGTTATGCGCGAGGCCCGTTGGTGCGCTGTCGAGAAAAGCGCCGTTCACGCCCGATCCC
>JANMQK010000170.1:0-12830 GCA_031370485.1 Acidobacteriota bacterium | reverse complement strand
CTTGATGGTCGTCGCTTCATTCGCCCCGGTCCGCCATACCTGATCATAGGGGACCAGCCCGCCCCAGATGGCCCGCCCCTTCACCCCGGGGCGGCAGTACATGATGGTGACGTCGGTGAGGCCAACCGTCTGCATGACCGTCGCCTTCTGGCTCACGCGGGGAAGCACGAGCTCCGCGAACGCGCACGGCGCCAGAAGCATCAGGATCGCAAAAGCCAGGATTGCTTTCTTCATGAAGGTCCCTCCTTAGAGTCTCAAGAAAACGCGGTTTGTTCAGGTGCCCTATTTGCCGCTCTTCTCAGGCGCGGCCTCTTTCGGGGCGCTCCAGGGCGGCACGACGCCGATGCTGCGCGCATAGGCGATCGACTGTCCCAGGTGCTCGTGGGCGTGGCTCAACAGGATGAGAAGATACGCCCTCTTCGAGGCCGGAAACCCGAAGGCACTGACCTCGGTGTTGAACTCCGACGCCGGTATGGTCTTGATCGCCTCGGCGGCATAGTCGAAGGACTCCCGCAGCTTGGCGATGACCGCCTCCTTCGAGGTGACCTCGGACTCCCATTTCTGGGCCAGGTCGAACGGCTTGTCGGGGATCGTCAGCCCCTTCGGGGGCGCGGCGCCGAGCATCGAGGGGAGCAGCATGTTGGGGCCCACGACGTGCATGTAGACCTCGCTGATACGCCGCACCTGGTCGTTCGGCCTCCAGGAGAACTTGTCGGCCGGCGTCGCCTCGGCGAGGGAGACGAGCTGTTTCCCCGCGCGGGTCAGGTTGGCGACGAGGTCGCTCGTGAGGTCGGACTTGACCGCCGCCTGCTTCTTGTCGGGCGCCGCGGCCGACGGCATGGTTGCCGCCATCAGCGCGAAACAGAAAACCGCCAGGGACAGCGTGGCTCTTGACACCTTCATCGATCCTCCTCCGGCCGCACGGTCCGCGGCGGCTGCGTCTCATTCAATCCTGGATTGGAACCGCCATCCTAGCCCCGACCGGCCGCGCTGGCAACTGTTTTCCCGGGTAGGAGGGCCTGGAAGAGCATTCCCAGCACGAGGACCAGGCCGCAGCCGATCACGTTGTACCAGAGGTACCCAATCGCGGTGGAGAAATAGAGCACGATCACGGTCGCCTCGGCCAGGAGCGCCGCCAGGAAGACCGCGCTGCCCTTCACCCGCTTCGCGAGGAACGCGGTCAGGAACAGCCCGAGGATTGTGCCGTAGAAGAGCGAGCCCAGTATGTTCACGGCCTCGATCAGGTTTTCCACGAGATAGGCCGTCAGGGCGAAGGTGATGGCGACAAGCCCCCATGAGGCGGACAGCACCTTCGACACGATCACGTAGTGCCGGTCCGTCTCATGGGGACGGAAGAGGCGCTGGTAGAGATCGACCGTCGTTGTGGAGCCGAGCGCGTTGAGCTCCGACGATGTCGACGACATGGCCGCGCAGAAGATCACGGCGATCAGGAGCCCGACCACACCCCGGGGGAGGTTTTGCAGGACGAACGTCAGGAAGATGTAGTCGGAATCCTTCACCTCCATCTTCGGATCGACACTGACGACCAGCCGCTTGGCCTCCGAACGGATCGCCTCGGCGCGCGCCCCCAGGCTTTTGACCTGCGCCTGGGTTGCGGCTACGAGGCTTTCGTCCCCCCCTTCGAGGGCCGCGGCCAGGGCCTGGATCGCCCCGCGCTTCTCCCGGAAGGCGACGGAATACCTGGCCTCCAGGGCCTTCATCTCATCCGCGCGGGGGCTCTGGTGGACCACCTCGACCGCTGACTGCTTGAAGAGGATCGGCGGCTCCACGAACTGGTAGAAGAGAAAGACCATCACGCCGGTGAACAGGATGAAGAACTGCATCGGCACCTTGAAGACGGCGTTAAACATCAGCCCGAGACGGCTCGCCGTCATCGAGTTCCCGGAGAGGTAGTGTTGCACCTGGGATTGATCGGTCCCGAAATAGGAGAGGGCCAGGAAGAACCCCCCGAAGATCCCCGTCCAGAAGGTGTAGCGCGTGCTGTAGTCCAGGGAGAAGTTGATCACTTGAAGTTTGCCCATCTTCCCCGCGACTCCCAGCGCCTGGTGGAAGGGAATGAACCGGGACAGGTCGAACACGATCAGGACGAATGCCGCCAGCATCCCCACCAGGATCACGCTCATCTGGTATTTCTGCGTCAGGCTGACCGCCCGCATCCCTCCGGACACCGTGTAGACGACCACCACGAGCCCGGTGAGAATGATGGTGACATCCAGGCTCCACCCGACCAGGGTCGAGATGATGATCGACGGGGCGTAGATCGTGACCCCGGCCGACAGCCCCCGCTGGATCAGGAAGAGAAAGGCCCCCAGCTGGCGGGTCTTCAGATCGAACCTCCGCTCGAGGTACTCGTAGGCGGTGTAGACCCGGAGCCTGTAGTAGATCGGGATGAAGACGGCCGAGACGATCACGAGGGCGATGGGAAGCCCGAGATAGTTCTGCACGAACGCCATCCCCTGTTCGTAGGCGAGACCCGGCGTCGAGAGAAACGTGATGGCGCTGGCCTGTGTCGCCATCACGGACAGGCCGATGGCGCCCCACTTCATCGTGTGATCCCCGCGAAAGTACCCCTCGAGATCGCGGCTGCCCCGGGTCTTCCAGACCCCGTAGGCGGCGATGGCCAGAAGGGTGCCGAAGAGAACGACGACGTCGAGGAGGCTCACTGGTAGTGTCGCGTGAACAGGTGAAAAAGAAGCGTCAGGAGGGCGAGGATTCCGAAGACCAGGGCGTAGACCCCGGCCCAGGTCCGGAAAACGGGAGGACGATCCTCGATGATCGGCCCCTCTCTTTCGGCGTCGTTCGACATGCGGAGACTACCCTTGGATCAGCGGCCCAGAGAGATCAAGTTGACCAGCAGCCGGTAGGCCCCCGGGACCCCGGCCGGGATCTGCCGGAACCAGGAATACCCGGAGTAGACGAAAAAGCCCTTGCCGTATTTCGCGATCAGGAGACCGCCGTTTCTCGGGGGCTCTCCCGCGTCGTTGCAGGAGAGCACCGCCTGGAAGTGATCGTCCCACGCGCTGGCGAAGTACAGGCCGCGCTCCTGGACCCACCCTTCGAAATCGGCCTCGGTGATCCGGTTCGGCTCGTTGAGGACCGGATGCTGCGGGAGAAGGAACCGGACCTCGGCATCCTCCTCGGTCACCCGATCCCGCGACAGCGTGAGCGGATAGGGCGCCACCGAGTCGACGTGGAGCTCCTGGGTCGTGGTGTACTGGACGATGAGGGTTCCTCCCGCCTTCACGTAGTCGAAGAGCGCCGGCTGGTGGAGACGCGTCCGTTCGAGCGTATTGTAGGCCCTCACCCCCAGGATCACCGCGTCGAACCGCTGCAGCCGCCCGGGAAGAAAGTCCTCATCGGTCAGCTCGACGACCGTATAGCCTATCTGCCGGAGCCCCGCCGGGATCTGATCGCCGGCACCCTGGAGGTAACCGATCGTCTGGCCCTTGCGCCGCAATGCAAGGCGGGCCACCCGGGCCTCGGCCGCGGGGAGGTAAACCTGGGTCGGGATGTGCGGGTACTCGATGTGAACGAGCCCGCGACGGAACGTCCAGCCTCCCGCTTCGGCCACTGCCCGGAGGACCCCCGCGGAGGCGTCGGCCGGGGGGCGGATTGTGAACTTCAGGGACAGCGACTCGTCCTTCCGCGCGAGCCGGAACTCCTGCGTGGGAGGTGACGCCCGCCACCCTTCCGGCGACTCCAGGCGGAGCGTCCCCTCCACCCCGTCCCGGCCTGCCGTCACCCGGACCGAGACTTCCCGCGGGGCCACGTCGGGAAAGACGAACACATTTTCGGAGAGGTCCACCGCCACCGCCGGGACCACCTCGAACGGCCGGTACAGCTCGCCACGGGCCGGATCGGTCCATTTGTAGACGACCGGTCTTTCGACGGTGAACGGCGTCCCGTTCACTTCGAGCGCGAACACCGCCGTCAGGGCCGGCGGATTCTCGGGAAGCCCGATGAGGGCAGGGTCATCGACACGGAACATTCCCAGGCTCCCCTTCTCCCGCAGCCAGTAGGGCTGCGACTCGGGCAATCCGGCGGGCAGATCGAACTCGATCGTCTTCTGGAACCGGTCGCGGCCGGTCAGGTCCGCGGCCGGGTGATCCTCGGCCCCGGCGACCGGAACCGCGATCCCCTTGAGCGTCACCTTGACCGTCGATCGGTTTGCCGCCTCGAGATTGAGCTTCACCTTCCCGCCGGCCACCGTCGCGGAGGAATCGGCGGCCGCCTCGAGATAGAGCCCGAGGCAGGAGGTGATGGTCTGGTCCAGATCGGCCAGCTTGGCGGTCTTCCACCGACCGGCCGGCAATGCCAGGATCTTCGCGCGCGCCTCGAGGAGCCGCGGCACCACGAGCGCGGGGTCCTCGGGATTGAATTCGTGATAGGCCCGGTCGAGGATCTTCCCCACGGCCGCGCCCCCCGCGAGCCGCCCCCAGGTCGTATCGATCCCGGCGAACAGGTCCTCCCCGGCGGGCTCCCCGTCCAAGTCCTTCATGTATTCGAGCACCTCCCCGCGCGAGCCCCCCGAGCCGAACCCCTGGCTGCGGTGCATGCTCCGGCTGCGGGCCGCCAGCTCGGGGAAGGACTCACCGAGGAGCGGGCTGTACTCTCCGACGTCGATCTTCAGGAGGGTCTCCGGCTTGAACTCCTCCCGCTTGTCGTAGAACCACTGGGAGGTGTTCCAGAGGATCCGCCGGGGCCGCCACGGTCCCAGGGAATCGAGCGTCCCGGGGAACCGTTTCGGATCGGCCGCCGCCGCGAACGCCTCGAGGGCCAGCCGGGCCGAGGCGGTGTGATGGCCGTGGGTCGTTCCGGCGGTCACGGGAAACCGCGTGATCACGACGTCCGGCTGGAACTGCCGGAAGACCCGGACGGTGTCGGAGAGGACCTCGTCCCGGTTCCAGATCCGCAGCGTCTCCTCCGGGCTCTTGGAGAACCCGAAGTCGACGGCCCGGGTGAAGAACTGGCGCCCGCCGTCGATGCGCCGCGCGGCCAGAAGCTCCTGGCTGCGGATGATGCCGAGAAGCGGGCCAATCTCCGGACCGATCAGGTTCTGCCCCCCGTCCCCCCGGGTCATCGAGAGATAGGCCGCGTCGGCCAGCCGCCCCTTGGCCAGGTAGGAGATCAGCCGCGTGTTCTCGTCGTCCGGGTGGGCGCCCACGTACAGAACACTCGCCAGGACCCGGAGCTTTTTCAGGCTCATCTGGATTTCGGCCGCATCGGGCCTGGGTGGATTCTGGGCGAGGGCAGGTCCGGCCGCGACACCAAGGAGAAGGATTCCCATCGAGCACCTCTGTATGATCGTCACTGTTCCAGCACCCTCCGGTAGTACTCCAGGTATTCGCCGACGATCCGTTCGGCCGAGAACAGCGACCGTGCCCTCTCGTACCCCTTGACTCCCATCGGCCCGTGGCGTTGAGGGTCCTCCACGATGGCGTCCAGCTTCCGCGCGAACCCGTCGATGTCTCCCGGCGGCAGGAGGAATCCGGTCTCTCCCTCGGCCACGACCTCGGGAACCCCGCCGGCGCGGGTGGCCAGGACAGGATGCCGATGGAACATGCTCTCCAGGATGCTCAAGCCGAAACTCTCGAAGTCGGACGTGTAGAGGCCCAGGTCGGCGGCGTTGAGATAGTTCTCGACGTCCGGCACCGAGGCCATCACGGTCATCCGCGACTCGATGCCCAGCTTCCTGGCCAGCGGGCGGTAGGGGGCGAAGTCCCCCCCCGCCAGGATCAACAGATGAATCCGATCCCGGTGCCTCGAGGCGGCCACGACACGCAGCAGATCGTCGATCCGTTTGCCCGCTCTCAGGTTCGACATGTGGATCAGCAGGAACCGGTCGCCTATCCCCAGCGCTTCGCGCACCTCCTGCCGCGTGCGGCTCGGACGGGCAGGCTCGAAGAAATTGTGGATGACGCGGATCTCCCGGGTGGCGCCGAAGGTGCGGATCGTCTCGTCCCGGAGAAACCCGGAGACCGCGGTCACTCCCGCGGATTGCTCGAGGGCGTACTTGATCACCGGCTGGTAGTTCGGATCCTTCCCCATCAGCGTGGTGTCGGTGCCATGCAGTGTCGTGATGAGCCTGGGCCGGTCGGTCCCGAGCATCTGCCGCGCCAGGCACGCGGCGACGGCGTGCGGCACCGCGTAGTGCGCGTGGATAAGATCGAGATCGAAGCGCCGGCTGACCTCGGCCAGCGTGACCGAGAGCGGGAGCGTGTAATCGGGGTACTTGAACAGGTCGTACTCGTTGATGACGACCGGGTGGAAGAAGATGTTCTTCAGGGACACGTCCAGGCGGAACGGCTTTTCGTAGCTGACGAAATGCACCTGGTGCCCGCGCCGCGCCAGCTGCTCCCCCAGCTGGGACGCGAGGATGCCGCTGCCCCCCACCGACGGGTAGCAGGTGATGGCGATGCGCAGCGGCGCGCCGGTCAATAGCGCCTCCCCGATTTTTCAAGGTCGGTGAGCCCTTCGAGGCGAATCGGGTCGTTGGCCCAGACGGCCATGGCGGCCGGAACGCCGATCTCCGCTCCCAGGAGGCGCGCGCGCGCCACCTGCAGGTCGACGTAATTGCGCGTCTCCATCTGCGACTTGTGGCACTCCATCGCCGCTTTCCAGGTCTCGAACACGCCGGAGATGTCGACGATCACTTTCGCCATGCCCGCCAGGGCGGTCCCGCTCCCGGTCACGGTGATGTCGTAGAAATAGAGCGCGTCGATGGCGTGGGCGGGCAGCGGCTCGAGACCCTCGAGTCCGCCGTAGCGGGCGAGCCGCGCGGCGTCCCGGGTGAGGCGACCCGCTTTCCCGTGGTCGGGATGCTGGTTCTCCTCGGGGGAGGGCGCGAGCAACAAGTTTGGTTTCAGCCTCCGGATCACGCGGGCGATCTCGAGGGCGTTTTGCGGCCGGTACTCGAGCCGGGCGTCTCCATCGAGATCAAGAAACTCCAGCGCGGTTCCCATCCGCGACGCGGCGGCCCTGGCCTCTTTCTCCCTCCGGCCGGCCGTGCCGGAGGAGCCCGATTCCCCGCGCGACAGGTTGAGCACCGTGATCGCGTGTCCCCGGGCGGCCTCCTTGACGAGAATCCCCCCGCACCCGAACTCGACATCGTCGGGATGGGCCCCCACGGCCAGTATCCGCAGGTCCGGCCGCGGGGACGCGGGGATTCCAGGTTCGCGCATCATGGCCCGTCCACGTAGGACTCGTGGGCCCGTTCGATCGAATCACGTTCCATGAAAGTAATCTCCGGCGTCTCCTCGCGATTCAGGTACTCGGCCTCGCTCGCCCCGGCGACATAGTGGGTGCAATGGACGATCGATTGCATCCAGCGCAGCCGCGTGTCCCGGGCCGGGCTGATGCTCTCCTTCCGGGGCTCGCGGTACGGAACTTCCAGGAATTCGTCGCCGCCCCGGTGAAGGGTCAGTTTCCCGTCGCGGCACCGTGCCCGGACCAGCTCCCCCTCATATTCCACGTCGACGTAGAAATCCTCGACGTCCACCGCCAGCCTCCGCAGGGCCGGATCGCTCGACCGGACCAGATCCACGCCGTCGAGAAGCCCCAGCCTCCGGTACATCTCAAGACAGAAGTCCGCCACCGTGTCCGCCTTGATCGACCGGAAGATGTCCACCAGCGCGGGCGGCACGAAGCACGGAAGCAAACGGGCCGTCCGTTCCTGCCAGTCGTCCCGAATCTGCTTCGCGTAAAGAGGCGCGTACTTCTTCTGGAGCTTCCCCATGTGATCGAAGTTGATCCGCTTGAGATCACCCGTCTTCAGATCCCGGAGCGGCGTCGTCGTCTCACGATAGTCGTGGTCGCTGTCGTGGCAGAAATAGACGATCCGTCCCCCGATCCGCCGCTGCAGCCGGCGGGCGGTGGTCACCTTCGCGTAGAAGAACCGCTTGGGAAAGAACCCGCAGGGTTGCTGTCCGAAGCAGATGATCGGTTCGCTCATGGGATCGGTATTCCCTTGGTGGCCGCCGGACCCGTGAGCGACCCGCGTTGCCCCCCGTGACATGGAAAGGCGAAGGTTATCATCCAATCATTGGCCTGACCAAACCTTTGCGGGAGAACGGGTGCCGGGCGGCATCGTAACCGGGATCCCAGCTACCCTTGCGGCAGCGTGGCCACGGCGAAAAGCGGCTCGCCGCGGGCGTCCCGGATTTCGCGGAGAGTGGCGCCGGGGTACCGGCTCCGGATCGTTTCCCCGAGCCCCGAGTCCCGGTCCCGGAAGATGATCTTCGCCGGACCGTGGGCCGGCATCCCGTCATCGCCCGGGGAGCCCGGGTCCGCTGCGGCGCCCGGATACGACAGGACGATGCCCCTCGGGCGCGCCAGGTTTTCCGAAAGCGGGCGCGCGGGGTCGTAACGTCCCGGAAGATGAAAACCGCCATCATCTTGATGGGAAGAGGCAGACAATCAGCCGCGCTGCCGTGGAGTCGACGACCCGGCCGAGGACCGCCACCCCCGCGACGAGCAGAAGGCCGGTCACGACATCTATCATGGGGAGGCCGGGGAAGTTGTCGCGCGCGTACGTTCCTCCGAAGAGATGGAACATGAGGAGGTGGCGCCAGACGTTTTCCGCAATCGCCAGGAGTGGATGCTCGTCATGGAACACGTTCAGCTCCGCGGTCCTGACCCAGAAGGCCCCTGTCTTCGAGAGGTAATAAAGGAAAAGCGGGAAGGCCGCAGCCGCCGTCCCGGTAATGAAGGCCGCCCCGTGCGTGACGATCCAGCGCCCGCGGCGGATCGCCGATTCCAGAACGAGGAAGCCCAGCAGGGAGATCAGGCGGATCCGGGACGCCAGGTAGCTGTAAAGACCTCGATCTACGACAAGCTCGGGGTCCGCGACCGCCTCGAGCTCCTGGCCTGCGCCTGCCGCAACCGGCTCGTGGATCCTCCGTCACCGCCCACCCGCGGATAGGTTGCGGGACCAAGGCGGGCGGCGCCCCTTGTGGAACGCGAGGCGCCGCCCGTTCGAGTTACTTCTTGATGTAGGTGATCTCCATCATCTTCATTTCCTTGCCGTCCTTGCCCGGGCCGTACATCGTGAAGACCTCGGTCGCCGGGTCAGTCCAGCGGGTGGTCATCCGCGACTTCACCGGCCCCTTCTTGATCGGATCGTTCCAGCTGCCGGTGTAGGTGCAGGCCTTCTGGGCGTCGCAGGTGCCTTCGCTCAGCATCAGACCAGTGGACATGCTGTCGGTCCAGGTCGACCAGTACTTGCCGGTGACGTTGTCATAGCCCATCATGCCGTGGCCGGTGAACGGCATCCCCATCATCGAGCTGCTCATGTCCTCGGCGAGCACGCGGCCATCGAGCATGAGCTTGCGGGTCGCGGTGCCGGTCTCCTCCATCGCGGGACCGTTCGGCTCGTGCCAGCTCTTGATCTTGAGATCGTAGGTGCCGACGGTGGAGGCCAGCCACTGGTGCGGGGCGCCCGGCGTGCCGGCCTTCATGTACGCCTCCATCTCGGCTTTCTGCTCCGGGGTCATCTGCGCGTGCTCCTGCGCCCCGTAAGCCAGGGCCGGCGCGACGAGCAGAAGAACACCGGCAGCCTTCAACAGGGTTCCTGCAATTTTACGGGCCATGGATCCTCCTTTGGAATTGTGTCTCGTTCGAACTGCGAACCGGCGGGGATTATACCGCGACCTACCGGCCCGTGGGCTGATCGTCACGGATCGGGTCGCTCTCCGGCCGGGCCGCGATAAGATGCGTCGAGCCGCGACGTCACCGCACGCTGAGAACCGCGGCCACAGGAGGCCTCGTTGGGTCATCCTCGGGGGACAGGGTCGGCGGGCCCCGAGCCTGCCCGCCCGGCCCGGCGAATTCTCGTCATCGGACTGGCGGCGACGGTCCTGCTGCTGGGCGCGCTGTACGGAGGGATGCGCCTTGTCCGCGAGCGCCACCTCCGCGGCCCGTCGCAGGGAGCGATCGCGCCCGCGCCACCGCCGGGGGCCGGTCATCCGGTCATCTTTATCGGGCTCGACGGGGCCGATTGGGATCTCCTGGACGGCTACGTCGCCGACGGGGTGATGCCGAACCTCGCCGCGCTAGTGCGGGAGGGGCGCGCCGGGGTCCTGACGACATTCCACCCTCCCCTATCTCCGCTCGTCTGGACCTCGATGATGACCGGGGCCGGCCCTCTCGATCACGGCATCCTCGACTTCACCCGTTTCAATCCGCGAAGCGGCGCGAGGGAGCCAATCACCAGCGATGAGCGGCGCGTTCCCGCCGTCTGGAACATGGTCTCAGCCTCCGGCAGGACGGTGGCTGTGGTCGGGTTCTGGGCCACCTACCCAGCCGAGCGGGTCGAGGGGCTTGTGGTCTCCGATCGGCTGTTCTCGTACCAGTACGGCGAGGCGAGCCCGCCGCCGGGGATCGTCTATCCGCCGGACCGCGAGGACTGGGCGCGGCGCGCCCTCGGGAAGGCGGAACAGAGTGTCGATGCCGCGGTGATGCGATCGTATTTCCCGTGGCTCGCCGAAAAGGACTACCGGAGGCTCGCGGCTGGGCCGGACCCGTTCGTCCACCCCGTCACCGCCCTGCGCCGCATCCTCGTCGAGACCCGCGTCTACCATGCCCTGGCGACGGAGTGGATGAGGGAAGAGCGGCCGGACCTGGCGCTTGTCTACTTCCAGGGGACCGACGCGATCGGCCACCTTTTCGCGCCGTACGCTCCGCCGCGCCAGGCTGAGATCTCCGTCGCCGACTACGAGCGCTACGCCCAGGTGCCGCGTCTCTATTTCGCCCTCATCGATCGCATGTTGGGTGAGTACCGCGCGCTGGCGGCGGCCCGGGGTGCCGTGCTGATGATTGCCTCCGACCATGGCTTCCGCTGGAAGGATGGGCGGCCGAAGGAGATCTCCGGCCGCCTGGCCGCCACCGCCGGCAGGTGGCATCGCGACGAGGGGATCTACGTCCTCTGGGGCCCGGGGATCCGGGCCCGAGCGAGCGCCAGGGAGCGCGCGCCTTCAGGAAGCGTGCTGCAAACCTGCGCCACGCTCCTCGCGCTCATGGGCCTGCCGCCGGCTCGGGGGATCGCCGGGACCCCTCTTGGAGAGGTGGTGTCGAGCGGCGCCCCGGCTGACTACCGTGCCTCGTTCGGCCAGCCGGCGACCGCACCGCCGGCCGCCCCGGACAATCCCGCAGCCGACGCGGAGGCGATCGCGAGGCTCAGGACCCTGGGGTACATCGGCGCCTCCGAGACCACGGGCGCTCCTTTCGCCCCGGCCAAGGGGCCGTCGTCCGGCCCGGCCTCGACCCGCACGCCGGGCTCGTACAACAACGAAGGGCTCATCCTCAGGGAGGAGAAGAGGACGGACGCGGCGATCGCCGCCTTCGAACGGGCGATCGCGCTGGACCCCCGTCTCGCCTCGGCCCTGTGGAATCTCAGCGACCTGCTCTTCGCCGCCAAGCGGGATCCCGCCCGCGCCGACGATCTGCTCGTCCGATCGCTCCGCGAAGGCGCGCCGGACGGAGTGCGCAACGTGATCACGAGAGCGATCGCCTGCAGCCGGGCCGGAGAAACCGACCGGAGCCTCGGGATCGTGAACGCCGCCCTGGCGGCCCGCACCGGGGAACCCGAACTGTGGCTCTTCCGCGGCCGGTATCGCATCGAGCGGGAAGACTGCCGGGGCGCCCTGGAGGATTTCCGGCAGGCCGAGAGGCTCGCTCCGCGCAACGCCCTGGTCCCCGCCTCCTCCGGGTTGGCCCGCCTGTGTCTGGGGGACGCGGCAGGCGCCCGCGACGACTTCCGCCGATCGCTACGCATCGATCCCGACCAGCCGGAGGTCCGGCGGTACCTCGAGCAGCAGCCTTGACGTGGCCCGGCGCGATTCATCGGAACCGCTTCGACGCGCCTATGGTAGGCTCTGCCCAAGGTTTCGGAATCGCCCGGAGTCAAACGACAACAGGAGGTCCCATGAGCGCGCGCCGATGGTGCCTGCCGATCCTGCTCCTGATGTGCGGCGTTCTGGTCCCGGCCTGGGCCCAGACGACCGGCGAGATTCTCGGAGAGGTGACCGTCGCGGGAGGAAAGGGCCTCGCCGATGTCTCCGTCGCGGCATTCAGCCCCGCGCTCCAGGGTTCCAGGATCGCGACGAGCGCCACGAACGGACGGTACCGCCTGACCCTCCTGCCTCCAGGCCATTACAACATCACGTTCACCGCGCAGGGCTTCTCGCCCGTCACCCGGAATGACATCACGGTCGCCCTGGATCGCAGCACCACCCTCGACGTGACCCTGGAGCCGACCCTGCAGGAGCAGGTGAAGGTCGTCGGGGAGGCGCCGGTCGACACCACCTCGACGACACTCGGGACGAACCTCAACGAACGGGCCCTCGAGACGATTCCGACCGACCGGAACTACGCCTCGATCGTGCAGATCGCGCCGGGCATTTCGAGCGACGCCAGCAACAACAACATCTCGATCACGGCGCCTCCGACCATCACGGTGTACGGCAGCAGCGGGGCGGAGAACGCCTTCTACATCGACGGGGTCAACACGACCGGCATCGAATACGGCTTTCAGGGGACCGAGCTCAACTACGAGTTCATCAAGGAGGTCGAGGTCAAGGCGGGCGGGTTCGAGGCGGAGTACGGACGGACGACCGGCGGCATCATCAATGTCATCACCAAGTCGGGGGGGAACCAGTTCCACGGCGACCTCTTCGGCTACAACGACAGCGACTCGCTGCAGAGCCGGGCCGATCCGGTGGTCTCGGTCACGGGCACGACCGCCGGTTTCAGCAAGCAGGACTTCGGGGGCGATCTCGGCGGCTACATCGTCAAGGACAAGCTCTGGTTCTTCG
>JANMQK010000164.1:0-6916 GCA_031370485.1 Acidobacteriota bacterium | reverse complement strand
TCGTGAAAAGCGCCCCCGACGGCAAGGAGATCATCCTCGAGATCCTAGGGCCGGGAGACCCCGTCGGCGCCGTGGCCGTCTTCCAGGATCGGCCCTTTCCCGCGAGCGCCGTTCCCCTGGAGACAACATCCATCCTGACGCTGCCCGCCCCCGAATTCCTCGCGCTGACGTCGGCGAACCCCGCCCTCATGCGCGGCATCCTCGCGGGTCTCACCCGCCGTCTCATGGAGCTGACCCGGCGTCTCGCAGATCGCTCCGCCCGAGCCGAGCTGCGGGTCGCGCGGCTTCTGCTGACGCTCGCCGAGCGGATGGGCCGGCGCGAGAAGGACGGCCTGCGCGTGCCTCTGGCGCTTTCACGCCAGGAGATCGCCGAGCTCGTCGGCATCACCCAGGAAACGGCCATCCGAATCATGAGCCGATGGGGGAAGGAGGGCCTGGTGGTGACGGAAAGCTCGGGGTTCCTCATCCCCGACCCCGCTCGTCTCCGGGACCTCGCCCCGGAGGACTAGACCGCGGACCGGCCCGCCTCTCAGCGGGCGGTGAGATCCCGGCGGACCTCGGTCACTTTCAGTGTCGTGGGCGCGCTCCGCGGGTCCGAGGCGTCGCGGTATTCGAGACGCGCCACGATCGCGCGGGATCCCGAGGGGAGGGGAATCGTGAACCGCTCCGTCCGCGACTCGAGCGGCTTGATGCGCGTATCGGCGCCCACCGACGCGCTGCGCAGGAACATGTCAGCCACGGTCTCGAGGACGACCCCCTTGTCGTCCTTCATCTCGCGCCGGTAGACCCGCTCCTGCGGGTGCTCGATCTTCCCTTCGGTCACCTCCGACCCGACCACGAGGACGAGGCTCTTGGTCGCGAGGCCCCCGGGGACGGAATGGCCGGCGGCGACGTTCTTCACGACCACAGACACCTCCGCCGAGCCGCTGGAACGGGCGACCGAATCGATCCTGAGATCAAGGCCGCGGTTGAGCTGGCTCTGCGCGCTGCCGCCGACCACGCGGTGCAGGTTCACGACGCGCAGGACCGGCGCCTTGGCGGACTGCGCGGTCGTCGAGCCGGGGACCAGCGCCATGTGGCACTCCTGGCAGGGAACCCCCCTCGCCGGATAGGGGCCTTCCTTCCATTCCGTGTAGGTCGAAAGGACGGCCACGCCGTGCGAGTTCTTGAATTCGTGGCAGGAGGCGCACAGAAGCGGGCTGGCCTTGTGAAGCGGCGAATACATCGTCTTGTGCCCGGGTGACCGGGCGTACTCCAGCGGGCCGCGCTTGACCGCCCCCGGCTCGAGCACGAACGGGTTGCCGGCCTTGTCGAGATCGACCTCGGCCACGGTGTGGCAGAAATCGCAGGTGATCCCCTCGCGCGAAATCGCCTGCTGCAGCTCGAAGTCCCCGGTCACCAGGGTCGTCGGGGCGTGGCACCAGACGCAACCGCTCCGCGTCTCCCCGGGATTCCCGGACGAGGCGACCGCCCGCGAAACGCTTTCGAGAAACGCGGGGCTCGTGGCCGAGCGGGCGTGCGGCCCCTCGGACCAGTTCGTGTAGATCAACTTGTGGCAGGCGCTGCAGGACTTCGCAGGCGAGTAATGCGCCTTGGCCGGCTGCGAACCCGCAGCCGGCCCGGCCGGCGGCGCGGCGGCTACCAGCGAACCCGGTGACGCGAGCAGGATCAGGACAAGGGGCACGACGGACGGCACGAATCCACGAAGAAGGCGACGTCGCATGCGGACTCCTCGAGTTGTGCTAACGATGCAATGGCCGTTCCACCCCGAGAGCGGCGCAAGTATATCGAGATTAGATTCGATGTGGTACGCTCTCAGTGGATCAGGCTCTTCGCCATGCGAAGGAGATGAACATGGCGCGCATAACGCACGATGAACGCTGGTTCTTGATCGTGGCGCTGGCCGGGGCCTTCTGGCTTGCGGCACCCGTCCCGGTTCCCGCCCTCGAGAAAACGCCCCCTGACAAGGAAGCCGGGTCGCAGGCCGAACAGGCGCCGGCGGAGCAGGCCCCCGCCGCGCAACTCCCGAAGCCGCTCGTCATCCCCGCGGCCGAAAAGAACCGCAAGAACCCGGTTCCCATGGTGCCGGAGGCCATCGAGGCAGGACGCGTGACCTTCGCGAGCCAGTGCGCGATGTGCCACGGCCCGAAGGCGGACGGGAAGGGGGACCTCGCGGTGTCCCTGAAACTGAAGATCCTCAACCTCACCACCCCCGCCATCCAGAAGAAGCGGACCGACGGGGATTGGTTCTACATCATGTCCACCGGCCATGGTCAGATGCCCGGCGAGCAGCGTCTCCCGGATCAGAACAAGTGGGAGATGATCAACTACCTACGCTCGCTGCTCCAAACGGACAAGACCAGCCGCTAGTAGCCTGCCCGGGTCATCGCACAGGCCGCGCGTCGGGCCGGTCCCGGCGCAAATCGGCTCGCTCTCCGGCCCCGCTCACGCAGATCTTGCGCCCGGGGCCGGTCCTGCCTCCCGCTGATCTCCACTGACTCCGGGCGATCCTCCAGACCTCCCGCCGGCAAAGGGTTACGCCGGGACCTCGGCTGCGTTCTATGACCGTGCCGCAAGCGGCTGATGGCACGTTCTCTGCAAATTGACCTCTTGTGGCGAGATGGAACTCAGGAGGGGTGAGCATGACCGATGTGCGCACGAGTGGCTGGGTTGTCATCAAGACGGAGGAATGCAAGGGGTGCGGTCTGTGCATTCTGGCCTGCCCGGCCGGATGCCTCTCGTTCGCGCCCGAGTTCAACCATCAGGGCTATCACCCGATCACGTACTCAGGGGAAGGCTGCCGCGCGGACGGGCTTTGCTTCTACGCCTGTCCGGAGCCTGGAGCGATCACCGTCTACAAGGGGGAGGCCCATGAGCGCTGAGCCGGTCGCAACACCCGGACGGCGGGCCCGTCCCCGCCTGATGAAGGGAAACGCGGCGGCGATCCACGGCGCCCTGCTGGCCGGGTGCCGCTCCTACTACGGGTATCCGATCACGCCGGCCAGCGAGCTGGCCGAGACCGCGGCGCGCCTGTTCCCCGCCTGCGGCGGGACCTTCCTGCAGGCCGAGAGCGAGGTCGCAGCCATCAACATGCTGTACGGCGCTTCCTCGGCCGGCGAGCGCACGATGACCGGTTCCTCGAGCCCGGGCGTCAGCCTGATGATGGAGGGAGTCTCCTACGCGGCGGGGTCGGAGCTCCCGATCGTCGTCGTGGACATCATGCGCGGCGGGCCGGGGCTGGGAAACATCGGGCCTGAGCAGGGAGACTATTTCCAGGTGGTCAAGGGAGGGGGACACGGCTGCTACCGCAACCTCGTCCTGGCTCCCGCTTCAGCCCAGGAGATGGCCGACCTGACCGCCCTGGCCTTCGAGCTGGCCGATCGCTACCGCAACCCCGTGTTCGTGCTCGCCGACGGGTTCATCGGACAGATGATGGAGCCGGTGGCCCTTCCGATGGAGGTCACGCGGCCGCCCAGCAGGCCGTGGGCCGTGCTCGGCACGCCCGCGACCCGCGCCAACCTGGTCTCCTCCATCTACCTCGTCCACGAGGTCCTCGAGAATCACGTCCGCAGGCTGCAGGCCAAGTACGAGCAGGCCAGCCGCAGGGAGGTTCGATACGAAGAGATCGGCCTCGACGACGCGGAGATCGTGCTGGTCGGGTATGGAATCGTCTCGCGCGTGCTGCGGCGCTCGATCAGGCTGTTGCGCGCATCGGGCATCCGCGCCGGCCTCCTGCGCCCGATCACTCTCTGGCCGTTTCCGAGCCACGAGATCCGCGAGTTGGCGGCGCGGGCGAAGAGGATCCTCGTCGTCGAGCTGAGCACGGGGCAGATGGTGGAGGATGTCCAGCTGGCCGCGGGGGAGCGCTGCCCGGTGGCGTTTTACGGCCGCCAGGGAGGGATGGTCCCCTCGGCGGAGGAAATCGTCGAGCAGGTGCGGGGGCTCCTGCGAGCCGTCCCGGGAAAGGAGGTCCGCCATGTCGAAGCTGTTGCATGAGCGGCCGCGCTCGTTCTACGAGACTTTCGAGCGCAAGAGCGGCGATCATGGCGTGACCCATTATTGCCCCGGGTGCGGCCATGGCAACGTCCACAAGTATGTTGCCGAGGCGATCGACGATCTGGGGATCCAGGATCGGGTGATTTTCATCAACCCGGTCGGCTGCTCGGTATTCGCCTACTACTACCTCGATGTGGGGCACATCCAGGCGCCCCACGGCCGGGCCCCGGCGGTCGCCACCGCCGTCAAGCGCGCGCGGCCCGACAGCATCGTCATCTGCTACCAGGGGGACGGGGACCTGGCCGCGATCGGCGGCAACGAGATCCTGCAGGCGGCCACGCGCGGCGAGGACCTCACGGTCATCTTCATCAACAACGCCCTCTACGGCATGACCGGCGGACAGCTGGCGCCGACATCGCTTTTGGGACAGGTCACGACGACCAGCCCCGGCGGCCGCAAGGCCGATCAGGAAGGCTACCCCATCCGGGTCTGCGAGCTTCTGGGTGTCCTCGATGCCCCGGCGCACCTGGAGCGTGTCGCGCTCGGGGACGCGCGCCACGATCTTGCCGCGCGCAAGGCAATCCGCCGGGCGATCCAGAACCAGATGGAAGGGAAGGGATTCTCGCTGGTGGAGGTCCTGAGCCCCTGCCCGACGGGGTGGAAGATGCAGCCGCCCGACGCGGCGGGGTTCGTGCTGGAGACCATGACGAAGACTTTCCCCCTCGGGGTCGTGCGGCAGGCGCAGGCGGTCCCCGGGGCGGCGCCCCGCAAGGGTACCGGCTGGAGGCAGGAGGTCCCGATCGATCAGGTTCCCCGGGTTCTTGATCTCGAGCCCGACGACGGTCCGGGGCGCGTCATGAGCGTCGCGGGTGACTGGTCGGCCGACGCGATCGAGCCCCGGTTCCGGAGCCCGAGGATCAAGGTGGCGGGGTTCGGGGGGCAGGGGGTGCTCTTTCTCGGGGCCTTGATCGCCGAGTCGGGGATGCACGTCGGACGCGGCGTTTCGTGGCTTCCCTCGTACGGCCCCGAGATGAGAGGCGGGACGGCCCATTGTCACGTCATCCTCAGCGATGGCGAGGTCGACTCGCCGCTGGTGAGCGAGGCGACGGTGCTGTTCGCGTTCAACCGCCCCTCGCTCGAGCGATTCGCCGGGGATGTCGCGGAGGGCGGGCTCGTCGTCTACGACTCGTCGCTGATCAAGGACCCGCCCGCGATGCCGGGGAAGGAGATCATCGCCGTGCCGGCCACATCGATCGCCGATTCCCTGGGGGCGTCCCGCGTGGCCAACCTCGTGGCCTTGGGCGCCTGGCTGGCGCGAACGCGCGTGCTGCCTTCAGCAGCCGTCGAGGCCTCGCTGCGGGCGCACGGAATGAAGCAGGAAGCGATCACCCTGAACATGAAGGCGCTCGAAGCGGGAATGCGGGAGCGGGCCTGACGATGCAGGGCTGAGGACGCGGGGCCCGGAGGACTCCAATGATACTGGGTGTGCCGCTGGAGCGAACGCCGACCGAGCACCGCGTGGCGCTGACCCCGTCGGGGGCCCGGATCCTCGCGGCGCGCGGGCACGAGGTGGTGATCGAGACGAATGCCGGTCGGGCCGCCCGGTTCAGCGACGAGGAGTACCGTCAGGCCGGTGCGCACCTCGTCTACGACCCCGAAGAGGTCTTCGGACGGGCTGGCCTCATCCTCAAGGTCTCGGCGCTCCAGCCCGCGGAGACGGCGCTCCTGAATCAGGGGCAGACCGTGCTGGCCTTCCATCATCTCGCGGCGGCCGGCCGCGGCTTTCTCGACGATCTTCTCAGGCGCCGCCTCACGCTGATCGGCTACGAGGTGATGGAGGACGCCCGGGGAGATCTGCCGGTCCTGCACGCCATGAGCGAGATCGCCGGGCAGCTGGCCGTGCACGTGGGAGCGGGCCTTCTGGAGACCCGGGCCGGGGGCCGCGGCATCCTCCTCGGCGGTGCGACCGGCATTCCCGCCGCCCACGTCGTGATCCTGGGCGCGGGGGTCGTGGGGCGCTGGGCCGCCAGGACGGCGCTGGGAAACGGCGCGCAGGTCACGATCCTCGACACCAGCCTTGAGGCCTTGCGGAACGCCGAGGCGTTCGCCGGCCCCGCGGCCGTGACCGAGGTGGCCCACCCGGCGGCGGTGGCGCGCGCCGCGGCCTACGCCGACGTGCTGATCGGCGCCGTCCTGCTGCGCGGGGAGCGGGCGCCCCAGGTCGTGACGCGCGACATGGTGGCCGGGATGAAGCCGGGGTCCGTGATCATCGATGCCTCGATCGATCAGGGCGGGTGTGTTGAGACCAGCAGGCCGACAACGCTCGCGGACCCCGCTTTCCGCGTGGGACAGGTCACGCATTACGCCGTGCCGAACATGTGCTCCGCCGTGGCGCGCACCGCGTCGCTCGCCCTTACGTATGCCGCGCTGCCCCTGGTGCAGCGACTCGCGGACCTGGGCCTGGCCAGGGCGCTCGGAGACAATCGTGGCTTGGCGGCGGGCGTCTACCTGTTCCAGGGGGAGCTGGTCTCCGGCAGTGTCGGAAGCGCCAGGGTTTCCTAGAGGAGCCGCTGCGATGGGAGCATGGACGGATGCCTACCGGGCCAAGGTGACGACGGCCGAGCAGGCCGTGCGGGGAATCGCCTCCGGTCAGCGCGTCTACATCCACCCCGGGGCGGCCGAGCCGGAGGCCCTGGTCCGCGCGCTCATCGCGCGGGCGCCCGCGCTTCACGGAGTTGAGATCCTTCACTTATTGACTCTCGGGGACGCCGGGTACGTGGGGCCCGGCATGGAGGACCACTTCCGGCACACCGCGATGTTCGTCGGGGCCAACGTGCGCGAAGCGGTGAACACCGGCCGCGCCGATTACATGCCGATCTTCCTGTCCGAGATCCCGGCGCTGTTCACGGGAGGGGCGCTT
>JANMQK010000149.1:0-10477 GCA_031370485.1 Acidobacteriota bacterium | reverse complement strand
GAACAACCGGCTCAAGCTGACGGCGCGCGGGGGGCTCGGGGCAAAGTCGTACTCGCGTTCGCGCGCCGCAGCTTAGCCGGAGCGTTGGGCGGACGTGAGGTCAGCTGCGGTGCTGCCAGTACCCGGGGCGGCGTTTCAGATGGGCAATTGCTACGATCACGATCTCGTTCATTTCGAGGCGGTAAACCACTTGGTAGGGAAATCGCTCGACCAGTACGCGCTTCGTGTGCGGGTCAGGGTAGGCTGCCTCGCCGATTTCGGGTTGCCTTTCGATGCCCTCTATAGTCGCGACGACGGCATCGAACAACTCGGCGCCAAGGCCCGGTCGTTGCGCTTCGTACCACCGGACCGCATCGGTGAATTCGTCAGACGCGGGTTCGCTGACTCGAGCGCCACGCCTCACCGGCCGAGTATCCCCTTCTCGATCCGCCGCTTTACCTGGTCCCAAGGCTCCAGCTTCAGCTTACCGGCTTTCAGGTCGGCTACGCGGCGTTCGATCTCAGCCTGCCATGCCGACTCGGAGTCCGGGTCGCTGGGGCCATCAAGGCTTGCAAGCAGCTCCGCGGCGAGTTGGGCCCGTGATTGCGCGTCGAGTCGCAGTGCGTCGGCCAGTACCGCTTCGGTTGGCTTAGTCATGCCGTTAATATACTCAGAACGGCGCCGCCCAACAACCGGTTGCAGGCGACGGCGGGCGGGTCGCGGGGTGGCATGAACCGCGCAGGGCGTGCGCCCGCCGCGCCTGATGCGGAGCGTTCGGCGGAACGGTAGTCGCTGCACGCTGGCGAGAGCGTCCGGGCATCTGGTAATGTAGCCGGGTGAAGGTGCGCGAAGTGATCCGCCTGCTCGAACGTGATGGCTGGGTGCTGGTGGTGACGAGCGGGAGCCACCGCCAATTCAAGCATTCGACCAAGCCCGGTCGGGTGACGGTCAGTGGTAACCTGGGCGATGACATGCCCAAGGGCACTTTCGCGTCCGTGAAGCGGCAGGCGGGACTGAAGGGGGTAAGGTGAAGAGAAAGGTTTGGTATCTCGTCCGCATCAACAAGGATCCGGACAGTGACTGGGGTGCCTCGGTTCCGGACCTGCCAGGGTGCGTGGCCACGGGCAAGACGATCGATGCGACCCTGCGGCGCATTCAGGGGGCCATTCAGCTCCATCTTCGCGGCATGAAGGCGGACGGTGTGCGGCCTCCGCGCCCGCGGCGCCGTTCAGTCGTGCCCGGCAAGACGAAGCGCCAAGTCGACTTCTACGCAAGCGTCGAGGTCGCGGCCTGACGGCGAGCCCTCCGAGACAGTCCAGCGAGTCCGCCGAACAACCGCATGCAGGCGACGGCGGGCGGGTCGCGAGTTGCGTGGGGTCGCGCTGCGCGTGCGCCCGCCGCGCCTGATGCGGAGCGTTCATCGGACACTTTGCGGTGGAGAGCGGCCCATGGACGTCATAAAGTGCCGGCTGCAACAGAGGGGAACTTGCAGTGGCTTCCGCTCGTATCAGACAGCGTCCTTTCAACCCAGCGGAGGAGGTCCATGACTGTGAGCCTGCTCGTTGCGCTGCTGTCGTCGGCCGTGATTGAGGCATCACCAGCCCCTACCGAAGCCAGCCGCGTGTCCGGAGCGTACCGGTGGGAGTCCGGCGACTTCGTGGAGATCCTGGCCTGGGAGGAGCTGGGGCCGGGGCGCCTCGTCGCCTTCGACGATCAGGGATGGGTCCGTGCCTTAACACCAGCCGGGCCGCGGGCTTTCACTGCGGGGCGGAGCGTCGCTATCCCCGACCCGGTGGCGGCCCGGGTCCGCTTCGAGCCCGCCGACGCTTCCGTACCCACACAGACCATTGTCTGGGAGGCGGAAGGCCAGCCGCCGCGGGTCGGCCGGCGCGTGGAAGACCACCGCACTGAGGCCGTGGGCTTCGCCAGCGGCACGACGCGCCTCGCGGGGACGCTTCTAATCCCGCCGAGCAAGGGTCCCCACCCCGCGCTCGTGCTGCTACACGGGTCGGGGCCACAGGACCGGAACGGCACCTTGCCCTTCGCCCGTTTCCTCGTCCGCCACGGGATCGCCATTCTCACCTTCGACAAACGCGGTGTTGGCGCGTCGCAAGGCGACTGGCGCAAGGCATCCTTCGAAATCTTGGCCGATGACGCTCTCGCCGCTATCGCCTTCCTCAGGTCCCGCCGCGACATTGATAAGAAGCGGATTGGGCTCTTTGGCGTCAGCCAAGGGGGCTGGATCGGCCCGCTCGCCGCGTCGCGCTCCCGCAACGTGGCGCTGGTCGTGAGCGTCTCCGGCCCCGGGGTCACACCGGCGGAGCAGACGTTGGACCTGATCGAGGCCGAGTTGCGGACCGACGGCGCCCCCGAGGGGGAAGTCCGGGAAGCCTTGGACCTGACGAAGCTGGCGTTCCACTACGGCCGGACCGGCACGGGCTGGGACGAGTACGCGGCCGCGCTGGCTCGCAGCAAGGGGCGGTCCTGGCTTCCCTACTTGCCGCTGCCGCCCGATGCACAGGACGGTGGGTGGGAACAGCAGCGGCTCTTCTTCCACTACGACCCTGCGCCAGCCCTCGCTGCGCTCCGCTGCCCGATCCTCGCGCTGTTTGGTGCCAAGGATTCCGGTATCCCCGTCGAGAAGAACCGCGGCCGCTGGCTGGAGGCGTTGACCCGCGGCGGCCATCGCAAGCATGCCCTGATTGTCGTCCCTGCGGCCAACCACCTCATGTTTGAGGCGAAGACCGGCAGCATGTTCGAGATCCCGAGCCTCGACGGCTTCGTGCCCGCGTACCGGAGGATCCTGCTCGACTGGCTGCGCGAGCGGTTTGGTCTGCCGGAGCGGCCGCGAGGCTCAGACCTCAAAGCGCCCAGAGGGTAGGTCACGTGCACCAACGAGCCGCCGAACAATCGGTTCCAGCCGACGCACATGCCTCCGCTTCGCTCCGGCGTTTGCGCGGCTTAGCCGTGCGTTCGACAGACGGGGCCAGGGAAGGCGTGGAGGAAAGTTAGTGACGGAACAGTGTTCAACGATGCAGGCAATCCAATATGGAGCGTCCGTCGATCAGCAAGCGGACCTGCATCTTCCCACAACGCCACGGCCGCCCGTTGTTTGTCTGCTGCACGGCGGGTTTTGGCGGATGCCTTATGGCCGCGATCAGATGGCCGGCATCGCTAACGACTTGGTAGCCCACGGTCTCGCCGTCTGGAACATGGAATACCGTCGGCTGGGTGCGCCCCAGGCTGCGTGGCCGGCAACAATGGACGATGTCGCCGCTGGCATCGACCACCTCGCGGAGCTTTGCATCGGAGGCGTTGACGTCGATCTTGACCGAGTCATTGTGGTCGGTCACTCTGCCGGTGGCCATCTCGCATTGTGGGCCGCTGGGCGCAGTTACTCTCGAAACACCCCATCGCCACGGGTTCGTGTGCGGGCTGCCGTCGGGTTGGCGCCTATTGCTGACCTCACCGAGGCCTACGTCCGAAAGGTTGGGGGTGAAGTCGTGGTAGAACTGCTCGGTGGAACCCCGAGTCAGTATCCGGACCGACTTCGGGCAGCCTCACCGATAGAGATGCTCCCGTTGGGCGTCAGACAGTTCATTCTTCATGGCACCGCCGATGATGCGGTTCCCATCGAGCTCTCGCGCCGCTACGCACGGGCGGCCGAGGCAGCAGGTGACACCGTTGAGCTCATCGAATTGCCGGGTACCGGACACATGGAATACCTCGATCCAAGCAGCGAGGCCCATGCGATCCTTCGTCGCTGGCTGTTGGCGTCCATGACCGAGCCCGGATCGCGGGTAAGCGCTGTCAAACAATGGCTTGCAGCGGACGGCGCTTCACGCCGCCGCTGAAGCCGGGCGTTGGGCGTCTATTGCCATAAACGAATGTGGCGACAGACGACCACTAAACACAGAGCATCCGTAGGCCACATAGGAGAAACAACGATGCGAATAGCCAAAGAGGACGTTGACGTCAAGATGCAGATCGCGGGGGCCGTGATTCGTCAGCAAATGAATTTCGGGGATGCAACTGGACTAGGCAAGATTAGCTGTGAGTTCTTCAGTCTGTCGGCGGGCGTCGATACCACGCCATTGTTCCAGGGACTGCAAGGGAATTCGTGCCAGTGCCCTCACTGGGGCTTTGTCTTGCGCGGCCAGCTTACGACGACCGACGAGCACGGCGCGCAGGAGACGGTCAACGCGAATGATCTGTTTTACTGGCCGCCCGGTCACAACGTTAGGGTCGACGCGGACGCTGAGATCGTGATGTTTAGCCCTCAGCACCAGCACAGCGTTGTCATCAACCACATGATCGAGAAGGTGAAAGCGTAAACGCGTTGCCGGGGTTCCGGACGCGATGCTCTCATCCATCGCACTGCCAACGTGATGTCGAGGCCCGGGGGGCCGGGACTGTGAATTTCGCTGACGGCACGATTCACATCGACGCATGCATTCTGTGAACGTGCGGGCGAGAGGGGCTTGATGAGAGGTCCCGAGACAGTACCGTTCAGATGGAGCATGATCGTGGAGTCGCTCACCCGGCCGTACCCGGTGACCATTCCCATGGTCATCCTCGTTTCGCTCGTCCCCTGCTATATCTTCATTGCCGAATCGATGCCTGGCCGGATGCTGCACGTGCCCGAGTTGCCCCTGGACCGCGTCGTCTCTCTGCACCCTGCCTGGGCGCTCGTCTATGGATTGTTCTATTTGTTCCTGATCCTGCTGCCGGTATTTGTTGTACGGCAGGAAGAGCACATCCGCCGCACCGTTCTGGCGTATCTCTCGGTGTGGATTGCCGCGTATGTCTGCTTCCTGGCGTATCCGACCGTGGCACCGCGGCCGGCCAACGTGGTCGGAGAGGGATTTGCCGTATGGGGTTTGCGCTTCCTCTATTCCGCCGACCCGCCGTATAACTGCTTCCCTTCCTTGCACGTTGCGCACTCGTTCGTATCGGCGCTGACCTGCTACCGAACCCATCGTGCGGTCGGGATCGCCGCCTCGCTCTGTGCAACACTCGTCGCAGCATCCACCCTGTACTCGAAGCAGCACTACCTTCTCGACGTCGTCGCCGGTGTGTTCCTGGCCTGGGTGGCTTACATCGTGTTCCTGCGCGATTTTCCCCGCGGGAGCGTACCGGAAATCGACCGCCGCCTCGCGCCGGTGTTCGCGTTCGGCACCATTGGGATCGTCGGCTTCGGTCTCTCCTGCTTCTGGGTGGCATACCTTTTGAAGATCCTTGTGTGATGCTATGCTGCAGAACAATGTGGCTCGCTTGCTGCCAATCCGTCGCCACTCTTCTCGGAGGACAGGATGAAGATCGAGATCGTCCACTGCCCAACGTGACGGAATAACAAAGCCAAGGCCGCGAGTCTCGTGGCCCTCATCAAGCAGCGGCTCGGAATGGAAGCTATGGCTAAGCCTGGCAAGATGGGTCAGTTCAATGTGATCGCGGATGGGAAGAAAGTCGTTGAACGCGGTGGAAACTGGCTCACCCGGAGCTTCGGCGCCGGCTATCCCGATCTCGACAGCGTGGTCGAGCAACTCGCGAAGCTCCGCAAGGCTGACACGGCCCGATAGCCGGCAGGGCCCGTCCCGCCGCCTGGACATCAGGTTTGCATGGAAAAGGAGAATCCGTGGAACGCTCACAACCGAATCTCGTCACCCTGGCCATGGTTTTCCTGATTGGTGCAGGTACTCTGTTCCACTTTTCTCACAATGTGAGAAGCGTCGATGTCGTCGGGTTGGCCGGGGGTGGGGCGGCATGCGGGGTGGCTCTGTTCGGCTTCATCCGGGCGCTCGGGGCGAAAGGCAAGGACTGATCTGGAGCCGATTGGGCGCGGAGGCATCCTGTCGCCATCCGCTTGACAAGCGCTTGCACCCCCCAGCCGGAAGTTCCTCCAGTCCTGCCCGGTGTTCTCAAAGTATGGATTCACGGCGGCGCCTACGCCGAGTATGTCTCCTTCCACCAGGACCTGCTGGCGCTTAAACCGGACAACGTGACGTTCGAGCAGGCGGCCTCCGTCCCGTCCTCCGGGTTGATCGCCCTCCGGAACCTCCGGGGCCTCAGTCAGTGGAGGCCGGGGCGGAAGGTGTTGATCAACGGCGCCGGGGGCGGGGTGGGCACGCTCGCCTGCAGATGATGAAGGCCCAAGGCGCGCACGTGACCGCGGTGGACAGGGGCGGCAAGCTGGACATGCTGCGCTCGCTCGGGGCGGACGAGGTCGTCGACTACACCCGAGAGGACTTCACGCGACGGGGCGCTCGCTACGACTTCATCTTCGATGTTCCGGGGGACCGCCCGTTCTCCGCCTTGAGGCGGGCGCTGATGCCTGAAGGGAGGTACGTGCCCATCGGGCATGATGTTTTCGGGGCAGCCGGGCGGCGCGTGCTTGGGCTCATCCCCCATTTCCTCAAGCTCATGGCGCTCTCACGCTTCGTGAAGCAACTGCGAGGTCCCGGCTTGCCGATGCCCACGAAAAAAGAAGCAATCACGGTCCTCAGGGAACTCCTCGAAGCCGGGAAGATCACGCCGATCATCGACAGCACGTTTCCCCTGAGCGAGGTTCGCGAGGCTTTCCGGCACATGATCGAAGACGAAACCCACGGAAAAGTGATCATCATTCCGGCGGAAGCGGCCTGACAAGCCGATGCTGCGGGCGGCCCTCCGCGGAATGGGCCCCTTGTGTGATTGGCCGCGGGTTGTGGCGATGGCGCCGCTCCTGCTCGGTGCGGCTATCTACCTCAAGTGCGTCCGGGACTTCGCGACAGTCGGGCGCGGGATCCCTGCCCCGATCGACGCGCCCACGCAGCTCGTGGTCGTGGCGCCTTCTCCTCTACGATGGTGCGATCGCGCTCGCTTTCCACTTGTTCGTCGTGCTCTATGAGGAGCCTCACCTCGCCCGACGGTTTGGCGAGTCGTACGAGCGTTACTGCCAGGCAGTCCACAGGTGGACACCGGGTAGAATCCACGTACAAGCCGCCTGACAGACGGCTTGGGCCGGTGGCAACCCGGAAGCGGGCGGCTTGAACCCGGTGTTCGCTCGCCGCAGATTGGCCCGGCGATTTGCCGACTAGGGACCACGTGTCCTGAAGAGAAGGAGGTTGCGATGGTGGTGATGCTATGTCGGAACCGGGTTGCGGATTATGAGACGTGGAAGGGTGTATTCGATGCCAATACGCCGGCCGCCCGCGATGCGGGGCTTCGCCTGGTGAATCTGTGGCGCGAGGTTGCGGAACCCCATAACGTGTTTTTCATATTCGAGGTCACGGACACTGAGCAGGCGCGGGCATTTATAAGCAATCCGGCGGCAGTGGAGTCCGGAAAAAAGTCAGGCGTTATCGATGGCGAGTGTCACTTTCTTGAAAGCACCATAGGCCACTGACTGCCCGATCACCGCAGCCGCTGATCGAGAAGTCGCGGTTGCAGGGTCACGGAGGGCCAGATGGATCCAATCGTTCATGGTGACCGTTGAGATCGACATCACTCATCACGATCGTCATGGTCGGCATGGTGTTGGCCGGCTGCCATTCAACGGAGCGCACCGAGCCGTCCTCGCCAGCCTCGGGCCGGCAGTCCGCGGACACGCAGGCAGGTCAGGAGCCTGAACCGCTTCCCGCGGACAGCGGAGAGCCTGCCTCGCTCGAGCCAGGAACCGCCAGCCAAGAGCAACGCGGGCTTGTCACGAGCGGTGAGCCACCGTGGCCGGAGCCGTGGCCGCCGGGCTGCAAGCTCACGGTCGTCGCAAGTGCGGCCGTGCTCCCCGACGGGGACGTGAGAAACGCCACAATTCTCGGTTCTTCCTGCGCCACCGTTGACGCCGTCGTGCTTCAATGGCTGAGTGCTGCGAAGTTCGAGCCGCTCGAGGAAGACGACGAACCGGCAATTCAGACTGTCACCCTGTCCTGGACCATCAACACCGAGTAGGTGTGCTGTGATGAGGTTGAGATGAGGGTCGCCTCCATCGCAGGGTTCCTTCTGATGTTGGTTGCCGCGGTGGTCGGCGCCGGGGTGGGCTGGTTGCTTTATCGGATGGGCTCGCGCCATTCTGTCGCCGGGCCCCTGGGCCGCACCCGTGAATCGCGGGTCGAGATTGAGCGGGTGGATGCGAACCGGTGGAGGCGAACGCAGAGGGTTTCGGAGGATGGCGGCACGACCTGGAGTGTATCGTTCACGGACGAACTCGAACGGAACCGGTGATTTACGCAATATGAAGGATGAGAAACGCTGATGGCATTCAAGTCTCGTTTGAGCGGGATCGCGATGGTCGTGCTGGTCGTCGTGCTGATGTTCCCCTTGACGCGACTGGCGTGCGAGCTTCTTGAGTTCCGGGTTCGCTCCTACGCGACGTACGCGGAAGCCAGCGCTTCGGGCGGGATGGAGCGGGGCCGGCTTCCTGATCTCGTGCCGGCGTCGGCGGCCAGGATACGCGAGATCCATGCGGTCGATTCGAACGCGCAGTGGCTCGTGTTCGACGTGCCCCCGGCCGTCACCGGGGAGATCACCGCGGGGATGACGCCGATCGCTATCGAGGAAGCCCGCAAGTCGGGAGTCAACCGGCCCTGGCGGGCAGGCCAGGACTGGCCGCCCGAGCTCAGCCGGCTTCCGGTGAGCCCACCGCGCGATTCGGAGCGCCTCGCCTTCTTCCGCTCGCCGGATGGGGCATATTGTCTGGCGGTCGACAGGCAGGCCGGGCGGGTCTTCGCGTGGCGATGCCATGGTGCCGCCTAGAACAGGTTCCAAAGATCGGGGAGGCCAGGTGAACGACTACCAGATCCGGCCGGCGACCTTGGACGATCTCAAAGCCGTGCTGCGCCACCGGCGGCGCATGTTCGAGGACATGGGCCATACCGACCAGCGGGCGCTCGATGAAATGCTCGCGCGTTCGACTCCCCTCCTCCGGCGCGGCCTGGCGGACGGAACCTACCGGGGCTGGCTCGTCGAGGCATCCGGAGCGGGCGTTGTGGCGGGCGGGGGAGTCATCATGCTCGAGTTCCAGGCCCACCCCACCGACCCGCGGCCGCAGCGTGCCTGGGTCGTGAATATGTTCACCGAGCCGGAACATCGCCGCCGGGGCCTGGCCCGGCGGCTCATGCAGACGATCACCGAGTGGTGCCGGGCGGAAGGGATGCGGTTTCTCTTCCTGCACGCGAGTGACGAGGGTCGTTCTCTGTACGAGAGCCTGGGCTTCAAGGCGAACAACGAGATGCGCCTCGCCCTGTGACCGGGGGCCATCCTGGCCGAACCCCAGCCTCGCCTTCCCATCGGAGGGGATGCGGGGCCTCGGGCGCATTGGCGAAGCGATGATTGCAGTCGTCCTCTAAGGAGTATCGACGTGACCGACCTGAGTCGCTCGCCATGCGGGGCCGTTCTGAAGGCGCTTGGGATCATCGTTGTCGTGGTCGGGTGCGGCCCGGCCTCCGGGCTCGCCGACCCGCCCCCGTCGGTCCGCGGGGCGGGGAGGGTTGAGAGCAGCGGACGGATGTCGGTGCCGAGAGCAACCCATACGGCCACACGAATCGCCGGGGGCAAGGTCCTCATCGCGGGGGGCTGCGCGCAGGACTCGTGCGAGTCGGGGGAGGGCGCCGCGACGGCGGAACTCTACGACCCCGAAACCGGTGTTTTCGCCCGCGCAGGGACGCTGCGAGTCCCCCGGGTGGGCCACACGGCCACCCTCCTGCCAAACGGCAAGGTCCTGCTCGCGGGCGGCTGGAGCGGCAGGAACCCGGTCAACAGCGCCGAGTTGTACGACCCCGCGTCGGGCCGCTTCAGCCTCACCGGGCCGATGAAGGACCGGCGCGGTGGGCACACCGCCACGCTCCTCCCGAACGGCGAGGTCCTGATCGCGGGGGGTGTTGACGGAGACCATCATTTGCGGACGGCGGAGCTCTATGACCCCAAGTCGGGTGCTTTCACTTCGGCCGGGGAAATGACCACGCCGCGGGCGGCGCACGCCGCCGCGATGCTGTCGGGAGGCCGTGTGCTGCTCGCGGGGGGCGAGAGCGGGCGCGGGGAGATCCTGGCGAGCGCGGATATCTACGACTCACGCACGGGGCTGTTCAAAGGCACGGGCCGCATGGCGGTGGCACGCCACAAGCTCGCGGCGATCGGGATCTCGAACGGCAAGGTGCTCATCCTCGGCGGCTCGGACGCGCGGGACGGCGCCGGTCAGTATGCGAGCACGGAACTGTTCAATCCGGAAACGGGGGCCTTCGAAGTCGCCGCCGACATGAGCGCCAAAAGGTTCAAGTTGATCGACGCCGTGGTCCGGCTCGAGGATGGGAAGGTACTCGTCGGGGGTGGCGCGGAGCGAGCCGAGATCTACGACCCCGCCGACGGGAAGTTCCGGATCGCGGAAGGGGGCCTCGACGCGTCGCGCTCCTTCGCGACGGCCACCCTGCTGAAGAATGGCGACGTGCTGATCGCCGGCGGGTACGATCCGCGCATCCGGCCTACGGACAGGACGTGGGTCTATCATGCGCCGCGCTAGACTTCTCCC
>JANMQK010000092.1:0-26873 GCA_031370485.1 Acidobacteriota bacterium | reverse complement strand
CTGGGGTCCCTTCTCGGCGGGCTTTATCTGGGCCCGGGCCGCGCGCTGGCGCAAATCGACGCGGCGGCCAGGCTGGAAGCCCATGGAGTCTCGACGCCTCAAGTACTGGCGGTTGGTTGGAGGCGGAGCGCGTTTCTGTTCCAGGCCCTGGCGATTGTCACCCGCACCATTCCCCGGGGGCGAAACCTGTACGAGGTCGCCCATGATGAGGCCCCGAAGGGCCGCAGCCGCGTCATCCTGGAGCGGTGCGCCGACCTCGTGCGCGCCCTGCACGACGCCGGCTTCCGCCACGCCGATCTCAACGTCACGAACCTGGTCCTGGGCGGCCCCCCGGAGGGAGAGGGCGTGCACGTGGTCGACCTGGACAGGGGGCGGTTCGTGGAGGCGATGGGGGTCCGCGGACGGTACGCCGGCCTGGCCAGGCTCCTGCGGTCGTCCGACAAATGGCTGGCCGGCTCCGCGCCGCCCGGCCCGCGCGACGAGTTGCTGTTTCTGCGGCGTTACTGCCGGGCCGATCGGGCTTTGTTCCGGATCCTGCAGGCGCGGCTGCAGCGCTACCGGGCCCGCCTGCGCATGAGAAGTCTTGCTTGGCGGCTGCTGCGCCGGCGCCCGTCAGTTCGCCGGGCCGCCTGACCTTCGCAGCATCCCGAGCGCCGCCTCGAGGACCTCCTCCACGGCGATTTCCTCGAGGCAGAACGGTTTTCCGGATGGCGCGGGAGGGCACTCGCGGAAAAAATCCTGCCGGCAGGGAGAGCAAGGGTACAGCCGGCTGATCACCTCGACACAGCCGTCGCGGGCGATTGGGGATGTCCGCCCGGGGGAACCAGGGCCGAAAATTCCCACGACATGCACACCGAGCGCGGCGGCTAGGTGCATCGGGCCGCTGTCGTTCCCCACGAACAGCTGGCAGCGTTCCAACACTCCGGCCAGGTCGGGGATCGATAGATCGAGGCGGATCGGCAGAAGCGACTCCGGCGGCATCCTGCCGGCGATCGACTCCAGGAGATCCCGGTCGGCGGGGCCGCCGAGCAGGATGATGCGTGCGCCGGTCCTCTCGGTCAGATTCCTCCCGAGCAGCGCGAAACGCCCGGCGTGCCAGGCACGGGGCGCTTTCGAGGCGCCGGGATGCAGGGCGACGAGAGGCGACCGGCCCGGAGCCCCGGCCCGGAGAAGCCATTCCTGGGCGCGCCGGCGCGATTCGGGATCGACGTGGAAGAAGGGGAAGGGGTCAGTCACCCGGCAGCCGAGGGCCCTGGGGATTCCCAGGAACACCTCCACGTGGTGTGTGCCGGGTTGGGGCGGAGGCAAAGGGTGGGTCAGCAGGAACCGTCTGAAGTCGGTGGCGTAGCCGACACGCAGGCCGATGCCGGCCAGCCGCGCGATAGCCGCCGCCTCGAACGCCTTCTGGAACAGGACAGCCATGTCGTATCGGGCCCGGCGAAGCTCGCCGGCCAGCCGCAGGAGCCCCCCCGGCCCGCGGTGGCGCCCGTCGCTGTCGTACTCGACAAGATCGTCATAGAAGGGGTTGCCGCGAAGGGTCTCGAGGACCCAGCCCTTCGCGAGAATGGCGATGCGGGCCTGATCGAAGTGTTCCCGGATCGCCCGGACGGCCGGCGAAATCATGACCACATCTCCGATCCAGTTGTTGGCGCGGATCAGGATCCGGCGCACCTGTCCGGGATTGATCGGCTTCATCGCGGCCTCATCGGGCGACCCTCGCGGGCCCCCCGAACAGAGCCTCCCGGGACAGGCGCGGCGCCCGCGCGGGTCCGAGGGCCGGGCGGGGTCGGAGAAGGACCGACCGCGCCGCGGAGAAAACCTCTTCCTCGGGAATCGAGTCCATGGCGGGGCCTCGCCGCACCACGATGTGGCCGGGCCCCAGCGGCGCGTTGAGCCTCGGGTCGGTCGGGCCAAAGAGCGCCACGACGGGGCATCCGACGCCCCAGGCCAGGTGCATCGGTCCGGTGTCGCCGCCGACGAAGACCGCGGATCGCCGCAGGAGGGAGGCGAAGAGCTTCAACCCCAGGCACGGCGCCATCACCCCGCTGCCCCCGGAGGCCGCGACAACGGCGCCGGCCAGCTCTTCCTCTCCGGGGCCCCAGCAGACGAGGGGGGAGGCTCCTTGCGCCCGCCGCAGATCCGCCGCGAGGAGGCCGTAGCGTACCGCGGGCCATTTCTTGTAGGCCTGCCGACGGCTCGCCCCCGGAAAGAGAAGCGCCACCGGTTCTCCGCCGGGCGCCGCCATCGTGATGATCGCCTCCGCCTTCCGGCCTTCCTCCGGACTCTCCGCAGGCAGCACCATCTCAACCTCGTCGCCGGCGGCGCCGAGGGCGTCAGAGAGAAAAAGACTGCGCTCGACGCGGTTCACCGGCGTCTCCGGGGGACGCACCCGCTCGTTCGTGAAGAGGAAACTCAGCTCGCGACTATGGCCGCCGGCGAGCCCGACCCGGCGTCGCGCGCCCGAGAGCGCCGCCACGACCCCGCTCTTGAAGCTCCCCTGCGCGTCCAGAGCCACCGAGAACCGGCGCTCCCGCAGGCTTCGTCTGAATTCGGCCAGGCTGGCGGCAAGCCGCAGGGGGCGTGAGACATTCCGGCGGAGCTCCTGACGCGGGAACCGGATCACCTCGTCGATCTCGGGATGCCCCTCCAGCAGCTCCCGGGATCGGTCCTCGACGATCCAGGCCAGGTGCACCTTCGGGAAGCTCCTCCGTATCAGGTGCAGCGCCGGGAGGGTCCGGAGAACGTCTCCCACGGCGCCGAGCCGGATCAGCAGCAGGCGATCGGAGGGCGCGAGGCGAACGGCCGAGGATGCCATCGGGAACGGAATACTACAACCGCCTTTCTGACCCCGCAAACCCGGCCGTGCTCGGGTTTGACACTGATTTCCGGGCAATGCTATAAGATGACCGCCTCGACGGATGACCTCATGGCCATAGACCCGAAGCTGCTCGAGATTCTAGCCTGCCCTCTCTGCAAGACCGAGGTTCACCTGACCGCGGACGGCAAGGGGCTTTTGTGCCGGGCGTGCGGCAGATGCTACCCGATCGTCGATGACATCCCCGTCATGCTGGCGGACGAGGCGGTCGTCGATCCCACGGACCGCACCTGACCGCGCCACCCGCCCTCGCGCCGCCACCGGATCCGGGGCGCGCCGAGGAAATCACCGCCCGGTTCGCGCGATCCCGTCTCCTGGTGGTCGGGGACCTGATGATCGACCGGTTCATCTGGGGCGCCGTGTCGCGGATCTCCCCGGAGGCGCCGGTCCCCGTCGTCAGGGTCGACCGCGAAAGCTCTTCGCTCGGCGGGGCCGGCAATGTGGCGCAGAACATAGCGGCGCTCGGAGGGCGGGCCGTGCTCGTCGGCGTGCGCGGGGACGACACCGATGGGGAAGCCATGGCCAGGCACTGCGTCACAGCCGGCATCCCGACCGAGGGACTGGTGCTGGCGGCGGGCCGACCCACCACCGTGAAGACGCGGGTCGTGGCCCACCACCAGCACGTAGTGCGCTTCGACCGCGAGGATGACGGCAACCTCGATCAACGCACGGAGAAGGCCTTGATTGACCGGGCCCTCTCGTCTCTCGGGTCGTCCGAGGCGCTGATCGTCTCGGACTACGACAAGGGGGGCGTCTCGGAGGGCCTGCTCGCCGCGCTGCTGCCGGCGGCCCATGCGCGGGGAATCCCGATCGTTGTCGACCCCAAGGTGCGTCTGTTCCAAATGTACAGACCTTCCACGGTCGTCACACCCAACACCCGCGAAGCGCTCGAGGCGGCGGGTCCCGCCACGCGCGGCGGCACGGATATCGAAGCCGCCGGGAGGAAGCTCCTCGGGCTTCTCGGCTGTCCCTACCTGCTGATCACGCGGGGGGAAAAGGGGATGCTCCTGATGCGCGAGGGCGGGGCGGCGCTCACGATCCCCACGGTCGCGCGCGAGGTCTTCGACGTCACCGGGGCCGGCGACACGGTCGCCGCGACCCTCGGGCTGGCGCTGGCCTGCGGGGCGAGCGTCGAAGAGGGCGCCATTCTCGCGAATCAGGCCGCCGGGATCGTGGTCGGAAAGGTGGGGACGGCGTCGGTCTCGCGCGCCGAGTTGCTGCAGGCGCTCCTCGACTCCGCGGGCCGACAGGCCTAGAAACGGGCTCAGGCCGGCCGGGCGACCCTGGAGATGATGCCGAGCGTCGACAGGGCCCAGAGCAGCCGGCAGATCTCAAAGTCCTTTATCGGCGTGACGCGGCAAAGCTCGCGGACGGTGACGGCGCGATCGAGATGAGTCAGAAGGGTCCACTCCTCCAGGGACAGGCGCAGCTCCCGCACCAGGTCGTCCTTCCCCTCGGAGATGCGGTACGACACATCCAGGTTTCCCACCGCTTCCCAGATCCGCTGCCAGCTCTCGATCTTCCTGATTCCCTCGAGAATGATGTTGCCGGGACTGAGGTCGAGGGCCAGGGCGTCCTCGGGAGGAAGCTGGCCCGGCATGAAGCGGTACCACCCCCGGGTCCACTGGAAAAGACTCGCGATGATGCCCGACATCTGCGCCTGGAGGGCCTGGCGCAGCTCGTGCTCCGGGACGGCCCGCATCTCGAGCAGGACGGCGCCGAGACGTCGACGCTCCCGCAGGGACCGATCCAGGCACTCCATGAGGACCTCCAGGGGAATGGATCCCCCCTTCATGAGAATCTGCGTGAGACGGTCGTCCCGATCGCTGGAGGTGGCGAAGATCGGGCGCCCCTCGCTGAGGTAGCAGGACTTCTCGGCCGCATCTCCTGTCAGGGTGAGAATGCCCGTCTCCTCCTGACGCATGATGGAATAGACCAGCGTCGGGAACGTTGTGCTGCTCAGAACTCCTTCGCGGGGCTTGATATGCAGCTGCATGAGACCTCGACGCTGGCAAAGGGTAGGGACAGGGTCCTTGTTTGTCAAGCCGCGGGGCCCCTGCGGTGGCCCCGCCGACCCCGCCAGTCCCGAAAGGGGGCCCGGAGGGCGAGGACCGGGGAAAAGGAGAGCAGACCCGCTGCGTCCGCACCGCAGTTGGGTTACAATATCCTCTTGACCGGATTTATTCTCGCTCCACTATTGTGGCGGGCGGCGGCACAGGGAAGGCAAGACCCGGTCGCGTCTGCCTTTTAAGCTGGCGTATTGCACAGGGCGCCCCGTGGACAAGTTGCCAGTCCACCGAACGGATGACTCATTCGAACCGTGGCGGGGGGATGGAACACATGGACCTAGAACAGGATTTGCGGGGCAGTGCTCGATTGGGCAATTACCTCCGCCGGCTCAGGACCGGTTACGGCCTCTCCCTCAGGCGCGTCGAAGACAAGGCGAAGGCCGAAGGGGGCGAAATCGACAACTCGCAACTCTCGAGGTACGAACGGGGCAAGTGTTATCCCTCCTTCGACAAACTCTGCCTGCTCGCCAACATCTTTAATGTCCCGATTCAGAACTTCTCCGATTTGCTCGACCTCGAGCGGGTCCAGCAGTTCGAGTCCCCCCTCGAGCAGTCCTACGAGGAGTTGCGCATCGAGGGCAACCGCGAGTGGGAACAGGGGAGTTTCGCCAAGGCCTACGCAATCTACGAAACGGCCCTGGCCCGCCTGGAGGACGGCAAGGAGGGCGAGGTCAGCCCGGACGTCCTGGCCCGGGCGCGGTTCAACCTGGCGCGGTCTCTTCTCCGGATGGGCAAGATCAGCCTGGCCGAGACCGAGCTTCGTCTGATCCTGAGGAAGCACCGGGAGATTGAGCCTGCCACCACCGCGCTTGTCCTGCTGGTCCTGGCCGATGCCCATGACGACAAAGGGGACGCCTACCTGGCTGTCCTCGAGTCGGAGAAATGCCTCGAGATCGCCCGTTCGATCGGCCACACCGAGTACGAGGGTTACGCACTGCTGCGCATCGCCCGGACCCGATTCGAGCAAGGGGACTTCGGCGGAGCGCTGGAGAGCTTCCGGGAGGCGCGGGGGCTGCTCGAAGGAATCGTCAGCCGGCATGACCTCGTCCTGATCCGGACCAACATCGGCTACTGCCTCGCGGTCACCGGGAAGGTCGACCGGGGATTGCGCGAGCTGAAGGAGGCCCTGCAGGCCTCCACCAAGGAGGGGTTCCGGAGGTGCTCGGCCACCGCGCTGCTCTACCTCGGCCAGATCCAGTCCATGAAGGGCGAGCAGAAGAAGGCGCGCGATCACTTCGAGGAATCGGAGCTGATGGCGCATGGCGGCGACGAGAGATATGTCGACATCCTGTTCCAGACGGCCTACCACCTCTGGGAAATCGCGAGGCAATCGGCGAATCAGGTCCAGGAGAAGGTCTACTTCGGCCGGCTCAAGTTCCTGCGGCCGCAGCTTGACCGGCACTTCCCCGAAGTGCACAAGTTCGACGAGTACATCGAGCGGGGAAAGGCTCTGGTGAGCCGATGAACGCGCGAATCCTGACCCGGATCACGGCAACCCTTTTCCTGCTGGCGATTCCCGGCACAGTGCCCGCGGAAGTCTCCGTCCGGCTAAACCGCGACGGGAGCATCAAGAAGATCGTTTCCGTGCCGCGCGGGAAGGGACACCGGGCCGGCGCCTGGTCGCAGGTCAAAGGCTACGTGCCCGCTGATCTCCTGCTCAACCCCCTCGGGGACAACCGGGGCGATCTGGCGCCGTTCATTGCCCGGAACCCGCAGACTTCCTATCCGTGGGTCGTGTGGCCGATGAACATCGCCAACCAGAAGCGCATCGGCTTTTCGATGTGGACGGGGAGGGGCTGGACCGAGCCGGTGCCTATCAATGCCGATCCCGGACCGATGTTCTACGATCAACTCGACCCTGTCCTCACGTTCGATGCCGCCGGGGTCCCCTACCTTGTCTGGTGGGAGTCCGGCCGGAACTCCGGGGTCTATTTCAGCACCCGGGTCCGGGATCAGTGGACGCCGCCTATCTTGTTGAGCGAACCAAGGACGGACAGCCGCAATCCGGGGGTCGTTCTGCAAGGCAGCGACCTGGTTGTCACCTACGCCACGCCGGCGGGGTCCGTCATGAGGAGTCAGGTCGCGGAGGTGCTGGTCCAGACCGCCACGGATCTGATGGACAGCCCGATTCCGCCCGGCAACGCGCCTGCCCCTCCCGGTGGTCCGGGTGGCGGCGGCGAGTCGGGCGAGGACAAGATGCGCAAGCGGTAGGCTCGGGACTGAAGCAGGAGGTTCAACGGCCCGGTCGGGACGACCGGGCCGTGTCATTTTCAGGCGCACCCGCCGCGTGCGGCGCCCGCGGCGGAAGGTGAACCTCAGTGGCCGGCCGGCCCGAACCCTCCGGACGGGGGGGTGGCCCCCTCCTGACGCGCCAGCCTCAGACGGAGGGCGTCGCCTTCCTCCTCCAGGCGGCGCAGATGTCTGCGCAACTGCCGGTTCGTGATGCGAATCTTGATCCCGTCGATGACGCCGATCGTGCAGGCGAACGCCACGCCGAAAATCGCGGCCGCTGCGATCACGGCGCCCATCGGCACAGGCCCGATCTGCCAGAACACCAGGTCCACGGTCACTTCGCCGCTGTTGTAGACTCCGACGACGAAAAGAACGATGAAGAAAATACAGACCACCAGGTAGATGAGGATGTTCATCGGCGTCGTCTCCCCGCGGCGGTTTGTTCTCCCGGCCGTTCGTCGTCTGAAGGCTCGAACCACTCCATCACGGTTTTCCAACGCCCCTGGGCCTTGAGGATCGCGTCGATCACCTCCCGTATGGCGCCACGCCCGCCCGGGGCGCGCGTCACGAAAGGCGCCCGTCGCAGCACCTCCGGGTGCGCGTTGGCGACGGCGACGGGCAATCCGGCGCGGGCGAGCACCGGCAAATCAACGAGATCGTCCCCGATGTAGCAGATCTGCGTATCGGACAGGCGCCTGCGGCGCCGTATCTCCCTGTAGACCGACAGCTTGTCCCTCGATTCGAAATGGGCCTCGTCCATCTTCAACTCCATGACGCGCCTGCGGACGGCGCCCCCCGAGCGCCCCGAGATCACGCCGGTTCGAAGACCCACGCGTCGGGCGATCCAGAGGCCGACCCCGTCCTTGGCGTCGAAGGTCTTGGCCTCGGCCCCCTGGTCGAAGTAGGTGATGCCCCCCTCGGTCATCACCCCATCGACGTCCATGAGGATGAAAGTGATGGGACGCGCCCTCGGGCGCAGCGGCGTGCGGCATCTCATGGCCGGGCTCCTTCGATGATCAGAACAGCTGCGTCCGCCACAAATCGTGGATGTGCAGGACGCCTTCGATCTGCTTCGCGTCGTCCACGACGACGAGCGAGGTGATCTTCCGCGCCTCCAGGACGCTGAGGGCGCGGGCCGCGAGCTCCCGGCGGCCGATCGTGACGGGGGTGCGGCTCATGGCGTCGTCGACGCGCATGGCCAGGAGATCCTGCCCGCGGCCCACCGCCCGGCGCAGGTCGCCGTCGGTCACGACACCCTCGAGCACGCCGTCCTCCCGCGCGACGCAGACCATGCCGAGCTTCTTCTCGCTCATGATCCGGATGGCCTCGCGCATGCCCGTCCCCGGCCGGACGAGGGGGGCGGCCTCTCCGGAGTGCATCAGGTGGCCGACCGTGAGCACCTTGATGCCGAGCCGGCCTCCCGGATGGAGGCGGGCGAAATCCTCGATTGTGAAGCCGCGCCGCTCCACGAGCGCCATCGCCAGCGCGTCCCCCATGGCCATGGCCGCCGTGGTGCTGGCGGTGGGCACGAGACCGAGCGGCAAAGCCTCCTCCGCGATTCCGACATCCAGGCTGACCTTGGCGTTGCGCGCCAGCGTCGAATCGGAGTTGCCGGTCAACGCGACCAGTGTCACGTCCAGGCGCTTGAGGAGCTCGAGCAGCCGCAGGAGCTCGGCGGTCTCGCCGCTGTGGGAGATCGCCAGCACGACGTCCCCCGGGACCACCATCCCGATGTCGCCGTGCAAGGCCTCGGCGGGATGAAGCGACAGGGCCGGCGTACCGGTGCTGTTGAAGGTGGCGGCGATTTTCGCGCCGACGAGGCCCGATTTGCCCATCCCCGTCACGACCACCCGGCCCTTGCAGGCGTGCAGGGCCTCGACGACCCGTTCGAAACGCTCGTCGAGGCGCGGCAGGAGATCGAGAATCGCGCGCGCCTCGAGCTCCAGGACCTTGCGGGCGATCGCGCGCGGCATCAGGCCTCTCGCACCACGCTGTCGATGGCGAGCACGGTCCTAAGCAGGGGCTCGACCGTGTCGAGCCGGAGGGCATTCGGACCGTCGCTCCTGGCCGCGGCGGGGTCGTCATGCACCTCGCAGAACAGCGCGTCGATGCCCGCCGCGGCGGCGGCGCGCGCCAGCGTCGGGATGAAGGACGCATCGCCGCCCGAACGGTCCCCCTGGCCGCCCGGGAGCTGGACGGCATGGGTGGCGTCCATCACGACGGGATAGCCGAAACCCCGCATGATCGCCAGAGACCGGAAATCGACCACGAGATTGTGGTAGCCGAAGGAGGTCCCGCGCTCCGTCACCAGCACCTTCTCGTTGCCCGTCTCGAGCACCTTGTCGATCGCGTGGCGGATGTCCCAGGGGGACAGGAACTGCCCCTTCTTGATGTTCACGGGACGCCCCGTGCGCCCGGCCGCCAGCAGAAGGTCCGTCTGGCGGCACAGGAAGGCCGGGATCTGCAGCACATCCAGGACCTCGGCGGCCGCCTCCGCCTGCTGCGGTTCGTGGACATCGGAGAGGACCGGCACGCCCACCTCCGACTTGACGACGCCGAGGATTCGGAGCCCCTCCTTGAGCCCCGGACCCCGGAACGAGTCCTTCGAGGTCCGGTTGGCCTTGTCGTAGGAGGATTTGTAGATGAAGGGAACGCCAAGCCTCCCGCAGATCGCGGACAGGGCGCGCGCCATCGTAAGGGCGTGCGCCTCCCCCTCGATCACGCAGGGACCCGCAATGAAGGCCAGGGGCGCTCCGCCCCCGACCACCAGGCTCCCGCCGACCGCCACCTTGCGGGAGGGAACCCGCGGGCCGTCAGCGGGAGGATTGTCGGAACCGCCGGCACGCATCGATGAAGCTCCTGAAGAGCGGGTGGGGTTGCATCGGCTTCGACTTGAATTCGGGATGGAACTGGCAGGACAGGAAGTACGGATGATCGGGAATCTCGACGATCTCCACGAAACGGTGATCGGGAGTCTCTCCGGTGACTTTCAGTCCCCGGCGCGTCATGTCGTCGAGATAGTTTCGCTGCACCTCGTACCGGTGCCGGTGGCGTTCGCTGATCTCGCTCTTGCCATAGGCCTTGTGGGCGAGGCTGCCGGAGACCAGGACACAGGGCCACTTGCCGAGACGCATGTTCCCGCCCATCTGCTCGACCCCTTCCAGTTCGCGGAGCTTGTAGATCACCGGGTGGGGGGTCTCGGGGTTGAACTCGGCCGAATCGGCTTCCTTGAGGCCGCAGACGTTCCGGGCGAACTCGATCACCGCGCATTGCAGGCCGAGACAGATGCCGAAGAAAGGGATGCGGTTCTCGCGCGCGTGCCGGATGGCCTCGATCATCCCCGAGACACCGCGCAGGCCGAACCCCCCGGGCACCAGAACGCCGTGGCAGGGGGCGACCGCCTGTTCCAGCTTGCCGTCCGTCAGCTGATCGGCCTCGATCCATTGGAGCTTGACGCGGACGTCGTTGGCGATCCCGCCGTGCGTGAGCGCCTCGTTGAGGCTCTTGTAGGACTCCTCGTAAGTCACGTACTTGCCGACGATGCCGACGACCACCTCGCCCGAGGAGGGGGACTTGGCGCGCTCCACCATCTGGACCCACTCGTCGATGTTCTTGTCGCGATAGGGAAGGTCGAGGAGCTTCAGCAGGATGGCGTCGAGCCCCTCCTTGGCCAGGACCAGGGGGACCTCGTAGATCGAGTCGACGTCCTTTGCCGTTATCACCGCGTCCTCGGGGACGTTGCAGAACAGGGCGATCTTCTTCTTGATCTCCCGCGAAATGAACCGGTCGGTCCTGCACATCAGGACATCCGGCTGGATCCCGATGGCCCGCAGATCGCGCACCGAGTGCTGGGTCGGCTTGGTTTTCAGCTCTCCGGCGGCACCGATGTACGGCACCAGCGTCAGGTGCACGAAGACCGCGTTGCTCCGGCCCGCCTCGAGGCGGAACTGCCGGATGGCCTCGAGGAACGGAAGCGACTCGATGTCGCCGACGGTCCCGCCGATCTCCACGATCTGGATGTCGACCCCCTTGGAGACCCGCCGGATGGCGTCCTTGATCTCGTCGGTGACGTGCGGGATGACCTGGACGGTGCCGCCGAGGTAGTCGCCACGCCTTTCCTTGGCGATCACCTGCTCGTAAATCTTGCCGCTTGTAAAGTTGTTCTCCCGGGTGCAGACGGTCGAGGTGAACCGCTCGTAGTGGCCGAGGTCCAGGTCCGACTCGACTCCGTCCTCGGTGACGAAGACCTCGCCATGCTGGAACGGGCTCATCGTCCCGGGGTCGACGTTCAGGTAGGGATCGAATTTCTGCAGCGTGACGGTGAAGCCGCGCGACTCCATCAGGCGGCCTATCGAAGCAGCCGCCAGCCCCTTGCCCAGCGAGGATACGACCCCGCCGGTGATGAAAATGTACTTTGTGGGCACGCTTACCTCCTCACGAACGGGCCATCAGTTCCTTTTCGACCGCGATCACGTCCCCCGGCGTGTCAACCCCCAGGTAGCGCCCCCGCGCCCGCAGGACCCGGATGGAACAGCCCGCCTCGAGGGCGCGCAACTGCTCCAGCCCCTCCGTCCGCTCCAGAGATCCCTGCCGCCAGGAGGAGAACTGCATCAGGAACGGGGCCCTGTACGCGTACAGGCCGACGTGTCGCAGCCAGGCGCTCTCCCCGCCGCCCGCCTCCGCGCCCGGGCGCCGGAAAGGAATCGGGCTCCGGGAGAAATAGAGCGCCCTTCCCGCGGCATCGCAGACCACTTTCACGACGTTCGGATCGGCAGCGTCCAACGGGTCGCTCATCGGCTGGGCCAGGGTGGCCATCCCGACGTTCGCGTCATTCTGCAGGCAGTCGACCAGCCCGTCCACGTCGGAGGGATCGAGCAGCGGCTCGTCCCCCTGCACGTTGACGTAGATGTCCGCTGGCACCCGGCGGGCCACCTCGGCGAGCCGGTCGGTGCCGGATGGATGCTCCGTGGAAGTCATCATGGCTTCACCGCCGAAGGCCGCGACCGCGCCGGCGATCCGCTCGTCGTCGGTGGCGACCAGGAGCCGGGACAGCCGGCGGGCCTCCCGGGCGCGCTCGTAGACGCGCTGCACGAGGGAGGTGCCGCCGATGAGAGCGAGAGACTTGCCGGGGAAACGTGACGAGTGGTAGCGGGCCGGTATCACGCCCAGCGCGAGCATGTTCGGAATCGAAGGGGTCCGGGTCCGTTCGGGCGTTGCATCACCGGATGTTAGCGCACTGCCGTCCGGCAAGTCAAAAGCAATTCCCGGCGTCCGCCGGAGCCGCCCCCGCCAGGCCCCCGGCGCGGCCCCGGGCCGCAATAATCCTCGACACGGCGCCCTCTGATGCTAATATTTGTACGTCGACGGCGTGCGATGCCGCGGATTGGCCGCGGAACGGATCGCCGGCGCCTGGAGGGCTCTACGATGCCGGGTGAGGTTGAGAAGACCTTGGTGTCGCTCGGTTGGCATCTCCCCGAGGTCGGAAAGCCGCTCGGGACCTACGTCCAGAGCGTCAGGACCGGCAATCTCCTGTTCATCTCGGCGAAGTTCCCCAAGGAGAACGGCAAGCTCAAGCACCTTGGGAAAATCGGCCGGGAGGTGACTGTGGAGCAGGGTGTCGAGGCCGCCCGTCTCGCCGCGCTGGGTCTGCTGGCGACCGCAAAGCAGGCCATCGAGGATCTCGACCGGGTCCGCCGCGTGGTCCAGGTCGTGGGCTACGTCGCGGCCGCGCCGGGGTTCCTTGACGCGTTCAACGTCATGGAGGGCGCCTCCGAGGTCTTCGTGAAGCTCTACGGGGACCGTGGCAGGCACACGCGGCTTGTCCAGGGAGTCCACGAGCTGCCGCAGAACGCCTGTCTGCAGCTGCACGCCATCCTCGAGGTTGAATGAACCTTCCCTTCGACCGCCACATCCTCATCTGCACCGGGCCGCGCTGCGGCGGCGAGCGAAACTCCAACCGGGTCCGCCAGGAGTTCCACAAGGAGTTCGTTCGCCAGGGTGTGGGCGCCGCGGTCAAGGATTCCCAGTGCATCTGCTTCGGGTTGTGCACTTACGGACCGAACGTGATCATCTACCCGGACGGTGTCGTGTACAGCGGCGTCAAGCCTCAGGACGTCGCGGAAATCGTCCGGGAGCACGTGCGCGCCGGCCGTGTCGTGGAACGCCTGCTCTACAAGAAGAAGGAATCGCCTCTCCTGCCGGAGATCGAGGGGGAGACGGAGACCGGCGGCTAGGGACGGCTCGCTCGAAGCGGGTATAATCACCCTTCCATGGAGAGAGATTCGGCTGTTCACCCTGCCCCGACCGGGGTCCTGCGGGACGCGCACGGGCGCGTCGCCCGGAGCCTCCGGATCTCGGTCACCGATCGCTGCAACCTGCGCTGCCTCTATTGCATGCCGGCGTCCGGCATCACCTGGTACGACAAGGCCCGCCTGCTGACCTATGAGGAAATGCGCCGTGTCGTGGCGGTTCTCGTCACGCTGGGAGTGCGCGAGGTGCGGCTGACCGGGGGCGAGCCGCTCCTCCGCCGGGACCTGCCGATCTTCGCGCGGATGCTGCGGGAGCTCCCCGGGATCGAGGATCTCGGGGTCACGACGAACGGCCTCCTGCTCCAGGAGATGGCCTCCTCGCTCGTGGAGGCCGGCGTGCAGCGCTTCAACGTGCACATCGATTCCCTGGAACCATCCACGTTCAAACAGGCGAGCCGGCGCGACGCCCTCGAACAGGTGATCCTGGGCCTGGCCGAGCTGCAGCGCCTGGAGATGTCCCTGATCAAGGTGAACGTCGTCCTGATGCGCGGCGTCAACGACCACGAAATCCTGCGCTTCGCGGCGCTGGCCCGCAGCGGGCCGTACCAGGTGCGTTTCATCGAGCTGATGCCGCTGGGCGGGGGCGAGCGGCTCGAAACGGAGCGGCTCGTTCCCGGAAGCGAGGTGCGGCGCCGCATCGAGCAGGTCTATCCGCTCGTCCCGGTGGGCCGGGACCGTCCGTCCGCCCCGGCCACGCTCTTTCGCTTCGCCGACTCGCCGGGAGACATCGGTTTCATCAATCCTGTCACGCAGCCCTTCTGCTCGGCGTGCGATCGCATCCGGCTGACGGCGGACGGCATGCTCCGCAACTGCCTCTTCTCCCGCTGGGAGACCGATCTCCGGACGATTCTGCGGGATGGCGGGACGGACGAGGATCTGGCCGGCGCCATACGGGACAACGTGGCCCGCAAAGAGCCGGGAGGATGCCTCGACCTGAACGCCTTCTACGAGGATCGCCTGCCGCGCAAGATGTGGCAGATAGGCGGCTGACGACAGTGTGGCCCCGCAGCGGGATTGCCCTTGGGTTCTTCACCAGCACCGCCGCCGGCATGCTCGCGGGGCTCCTGCTCACGCCGCGGAAAGAACTGGGACGATTCTTCTCCGCGCTCATGGCCGCCCTGGCGTTCGCTTGCTTCTGCCTCGCGGCGCCGTTGCGCCCGGGCGCGCCAGGAGGCCCGGCCGCCGGCGCGCCTGGGATCGAAGGCGGACCCGCGGCTTCCCTTGCGGCGTGGCTCGCGATGGCGCTGACGGCGGCCTTCATCATCAGTCTTTACGTCCCGGGCGGCCGGGGAGGGCGGGGTGTGATCGCCGGCGGCCGGAAGGGGGAGTGGCTTCTTTATATGGCGACCGCCGCGGCGCTGGGCGCGACGGCCCTCGATGGGTGGGGTGCCGTGCCCGGCGGGGTGGCCGCCTTCGTTTCCGGGGCGGGCGCGCTGTCCGGCGCTGCGCTCCTCGGGTCGGTGATTGTCGCCATGATTCTCGGGCACTGGTACCTGGTGCGGCAGCGGCTGCCGGAATCCTATCTGGTGAGATTCTCCCTCATCTTCGGGGGCGCGGTCCTTCTCAGGGCGGTCGTCCTTCTTGCCGGGATCGCCATTGTCGGGGCCACGGCGCCCGGCGGGGCCGCGGTCTTCCTGCGGCACCTGGCCGTCGACCGCGGACTGTTCTTCTGGCAGAGGGTCTTCTTCGGGATCCTCGGCCCGGCGGCGTTCGCGTACATGGCCTACGAGACGGCACGCATCCGCTCAACCCAGTCGGCCACGGGAATCCTCTACGTCGCGGTTGTCTTCGTGGTGATCGGGGAATTCCTGGCGCGCTACCTGGCGGCGGCCGGCGCGGGTCCGCTGTGATCGGGCGCGGCCGCGTTCTGAGGCGGAAGACGCTTGCCTTCGTGTGCGAGCAGTGCGACGCGGAGGTGTATGCCGCTCTCGATCCTCCGGCCGCGGAGGTCGTGTGTTCCAAGTGCGGGCGGGTCCAGGCGCTCCGATCGGAGGCGACCGCCGGGGTCGTGGATCGTTGCCTGCGCTGCGGGATCGACCGGCTCTACGTCCAGAAAGATTTCAACAGGAAGATCGGCCTGGGGGTGTTTGTCGTGGCCGCCGTCCTGAGCGTGCCGACCTGGGGTCTGAGCCTGGTCGTCGCGACCGTTGTCGACCTTGCGCTGTATGCTGTGCTCGGCGACGTGACCCTGTGTTACGGATGCGGCGCGCAGCACCGGGGCTTCCCCCGGAATCCGGCGCACGGTCCGTTTGACCTGCACGTCGCGGAGGCGGTGGATCACGAGCCGCGCACCGTTTGAGGAGATCATGACCGAACCGCCCGCGGGACAGGCCCCCGATACGACGACACCACCACCGCCGGACTCCGACGAAAAGAGCGATCTCCGCGTGGTGCTGCAGTTCTTCATCGTGCCGCTGTCGCTCGTGGCGGTGCTGGTCCTGCTCTTTTTCGGCCTGCAGCTCGTGCGCAGCCGCACCCCCGATCCCGCAACCACGCTCTCGTCGCTGCAGAACTATGAAGGGTTCCTCTCGAGTTTCGTCGGCGACATCAAGCGCTGGCAGTATGGCTACGATCTGTCGCTCCTCATGCGGGGGAAAGACGCCCAGAGCCTCCGGCGCATGCTGCCCGGACTCGTCCAGGCCTTCAACGAGGCGGGAACGCGGCGCGACCTGAAGCTGCGCCGCTATCTGGCGCTCGCTCTGGGGCATTCCGGAGACCCCCGCGCCGTCGCGCCCCTGCGGGACGGGCTGCGGGACGCCGACGCGGAGACGCGGCTGTTCTGCGCCTGGGGGCTCATGAACGCCGCTGATCGGGCGGCGCTCCCCGATCTCAGGGCGGCCGCCCGCGACTCCGATCCCGGGGTCCGCAAGATGGCGGTCCACGCGCTTGGCAGGATGCACGACAGGGAGTCGATCCCCGCGCTCAGGGAAGCGCTGGTCGACCCGGCGGACGACGTCCGTTGGAACGCCGCGCTGTCCCTGGCGCTGCTGGGAGACCAATCCGCCTCGCCGGTCCTGGTGGCGCTTCTCGAGGCCTCGCTGGGGCCGGACACGGAGCCCGGCCTGGCCGCGGCGGCCGATGGAGACAATGATGACGGGAACAGCCGCCGCGATTGGGCGCTGAACTCCATACGCGGGCTGGCGCTGCTCAAGGCCCCCAAGGCGAAAGCGCTCCTCGTCCGGCTGACCTCCTCGGCCGGCGATCCCGCCATCCGCGAAGCCGCGGCGCTGGCGATCGCCGCCTACGGGCCCGAGCGGGCGGCGGGAGTTCCTTGACACCGCACGGCGGCGCCGCCTACGATGATATGCGAGTGATCGAGTCCGATATCGACGGGGGTTCGCGGTGGAGCACGAGGAGCGCGTCTCAGGACCAGGCGGGTACAACGAGGTGCTCCTGGATCACTACCGCAACCCCAGGAACGTCGGAGAGATCGAGGGAAGCCCGGCCGTGGCCCAAGTCGGCGATCCGGCGACGGGAGACGTTCTGAAGCTCAGCCTGCTGATCCGGGACGAGACGGTGGTGGAGGCCAGGTTCAAGAGCTTCGGGTGCACGGCGGCGATCGCGGCCGGCAGCATGGCCACCACGCTGGTGAAGGGGAAGCGGCTCTCGGAGGCCGAGAGCGTCACCAACCTGGACGTCGCGGCCGCGCTGGGCGGGCTTCCCGAGTCGAAGATTCATTGCTCGGTCCTGGCCGAGCAGGCCATCAAGGAAGCCCTCAGGATGTACCGCGAGGCCTTGAACGGACACTGAGGAGTGACGATGCCGCTCATCGGCAAGCGGGTGAAACGACCGGTTCAGCGGGGTCTGCTGGCCGCGACCTATCTGCCCTCCATCCTCAAGGGGATGTGGATCACGTTCCGGCACCTGTTCCGGCCCAAGGTGACGATGCAGTACCCCGAGCAGACCTGGACGCTCCCGGAAAACTATCGCGGCCTCCCGGCCCTGGTGCGCGACGAGCAGGAGCGCGTGAAGTGCGTCGCGTGCTTCCTCTGCGAATACGTCTGCCCGCCGAAGGCCATCCACATCGAGGCCGGGGAGATCGAGTCGGGGGTCGAAAAGGGACCCAGGATCTTCGACATCAACATGCTGCGCTGCATCATGTGCGGCTATTGCGAGGAAGTCTGCCCCGAGCAGGCGATCTTCCTGACCAAGGAGTCCACGACAGTCGGGCTCAGCCGCGAGGAGATGATCTTCCACAAGGACAAGCTCTTGACGATGGGCGGCATCCGGCCCGACCCCATCAAGAAATGGTCGCGCCTGACGCGGGTCGCGCGTCCCGGGGGCGCGCGCGGTCTGCCGACGGAACCCGGAGCGACGCAATGACGACGATGGAGCCGAACGAAACGAAGCAGGACCCGGCCGATCCCGGGGGCCTCGAGCAGTGGCTCATGACGACGCGCCTGGCCGATTACGTCGCGTGGGGCCGCAAGAACTCGCTCTGGCCGATGCCGATGGGGCTGGCGTGCTGCGCGATCGAGCTCATGGCCATGGTGGCTCCGCGCTACGACGTGGCGCGTTTCGGGGCCGAGGCGCTGCGCTTCTCGCCGCGCCAGGCGGACCTGATGATCGTCGCCGGCACGGTGACCAAGAAAATGGCCCCCGCCTTGAAGCGCATCTACGACCAGATGCCCGAGCCGAAGTGGGTCATCGCCATGGGGGCCTGCGCTTCGAGCGGCGGCATGTTCCGGTCCTATTCCGTCACCCAGGGAGTCGACGAGATCGTCCCCGTGGACGTCTACATCCCGGGCTGTCCGCCGCGACCGGAGGCGCTGATCGAGGGCATCATGCAGGTCCAGCGGCTGGTCGAGGAACGGGCCCGGGCGGGCCGGCAGGCTGCTGGTGCCCCGAAACCGGAGCCGGCCGCGGCCTCCCGATGAAACGCGATGTCTGAATCCAGTCCGGATCTCCTGCGGGAGATCCTGGAGGAAATCGGTTCCAAGGGGCCGATTTCGTTCGCCCGCTTCATGGATCTCTGCCTCTACCACCCCAGCGCCGGTTACTACACGCGGGGTCTGGGCGGAGGCGGGGGCCGCGACTACCTGACGAGCAGCGGCATCCATGGCGCCTTCGGCCGTCTCGTGGCCAGGCAGGCCGAGGAGATGTGGCGCCGCACGGGCAGGGCAGCGCCGTTCAATTTCGTGGAATTCGGCCCCGGAGAGGGCCATTTCGCCGCCGACTTCCTCTCCGAGGCGTCGAGGCTGGGGGAGTTCTTCGGGGCCCTGCGTTACCGCTTGGTCGAGACCAGCCCGGCCCTGAGGGAGCGCCAGGAGGCGCTCCTTTCGCCTCGGCCATACCCGGTCTCCTGGACCTCCGAGGAGGAGTTGCGGACAGAGGCCGGCATCGCGGGGCGAGGAGTCACCGGCTGCCTGTTCGCCAATGAGTTCCTCGACGCCCTCCCCGTGCACCGGATCGTCGGCGGGCCTCATGGTGTGATGGAGCTGTTCGTCGGCGCCCGGGATGGCGGGCTCGTGGAGATCGCGGCGCCGCCCTCCTCCGACCTCCTCGCCCGCTTCCTTGAGGATGGCGACATCCGGCCCGAGGAGGGCCAGGAGGTCGACCTGTGTCTCGAAGCGCCCGCCTGGATGGAGCGGGCCGCCGGCATGCTCGGGCGCGGGTATGTCGTGGTGATCGACTACGGACACGAGGCGCGGGATCTCTATCATCCGGGGAGGCGCCGCGGGACGCTTCTGGCGTATCATCGCCACCGGGCCAGCGAGGAGTTCCTGCAGCGACCGGGAGAGCAGGACCTGACGGCGCACGTCGATTTCACCGCCCTGCGTCGCTCCGCGGGAAAAGCGGGGGGGCGCTGTCTGGGGCTGATCACGCAGTCGCGTTTCCTTCTCGCCCTGGGTGTGCTTGACTTGCTGCCCGACCTCGACAGCGGTGCCGATCGGGAGGAGAGCGCGAGCGGTCTCTCCCTGGCGGCGCGCTTGCGGGAGAGGGAGGCCCTGAAGGACCTGTTCCTTCCGGGACGGATGGGAGAGAGCTTCCGGGTGTTCGTGGCGGCGAAGGGTGACGTGGCCGACGACCTGACAGGGCTGGCCGAGCCATGGGCGAGGCCGCCCGCCGCTGACGCGGACGCGGTTGGCCGGCGCGTCCCGGGCGGCCCATGAGACTCGATCGGGAGGTGTGGGGATGATGAACGTCGCAGTCCCGGACGAGGCCAGGGTCCTCGCGGCCTTGAAGTCGGTGAAGGACCCCGAGTTGAACGTGGACATCGTCACCCTGGGGATGATCGAAGGGCTCAAGGTGGCCGGGGGCGCCGTCTCCTTCACGGTGAACCTGACGACCCCGGGCTGCCCGCTGAAGGCCCAGATCGAGAAGGACGTCCGCGCCGCCCTGGGCACCGTTCCCGGGATCTCCTCGATCGACCTCAAGATGGGGGCCAAGGTCCGCAAGAGCTTCGAGAGCCCTCCCGATCTGATCCCGGACGTGGCCAACGTGGTGGCGGTCGGGTCCGGCAAGGGAGGGGTCGGAAAATCGACAGTCGCGGCGAACCTCGCCCTGTCGTTCGCCCGCGCCGGGGCCACGGTGGGGCTGATGGACGCCGACGTCTACGGCCCCAACCTCGTGCAGATGCTGGGCGTGAAGTCGAGACCCGAGATCGTGGAGAAGAGAATCGTGCCGGTGACCGCCTCGGGTCTCAAGCTCATGTCGATGGCTTTCTTTCTCAAGGAAGACGAGCCGGTGATCTGGCGCGGGCCGATGCTGCACGGCGCGATCAAGCAGTTCCTGGGCGACGTCGCCTGGGGAAAACTCGATTACCTGTTCATCGATCTCCCGCCCGGCACGGGCGACGTCCAGCTGACCCTGTCCCAGATCATCCCGCTCACCGGTGTCGTGCTCGTGACGACACCCCAGGATGTCGCCCTGTCGGACGTCCGCAAGGCGGCGGCGATGTTCAAGAAGGTGAATGTGCCGATCCTGGGCGTCGTCGAAAACATGTCCTATTTCCTGTGTCCCCACTGCGGCGACCGGACCGAGATCTTCAGCCACGGCGGCGGGAAGAAAGCGGCCGAGACCTTCGGCACGGTGTTCCTGGGGGAGATCCCGATCGACATACGCCTGCGCCAGGGCGGGGACGATGGCCGCCCGCCCGTGGTGTACGATCCGAAATCGGGACCGGCCCTGATCTTCAAGGAGATCTCCGAGAAGCTGGCCGCAATCATCAGCGTCAATACCTACAGGAAGTACGAGGAGGAGGTCGCCGCTGAACACTGAAATGATTTGGAGACCGGTACGCGCCGTTTCCCTCGCGGTCCTTGCCCTTTGTGGCGCGGCCGCAGCGAGCGACACCACCGCGCAGGCCCAGGGTGGGTCGCGACCGTCCGGCGACGACGTCATCGCCCGGGTGGACGGGCGCCCCATCCTGAGGAGGGATTACGACCTGGCCGTCCAGCTGCAGTTTCAAGGCCGGCGGACCGGGTCTGTCAGCCTCGGGGAGCTCCGCTCCGTGCGCCGGAAGGTCCTCGAGGGGTTGATCGACGGAGAACTCCTCTATGCGAAGGCCGGCAAGACCAAGCTGACCGTTTCGGACTCCGAGGTCCAGGAAGATCTTGATCGGCTGCGAAAATCGTTCGATGAGCCCGGTGAACTCGACACGCTGCTCAAGGCCAATGGCCTGACCGAAAAAGAGTTCAAGGAACGACTGCGGCGCGACCTCGTCGTCAGCCGGTTCGTGGACCAGGAGGTCATGCAGGGCGCCAAGGTGTCCGATGCCGATGTGCGTCGCTATTACGATGAGCACGGGGACGAGATGAAGCGTCCCGAGGGTGTGCGCATCAGCCAGATCGTCGTGCTGGTGGCGCCGGATGCGAAGGCTCCGGTGCGCGCCCAGGCCCGGCTCAAGATCGAGGAGATCATGAAGGAGCTCAAGGCGGGGAAGGACTTTGCCGAGACGGCCCGCCGCTACTCGGACGGGCCGGAGGCCCAGAAAGGCGGGGACAGCGGCTACGTCTCCAGGGGAGGGCGCGCGCTTCCTCCCATCGAAAAGGCCGCCTTCTCCCTCCAGACGGGCCGGATCAGCGACATCATCGAGACGAGGCGCGGCCTCCACATCCTCAAGGCGACCGCCCGGCGCAAGGAAGGCCCGATCCCCTTCGAGGAGGTCGCGGAGGCTATCCGCGCGAAGCTCACGGCGGCCATGCGGGAAACCAGGATCCAGGAATATGTCGCGGGGCTGAAGCCGTCGGCGCGCATCGAGCGCCCCGAAGCGGAAAAGCCCTGAGCCGCCCGGTGCTCCGGAAGATCCCCGGTTGATGGTGGCGCAATCGGCGTCAATCCTCGGGGCCGCGCTGATCCTGGTCGCCTACGCCGCGCACCAGGCGGGCCGGCTGGGGCGCGACCGGCTTCTCTATAACATCCTGAACGCAGCGGGCGGATTGCTGCTCTGCCTCGTGGCCATCGACGCGCGCCAGATCGGATTCATCATCCTCGAGGCCGTCTGGACGGTGATAAGCCTGCTCGGCCTGGGGAAGTCCCTGCGCGGTACGTCCGGGGCCTGATCAAGCCGAACCGGCGCTTGTGTTAGAATGGCGGGCGATTCGGACGACATGGACCCTTGACCTCGAAGGCGCCTGCGACGTGCGGGCGGGAGGCACCCGGTGGCTAAAAGCGAGACACCCGAAGTAGGCCGGAAGGCTCCCGCGTTCGCGCTTGTGGGGACCGGCGGCAAGACGGTGGCCCTCAAGGATTTCATCGGCAAGAAGAACCTCATCCTTTATTTCTACCCCAAGGACGACACCCCCGGTTGCACCCTGGAGGCCTGCGCCTTCCGCGACCACTTCGGCCACTTCGAAGAGCACGACACCGTCGTGGTCGGGGTCAGCCGCGACAGCGTCGCATCCCACGAGAAGTTCTCGGGCAAGTACAAGCTCCCATTCCTCCTGCTGAGCGATCCTGAAATCGAGGTCGCCAAGGCCTACGGGGTCTACGGCAAGAAGAGCTTCATGGGGCGCGAGTTCTTCGGCGTGCACCGCACCACGTTCGTCATCGACAAGCAGGGGACCATCCGCCAGGTTTTCCCCCGCGTGAAGGTCAAGGACCACGCGGAGGAGGTCCTCGGGTTCATCCGCAGCGAGTTGTCCTGAGATCGCCGGACGGTCCCGTCTCATGCCCCACGTCGTCCTCACCGGCCGGGTCACAATCGACGAATGCCAGGAGCGGTTCGAGCCGTTCGTCGTCCGTGACGGCGAACTCCTGGTGAAGGCCGAGCGTTTTTATCGCGAGCGCGATGGCCGCGCGGGGCTCATCGAGTCCCTGGTTGTCGAGCGCGGGCACACGCAGAAATTCTTCATCCAGATCTCGATGCGCGACGACGGCCTCACCGTCCGCCTGGAGCCGCTCACCGACCCCGAGAAGACCCCGGGGGTGCGGCGGGCGCTGGCGCTGGTGGCGCACCGCATCAAGACGGCGTGCCGCTGCGACTATGGCAGCACCAATATCGAGGAGCACCTGGTTCGCTGAGGAGGGCCGATGCCGATCAAGGCGCGCTGCGGCCGGGCCGATGAGATCCCGTCCGGAGGCAGCAAGGTGGTCGAAGTCAAAGAGCATGTCGTGGCAATCTTCAACTTCGGCGGCGAGCTTCACGCCCTCGCGAACACCTGCCCCCACCAGGGAGGGCCTCTCGGCGAGGGCTACCTCGAGGAAACCGGGGTCATCTCCTGCCCGTGGCACGGCTGGACCTTCGATCTCAAGACGGGGATTTCGCCGATCGACCAGGATATGAAGGTCAGGCGCTACAAGGTTGGCGTTGAGGACGGCGAGATCATCCTCGAGATCGACTGACGCTCCGGTAGGTCGCCCGGTAGATCGGGCGGCCGGCCTCCAGGTACTTCACTTCGTAGTTCGTCTTGCCTGCCAGAGGTTCGAGGGGGAACAGGGAATCGGACGCCGGCGTGAGGCTTTCGTGTCCCGCCAGGATCCCGAGGATCTCCTCGAAGTACTCATCGACGTCGGTCGACAGATCGAGGTATCCCCCCGGCGCGAGAATCCTCCCGATATGGACGGCCATCGCCGGGGTGAAGAAGCGCCTCTTGCGGTGCCGCTTCTTGGGCCACGGGTCGGGGCAGTAGACATGCAGGCGCGCGACCGACCCGTCCGGCACCAGGTCCGACACCACGTGACGGGCGTCGGCCCGGTGGAACCGGATGTTCGTGAGGCCCCTGCGCTCGGCCCGCTCCTTGGCGACCCTGAGGTGCTTGAGGGACCACTCCAGGCCCAGGAAGTCAACGGCCGGCCGGGACGCCGCTTCGTTCAGGATGAACCGGCCGCTGCCGATGCCGACCTCGATCTCGACCGGAGCGGTCCGGCCGAAGATCTCGTGGAAGCGGAGCGGGCCGTCGATTTGCCCCGGGAGAAGCTCCAGGGCCGGCGTGGCCGTCCCTTCAGTTGGGAGAGACATTCCCAGTTCCTCCCTCGGACAGCGTTTCAGATGACGCGGCGGTAGTCCTCGATACGGTAGGTCCAGACCCTTTCCCCGCAGTACCTCTTCCCCTCGGGGCAGACGGGCGTCAGCTTCGCCATTTGTCGAAGATTACACGGGGGCAGGAGATAACGGCCGATGCGCGGGTTCGCCTCTCGGATCTGCAGCGCCTCGTCGAGCGATGCCTTCCAGATCTCCTCCTGGGCGTTGTAGCAGAGGCGCATCGCGTGCTTGTGCCTCAGGTCGAGGAGGTTCGCCGATTCGGTGAAGCGGATCGACACGGCGTTTGGCAGGAGGTAGATGACGAACTCGTCGGGCACGCCGAGCCGCCGCAGACGATTGATGCCGTCCCAGGCGGTCTCCATGGCCTCGAGGTAGTGCGCCTGCGAGGGATCGTCCGTCATCACGAGGGAGGGGGTCTCGAAGTCGGGACAGGAGGTGAGGTGGGTCTCGAGGATCGGGCGCGACGCGGGCGTCATGCGGTGCCGCTGGTTCTGCGAATCGCCGGCGTGGCTCATCCGCTTGCGGAAGGTGTAGTGGCAGTGCGCCATCGTGCGGGAGATCTTGTCGAGGGTCGTCAGGTTGAGCGCCTCGCCGAGAAGAGAGTTGCGGCCGGGGTCCAGCGCGAGCGCGATGGCGTCGTCGTCCGACAGGCGGGCACGGCCCACTCCCAGCACCTCGCGCACGGACCGCGCCAGGGTGTCCTCGTTGCCCGCCGGATGGTCAATCAGTTTCGAGACTCGATCGCCCAGATCGCGGTCGAACTCCGCGATGAACGCCCGGCGCTCCTCCTCGTCGGTCGAACCGGCGCCGGCCAGGAAGCGCTGCCCCGGAAGATCCTCCTCCGGGATCGGCTCTTCGAGGATCGCCCGGTAGGCGGGGTCGAGCCGCAGCAGCTCCTCGACCATCCTGCCGATGACGGTGCGCTGCTCGAGGGGGGCATCGTGCCCGCCGCAGGCGCGGTAGTAGCGCAGCAGCGTGATGCCGCTGACCGTGTGGTAAAGGTAGGCGAAGGTGGCGACCGGCAGGACGTAGCGCGCCACCTCCTGCGCCTTCTTCCGGATATCCCTGTCGTACTTCGCCCCGTACCGCCTGCGCGACGGGTACCTGGCGTAATAGGCCGCGGCGGCCGGCGCCGCGAGAAGTTGGCAGAGCTCCGTGTACGCCGCCTGCTGCGCGGCGACCGTCGCGTGATAGATCGCAAGGGCCTCGCCCGAAAGCGGGGGGACAGCGTAGTTCCCCGGCTTGACCGCGACGTAGCGCTGGCTCACCTGCTCGGAGTTGTAGAACGGATGGCTGTGCAGGAAGGACCACAGGAACTGCCGGCTGACGTTGCTCATGGCGAACTGGAAGTGGGCGTGCTGCAGTGTCGTGTGGTGCCCCGCCTGGTAGAGATCCCTGGCCAGCTGGTCGCGCCGCCGTATTTTTTCCTCGGCCTGCCCGGGAGCCGCCCCGGGGCCAGCGAGAATGTCCTCATCCCGCACGATGCCGTTTCCCGAGTAGCAGGTCCTGGCTGTCGCGACCACATTGTCGAACGGACGCTCGAAGGCGTTGGTGATCGACACCTCCGGCGGGGAGGAGAGAAAGCCGCTTTCGCGTTCAGGGGCGAGTCGCATCGTCAGTAACCGGCCGGCAGGAAGGACCGAGCGTGCCGCACGGCGGGATTATAACCCCTGACCGCCGGGCATCGCCGGAACGTTCTCGCCGCCCTCTTCCGGGCGGGGGACAGGGGCGACGTGGCGGCTCCGGGCGCGGTGTATCATGACGCCACGCTGGCGTCCTGTCCCGGGGCCCGGTGGATTCGGGGATTGAGACGTGTTCGAGGCCGGAACCAACTGGAAAAAGCACTTCTCGGACTTCGGCGGGCAGGCCTACCTCGACTGCGCGGCGCAGGGGCCTTTCCCGCTGGAGTCGGCCGAGGAGGTCCGCCGCGCCCTGCACTACAAGGAGCACCCCGAATCGATCCCGGAGGCGCTGTTCGAGGAGCTCCCGGCGCGGGTCCGGGCGGCCGCGGCGCGGCTCATTGGCTGCCACCCCGATGGCATCGCGATCGGGTCGGGCGCCTCGCACGGGATGAACGTCGCGGCGCGCGGGCTGCCGCTCGCGACCGGCGACGAGGTGCTTTTGGCCGAAGGGGAGTTCCCGGCCGTTGTCTTCCCCTGGATGAACCTCGAGCCCCTGGGAGTCCGCGTGCGCTTCGTCGGGCCCTCCTCGGGCCGCTTGGCCTCTGCTTCCGACCTGATCGCCGCCATAGGCCCGAAGACCCGCGTCATCGCCACGAGCCTGGTCTCGTTCCTGACCGGTTACCGAACCGACCTCCAGGCGTTGGGGGACGCCTGCCGCGAGCGCGGCCTGTACCTGGTCGTGGACGGCGCGCAGGGGGTGGGCGCCATCGACTTCCGGGTCGGCGATTTCCCGATCGACATCCTGGCGGTCAGCGGCTACAAATGGCTGTTCGGACCGTACGGGACCGGCTTCACCTACGTGAACTCGCGGGTCCTCGAGAAGATGCGGGTGGGGGACGTCAACTGGCAGTGTGTCGAGGGCGCCACCCACCTCAACCGCCCGTCCGACTTCGTCCTGCGGTTCAAGGACGGTGCCCGCCGCTTCGACATCCCGGAGACCGCCTCGTTCCTCAACCTGAGCGGCCTCGCCGCCTCGATCGAGTTCCTCAACCGCGTGCGCGTAGCGTCGGTCGAGTTCCACGTGACGCGGCTCCTCGACCGGCTGGTGCGCGGGGTCGAGGGGAGCGGGCTGCGGGTCGTGTCGGATCTCAGCCCGAAGCGGCGCTCGACCATCCTGGCACTCGAGGGGACAACGGTCGAGCAGACCCGGCGCGCCTACCGCAACCTGCGCGGGAAGGGGGTCGTGGTCAGCCTGCGGGGCAACCTGATCCGCGTGTCACCCAACATCTACCACGGCCCGGAGGACATCGACAGGTTCCTCGAGTGCGCGGCGAGTTAACC
>JANMQK010000089.1:0-9970 GCA_031370485.1 Acidobacteriota bacterium | reverse complement strand
GCGCTGCTTCCGAGACCGCTCCCCTGCGGGAGACCCTTGTGAATCCGCATCTCGATCCCGGCTTCCTTCCCGGCCCTGCCCGGCAGCGTCTCGAGGACGGCCTCGGCCGCCCGGCCGGCGCAGTTCCGCGAAGCCTCGAGGGGGATGTCTAGAGCCTCGCCCGTGATGGCCGTGATCTGCACTCCCCGCACCCCCGCCGCGGCGGGGCGCGCCTCGACCGTGTCCCCGAGGCCGTCCAGGGCCATCCCCAGCGCGTCGAAACCGGGGCCGAAGTTGGCCACCGACGCCGGCGCGAACACCTTGATCCAGCCGGCGGGTTGGGACGGCTCCATCAGAGATACCCCTTCGCCTTGAGGAGTTCGGCATTCAGCACGGCGACTCCGGCCGCGCCCCGGATGGTGTTGTGCACGAGCGCGACCAGCTTGAGATCGAGGACCGGGCAGCGCCGCACTCTTCCGACCGTGACCACCATGCCGCGCCCGGCCATCCGGTCGAACCGGGGCTGCGGGCGGTCCGGCTCGTCGCGCACCACGAGCGGCCTCGCGGGGAGGCTCGGCAGGCCCAGGGCGGCGAACGGCGCTCGAAAGGAGCGGAGCGCCCTGGTCGCCTCCTCCGGGGAGGCTTTCTCTTTCGTGGCGAGCGACACCGATATGGTGTGCCCGTCCGACACGTGCACCCTGTGGCAGTGGGCGCTCACGGAGATAGCCGCCAGGCGGCGCGGACCCCCCAGGATCTTGCGGCTCTCCGATTCGATCTTCTCCTCCTCCCCCGCGATGTGCGGAATCACGTTGTCCAGGATGTCGATCGACGGTACGCCCGGGTACCCGGCACCCGAGACGGCCTGCAACGTCGCGGCCATGACGCGCGTGACCCCGAACGCCTTGTGCAATGGCGCCACCGCCATGACCAGACCCACGGTCGAGCAGTTGGGGTTGGTCACGAGGAAGCCCCCTCCCGCACGGCGGCGCTTCTGCGCTTCGATCAGTTCGAGATGATCGGCGTTGATCTCGGGGACCAGCAGCGGCACGTCCGGGTCCATCCGGTGGTTGCGCGAATTGCTGACCACGGCATGGCCGGCGCGGGCGAAATCCTCCTCGATCTCGCCGGCAACCGAGGCGTCGAGACCCGAGAAGACGACGCGCGCCTCCGGCCCGGGCCGGCACGCCATGATCTCCATGTCCCGGGCGTAGTCCGGCATCGGTTGCTCGAGAAACCAGCGCACCGCGTCGCCGTAACGCCTGCCCGCCGAGCGCTCGGAGGCCATCAGGGCCGTGACCCTGAACCACGGATGGCCGTCGAGAAGCGACACGAACCGCTGCCCGACGGCCCCGGTCGCCCCCAGGATCGCGACCGGAATCAGGCCATCGGCCGGCCTCTTCCTTGCCCGCTTCATTCCTTTGGTCTCCGTCATGCGCCGTCGCCCCCGGCGGCGACCGCGCGGGCGATCGACAGGATGTCGGCGAACGCTCCCGCGGCCGTGACGTCCGCTCCCGCGCCGGGACCCGCGACCACCAGCGGCCGCTCATCATATCTTTCAGTCTTGAATACGAAGACGTTCTCCGGCCCCGCCAGCCTGCCGGGCGGTGCGTCCGCCGGGACATCCGCGAGCCCCACGGAGCAGCCGGCCCCCGCCGTGGCCAGGTAGCGCGGCCGAAGGCCAAGGGAGGCGGCCTCCCGCCAGCGCAGCGCCATGGCGGCGTCGAGCGCCGCGGCCCCTGGGAGATCCGCGCCCGACCCGTTCCCGTCCAGGGAGCAGAAAGGCTCGAGGCGGACGTCGCGCGGCTCGACGGCGAAACCCGCCTCGCGCGCCAGGATGATGGTCTTGCGGGCCACGTCGCGCCCCGACAGGTCCTCCCGCGGGTCCGGTTCGGTGTACCCCCGGCGGCGAGCCTCGGCGAGCGCCTCGGAGAAGGGGCGACCCCCGTCCATCGCGGCAGCCAGGAAATTGAGCGTCCCCGAGAAACAGCCCTCGATCGCGATGATTCGATCGCCGGTCTCCACCAGGTCCCGCACTGTGCCGAGAACCGGGAGCCCCGCCCCCACCGTGACCTCGTAGAGCCAGAGTCGGCGCGACGTCCGCGCCGCCCGCTTCATCCGCTCGTAATCCCCAAGAGCGCCCGCCAAGGGCGCCTTGTTCAGCGACACGATGTGGTAGCCCAGGTCGAACGCCCGGCAGTAGAGATCGGCCAGGCCCTCCGCCGCGGTGGCGTCGACCAACACTTTTGGTCCGGGATGCGCCTCGGCCGCCTCGCGGAGAAGATCGGGGCCGGAGCGACTTTCCGCTTCCCGCACCCGTTCGCGCCAGGTCTCCAGGGCGATCCCGGCGCCATCAACAACCGCTCCGCGCCGGCCGGCGATCGCCAGGTGCGTGAGATCGACGCCGAGCCGCCCTCGCAGCGCCTTCCGGCGCGCCGCTACTTGATCGATCAGCGCTCCCCCCACCTTCCCATATCCAATCTGCACGATGCCAAGGCGCATCGCCACTAGCGGCCCCTGTTGAGACGATTGTGAATGGCGCGCACACCCGCGCGCATGTCCCGGCTCTTGATCACCACGGTGATGTTGTACTCGGAGGACCCCTGCGCGATCGCCACGACGTTCACGCCGCGGTCGCCGAGGGCGCCGAAGATCCGCCCGGCGATGCCGCGCTGTCCCTTCATCCCGGCGCCGACCACGGCGACCGCGGACATGCCCCGCTCAACGGTGATCCGGCCGACCTGCTCCCCGAGAAGCCCGCGCTCCCGCAGATCGCGCTCGAGCGCCTTGAGGGTCCGATCCACGTCGGTCTCGCGGATGGCGAAGGAGATGTTGTATTCGGAGGAGGACATCGAGATCATGTAGATGTTCGTGCCCGCCAGCGCCACCGGCGTGAGCAGGCGCAGGATCATCCCGGGCTGGCCGAAGATGCCCGCCCCCTCGATCGTCACCAGCGCCATGCCGTCGATGCAGCTGACCATGAGGGCGCCGCCGCCGGGCGACGGGCGGGCGGTGACGAGCGTGCCCCGCCCATCCGGACGGAACGTGTTCTTGATGCGGATCGGGATGCCGGCCCCGCGGGCCGGCTGCATCGTCTTGGGATGGATCACCTCCGCGCCGAAGTGGGCCATCTCGGCCGCCTCCTGGTAGGAGATGCGCGGCACGAGCCGGGCGTCCGGCACGATCTCGGGATCGGCGGTGCACACCCCGTCCACCTCCTTCCAGATCCAGATCTCGCGCGCCCCGAGCGCCAGCCCGAGGATCGACGCGGTGTAATCGGAGCCTCCGCGCCCGAGGGTGGTGGTCGCGCCGGAGCGGGTCCGGCCGATGAAGCCGGTCACGACCGGCACCCTCCCGCTTCGGACCATCGGCACGAGCCGGGCCCGGGCGCGGCGCGTGGTCGCCTTGAAATCGACCTGGGCGGCTCCATGGCTGTCGTCCGTGACGATTTGGTCCCGGGCGTCGACATAGTCCGAGCGGAGCCCCGAACGAGTGAAATGCGCCGCGACGATCCGTCCCGACAACCGCTCGCCGAACGAGGCGACAAGATCCAGCGATCTTCGGGTCAGCTCGCGCAGGAGCAGTATCCCGCGGCATATCTCCTCGAGCCCCGAAAACATCCGGTCGAGTTCCGGTCCGAGGCGCGGGTCCGCATCGCCGTCGAGCGACAGGTCATGCGCGGCCTGGCGGTGGCGCGCCTCGATCCGGGCGAGGCGGCGCGCCATGTCACGCGGCAGCCCGGCCGCTGCCCGCTGCGCCGCCTGCAGCAAATCGTCTGTCACCCCGGCCATCGCCGAGACCACGACGACCGGCCTGCGCGCGGCGAACCGCCTGACGATTCGCCCGACCGACTCGATCTCGTCCGCGCCGGCGAGCGACGTGCCCCCGAACTTCATGACGATCATGCGATGTGCCTCGCCGCCCTCGTCGCGGGCCGGGCGGTCATGCGGGGGTCAGGTTGGCGAGCCTCGGCGGCTCATTCCTCGGGATCGTCCGGGGGCTCCGGATAGCCACCCGGCGGCTTCGGGGGCTTCTCGACCAGGCCGCCGGGACCCATTCCAGGCAGGCGTCCCGGGCCACGGGCTCCGCCCCACCCCGTTCCCATTCCGCCTGGCCGCGAGCCGTCGCCGGTCCCGAGAATCGTACCGTTGCCGCCGAAGCCGGGACCGACGAAAGGAGTCCGCCCTCCGCCCGGGGCGGCGGAGGGGGGCTGCTGCTGGAGGGTGATGCCGCGATCGAAAACGTGAAACTGCCATTCGTCGACGCGGTCGTGTCCCTTGTAGACCTTGAAGGTGCGTTCCGCCACCTTCCCGGATGCCCGGCTGATGACCCCGACGATGGGCCAGCCGATCGGCGGCTCGCTGATGCTGTCGCTGTCGAAAGCGCCCGTGTCTTTGGGCATTTTCGGCAGGGTCGCGGCCAGACCCGGGGGTAGCGCCCCCGGGATCGCGCCCCCGACTCCCGGCGCGCCGCTGCCGGTGGGATTCCGGTTGATCGGCGTGACCCCGGTTCTTTTGGGCTTGCTCCCGGACAATTCTGACGGCTGACCGCCACCAGCGTCGTCATCGTCGTCCGAACCGGTCTCATCCGATTGCGCGGCCGCCGGATCGTAGATCCCCTGGCCGCCGGGCATCAGGTAAAGCAGCCCCCACCGGCCGCCGGGATTGACAGGATCGCGGAAGAGTTTCCGGATGTAGCGCAGCCGCCGGGGGCCTGGCTTCAGCAGGTCCTCGAGGTTCGTCGGGAACTGCCCGGAGTGCTCCTTCCGATAGGCGAGGATGGCGTCGACATACTGGTTGCCGCGGAAGATGAGTTCGTCCTCGCTGTCCCGGCGCCAAGAGGTCGACCAGGCCTGGCTGGCCGCGGTGAGCGCGATGGCCGCGACGACCGCGCCGATCATCAGCACGATGATAAGCGCCCCGCCTTCCTCGCGCCGGCCCCTGCCTTTGTGCATCAGGATTCCCTCGTCCATTCCGTCACGGCACGCTGTCGAGAATCTGGGTGGGAGGATTGCTGTTCACGCTTCCGGAGCTGGCCCTGAACTGTCCCGTGCATGAGTTGGTTCCGCCGCACTTCGTCTGGCAGTCGTTGTTCGAAGCGGGGCTCAGCTCGGTCGTCGCTTCGCCGTCCGCATCCGTCGTGATCGACCCGGGCACAAATTGAAGGCTTACGTCCGTCATCGGCGTCGAGGTCGCGATCTGCGCGAACGTGAGGAACACACCCGGGCACGGGTTTCCGCCCGTATCGGTGGCGGTCGCGGTCACGGTGACCGAACTGGTGCAATTGTTGAAGGTGACGGGACTCGGACTGATGGCGATGTTGCCCAGCTGGCACGAGGCCGTGTTCAGCGTAAGCGTCGCCATCGTCGAGCCCGATCGGGCGGTAATGGTCGCATTCTGCCGGGCCTCCGTCAGGATCGTCGTCGCGTTGCCGAACCTGTCGGTCCTGACCGGCGAGCCGCCGGCGGGGTCCAGGATCCCCGATGTCGTGCTGAAGCGCACGTCCTGCCCGGGCAGGGGTACTCCGATGTTGTTGGCCACGGTCGCCACGATCGCCACGTCGACCGACTGCACGCCTCCGGCCAGGATGATGGTCGAGGGGGTGGCATTCAGGGTAATGGTCGATTTGTCGGGGGCGACCACGTCCGATTTCTGGCAGGCGAGCCCCCCGATCACGAAAAGGAACGCGCCGGCCCGGAAGGCCGTCCGGAGGCAATGCGTCATCATGTCCAGGACACCTCGTTTCGAAATATACGTCGGACCGCTAGGGGTCTCAACAGTAAAAGCGCCTCTTCTACCATTCGCTGTACTGGCTCCCGTCGAGTGCGGTATCGCTGCTCCCGCTGTGCACGTCGATGATGCCGCCCCCGGCCGTCGGGTCGTCCTCCGTCGCCTCCGCGCTCTCGGTGGTCCATGTGTCGGACGATTTCGTGAACGGGTCCACCGGGAGTTTCCGGAGGTACCCATCGTCCACGAGTGTGTCCAGGGAGTCCGGGTACTTCCCCTTGTCGACGAAGTACTGATCGATGACGTCGCGCAAGGCGAAAAGGTCCTGCTTCAGGACCGCCTCCTTCGCCTTGATCGGGGTCTGGCGCAGCTGCACGACGGCGATGGCGGTGATGATCCCGATGATCGCCACGACGATCATCAGCTCCATCAGGGTGAACCCCGCCGTCGTCAGGACCGCCGGCCGTCGCGCAGAATGTCGGTTCGGGCGCATCACGGAATGTGACCTCACCAGTTCTTGTAATCGCTGCCGTCGAGGGCCTTTCCCTCGTTCGTGGTGTAGACGTCGTAGACATTCTCCTGACCCCACGAGGTCGAGTCCCAGTCATCCTGATAGGACCGTTTCCCCCACTCCTGGGTCTTCGTGAAAGGGTCGAAAGGGACCCGCCGCAGGAATTTCATCTTCTGCCCCAGCGCCCCGACCCGATCGACCCCCTCCACCAGCAGATCGAGGTCCGTCGGGTAGCATTCCGAATCGACCCCTTCCTTGGCGATGGCTCCCGAATCGCAGAATTTCTTGTACTCGTCGATCGCCTGTCGCATGGTTCGCAGCGCACGCCGGAGCTCCATCTCTTTCTGTCGCTTGACGGCGAATTTCACCGTCGGGACGATCGCACCGGACAGGATGACCATGATCGCGAGGGCCACAAGGACCTCGACGAGCGTCAGGCCGGCGCTCCCGCCCTTGTCCCGGACCCCCCGCGTCATGCGCAGCGCCATCCTCACACACTCCCTACTGGATCACGACGGTCATGCCGACCTTCTGGAACGGGAGCGGCTGGGCCGCCGGGTCGAGCACCGACAGGTCGGTGAAGCTCAGCGTCGTCGTGCCGGCCTTCCTGGCCCGGAAGGCCAGATCGATGAGCGTTCCCTGACCGCCAACGCCGGGACGGCTGCCTTGACGGGAGAGCCCGACGATGACCTCGCGGCCTCCCCCGCCCAGCGTCGCCAGGACGAAGACCGAAGCGCCGTCCTTGGCCAGGAAAGGGGAGGTGGTGGACGACCGGACGAACTCCACGACCGCCGGGTCGAAGCTCAGGTGGAACGGAACGCTCCCGACTCCCGACGCTCCGCTGATGGCGACGCTGATGGTGAATTCCTGTCCCAGCGCCGCCGACACGTAGGCCGGGTTGAGCGTCACGGTCGCGGGGCCGGTGGGGGCCTCGCTTTCCCGGGGAGATCCGCCGCCTCCCCCGCCGCCGCCGGGGGGCGGCGCCGGGGCGGGGCGCGGCGGTGCCTCGACCTCTCCCGGAGCGGGCTCCGCGGGCTTCCCCGCGGACCCACCCGCCGCGGCCGGGGCGATCACCGCGCCGGGGGCGGGCTCGGCCAGCGGCTCGGCCTCCTCGAGAGGAATGTCGGGAATGCCGGGAGGCGGCGGCGCGCTGGCCTCTTCCTCGAACGGGGAGGCGCCGAAAGCGCTCTGCCGGCTGGTGCCCCGCAACCCGATGTTCTGCTCGGTGCCGATCCAGAGCGGCAGCAGGTCCTCCTCGGTGATGTCAGGCACCCTCAGGATGTGCGGCGTCAGCGTCAGGACGATGTCCGTCTGCTGCACGTTCGTCTCCGTGTTGCCGAACAGGCGGCGCAGGATCGGGACGTTCGAGATCCAGGGAAGGCCGCTCATGGACTTGCGCTCTTCCTCGCGGATGAGGCCGGCCAGCAGGTTGGTCTCGTTGTCCTTCAGCCGGATGGTGGTCTCGATCTCCCGCGTCCCGATGATCGGCTGGGTCAGCCCGCCACCGGCCGAGACCTGCCCCGAAAGGGAGGAGATCTCCACCTTCGCTTTCAGGGTGATCTCCTTGTTGTGATGGACCCGCGGCTCGATGTCGATGTTGATGCCCACGTTTTGGTACGTGAAGGATGTGATCGGCACGCCCACCGTCCCGCCGACGGTCGGGGCGGCGTTGAACGTGGTTGTGGGGATCGGTATGCGGTCGCCGATTCGGACGGTGGCCTTGGCGCCCTCGCTGACCCGCATCTGCGGTTTCGCGATCACATGGGCGTCGGCGTCGGTCTTGAGGAAATTAACCACGATTCCCGGCACCGGGCCCAGGAGCCACGAGCCGCTCTGCCTGAGGAGATCGAGGTTGTTGAGCGGCAGCGAGCTACCGCCTCCGTAGGTCAGGTTGAGCGACTTGCCGCTGCCGCCGCCAACGCCGAACAGATCGATGCCGAGGTTCTGCAGGAGCGTGCGGTTGATCTCCAAGAGCTCCACGTCGATGATCAGCTCCGACTTCACCTTGTCGTTGGCCTCGATGATTTTCTGCGCGACCGCGACGCGGTCGGGCGTGTCGCGAATGGTGATCGCGTTCAGGCGGTCGTTCTGGGCAATCTGGCGGGCGTCGAGGAGCGTGCGGAGCAGCACCTGAACGTCCTTCACGTCGGCGTTGCTCAGGTAGAAGGTCTGGATGACCAGGTCGTCAAGCTCCTTGTGCTTCTGGGGCGTGTCGTCCGCGATCAGGATGGTGTTCTCGTCGTAGATCTTGAAAAAATGCTTGTTCAGCGTCATCAGCTGCCCGAGGGCCTGCTCGAAGGTCACGTCGGCGATGTCGATGGATATGCTCTTGCTGAGATCGAGCCGATCGTCGTACAGGAAGTTGATCCCCGAGGCCTTCGACAGCGCGTCATAGATTTTCTTGACGGTCTCGTTCTTGAAACGCAGGACGATCGGGATGTTCGACGCGGGGTTGAGGTGCGGAGCCCCCCGCCCGGACTCCTCCCTCGCTTTTCGTTTCAGCTTTTCGAGATCGCTCTCCGAGTTCTTCTGGGTCTTCTGGTATTCCACCAGCGCGTGGGCCAGCTCGTTGGCGGCGTACTGGTGGGAGGGGTCGAGGTAGACCGTCTGCTGGAACTCGGCGATGGCGGCCTCGTAGCGCCGGGCCTGGGCGTAGGCCCGTCCCTTCATGAAATGGTCCTGGGCGGCCTTCACCTTGGCGCGGGCCAGGGCGACCTTGTAGCGCGTGTTTCCCGGCTTCGAGCTCAGGGCACGCGAGAAATTCAGGACCGCGCGGTCGTAGTTCTCCGCCTCCATTTCCTTCTGCCCCTGGTTGTAGGGGCGGGAGGTGGCGCATGATGCGAGAAGCATCGACATCGCCAGCGCGGCGGCGAGCGTTCCGCGCCCCCGTCCGGCGCCGGACTGTGGTTGCTGCCTGCGGGCCTCGACCACCTCACCACCTCCCTTCATAATGAGCTGCTCATCGGAACCGTGCGCGACTCTCCCTTGAACTGCGGGTCGGTGAAACCGAACTTGACGGACTCGTAACCGATCTCGAGCACCTTGATCCCCTGGCCGACCACCTCACCCTGGCGCACGAAAAGGAAGTCGGTGCCGTCGTGCAGCACGGCGATTTTTCCCTCCGGCGGGCCCAGGTAGCCGATGAACCGGTACGGGATGGGAGGAGGCTGCGGCTTGGGCGGGGGCGGGGGCGGCAGGCTCGCCTGGGCCTGCTGCTGCGCCGCCTGCTGGGCCTGCTGCTGGACCTGTTGCTGCCTGAGGGCCTCCTGCTGCTGTCTCAGAAGCTCCGCCTGCCTTTCCCGCTCCTCCGCCGCCTTCCTCTGCGCTTCCCGGATGGCCGCTTCCTCCGCCGGGGTCAGCTTCGGCGGCGGGGGCGGAGGGATCACCCCGAACTGAAAGATGTTCCGGCCGGCCGGATCATACCCGGGGCGGTGCGCTGCGAGGCCTGCCCAATCGACGGGAAAAACCTTCAGGGAGGCGAGGTCGACCCGGGGCGCGGGGCCGCTCCCGGCGCCCGAGCCGCGGCCGGTGCTGCCCGGGGTGCCGAGCTCGCGCCAGAGCACGATGGCAAACGAGGCCAGGAGGATCCCCAGCATGATCTCCCGTTTGCGCACGGTCAGCAGGGCCACGCTGTCCTCCCCTCGCTCATGTCCTGGAACGGGCAGGCCGGGAGGACGGCCCGGTCCCGTCGCCCTCGGGCGACTTGAAGTAGGTCGAGATGCGGATCGTCAGGCTGAGCATCGCGCCGCCCTCGCGC
>JANMQK010000060.1:0-6239 GCA_031370485.1 Acidobacteriota bacterium | reverse complement strand
CGTTCCCACGCGCGCCGACTCGGCCACTCGCGCCGTCGTCGCAGAGGGCGGATCGCCCCAGGCGACTCTCCCGGGGGGCGAGCTCGCCCAGGACATCCCCCACCCGGCAGGCGAGGAGGCCGCAGGCGAGGACACGGCCGGCGAGGGCGTGCCGGCCCGATTCTCTCCAGCCAGGTTTGCTCCTGCCAGGTTTGCCCCTGCCGGGCTCTCCCCTTCCGAAGGGGGAGCGACCGCAAGCCGGTGCGGCGGCGCCGCGGCCCTCGTCGCCCGGCCCGCAAGGAGGTCGTTCCTGTCCATCCAGGTTTCCCGCGCCTCACCGGGCCGCTCGCGAGGAACCCGCAGACTGTTGCTGCGCAATATCTCCCGGAATCCGGAGCGCTGTCGCAGGCCGAGACGGACGCGCACGATCCGATTGGCACCCTCGGTGCCCAGGTACCAGTTGCCGGTCCTGAAGTCGAACTCCTGGCGGCGCACTTCCTTGAACCGCCCCTCCCCGGCATCTTCGTCCATCCGGATTTCCGCATGGCCGGCGGCGCGCGCCAGGTCCTTGTCAATCGCCTCCCCGGTCACCCAGTAAAGAAACAGCAGGCGTGGGTTGACGAGCATCAGGACGGCCCGCGAGCCACTCTCCACGGTCCGGAGGGAACTGGCCGGTCTCGGGGTTCGACGAGGCTGCGGGGTCGCGGACGGCACGAGGGTCTGGGCGCTCCAGATAAGTCGTTCGGACGATATCGGGTCGCCCCATTCTAAAGGCCCTCCCCCCCCCGCGCAACGTCTTACTTGCCTTGCAAGGACGGACGGCGCGAAAGCGGGATTCCCGGCGAGGCGGGCATGGACTCACCCGGCGGAGTGCGCTATCTTGGCCTTCCGGCCGCCAGGGTGCGGACGGATCCGACAAAGAAAACGACCCGGGGTGGCGGCGCGGCTCCAAATGACGCGGCTTCCCGAGGCGCGAGGCGGCGGGAACAGGCGCGGGCCGGCCGGTGTTACCCACTCGCCTGCCGCGGTCCTGCGCGGGCGTCCCGTGCAAGGCGGCGGTCCTGGAACAGGGGGGACGAGCGCATGACGTCAAAGATGCCTGAGCGGGGCGCCGAATGGCTGGAGGCCGACGGCCTCGGCGGATTCGCCTCGGGCACCGTGGGGCTGATGCGGACGCGGCGATACCACGCGCTACTATTGCCGGCGACGACACCGCCGACCGGGCGCGTCGTCCTGGTGAACGGCTTCGAGGCCTCGGTGACCACCCCCGGGGGGACCTTTGCGCTTTCCTCTCAGCGCTACGCGCCCGATGTGGTGCACCCGGACGGGGCAGGGCGGATCGAGTCCTTCACGGCCGACCCCTGGCCGCGCTGGCGGTTCCGGCTGGAGGATGGGACCCGCATCGACCATGAGATCGTCGCGCTGCGCGACGCGCCCGTCGTGGCGCTTTCCTGGAAACTGTCCAGTCCACGGCCCGGTGCCATCCTTTCCGTCCGCCCCCTTCTTTCGGGCCGCGACTATCACTCCCTGCACCACGAGAACCCGGGGTTCAACTTCGCGCCGGAGACGCGTGAGGGGCGTGTCGCGTGGCGCCCATACCCGGGGCTTCCGGCAGTCATCGCGCTGTCGAACGGACGGTATGGCCACGAGCCCTGCTGGTACCGCAATTTCCTTTATGAAGAAGAGAGGGCGCGCGGCCTCGACTTCACCGAGGACTTGGCGTCTCCGGGCACGCTGACCTTCGATCTCGGACGGGGCGAGGCGGCGCTCGTCCTGGCGGCCCAGGACGAGAGAAGCTCATCCCTCACGGCGCCGTCGCAGGCCGCCGCCGATCTCCTCGCGCACGTCCGCAAGGCCGAGGGGGAAAGACGGAACACGGACCGCTACCCGACGCGACTTCACCGCGCCGCCGACGCTTATCTATTACGGCGGGGGCGCGGCACGACCATCGCCGCCGGATACCCCTGGTTCACCGACTGGGGGCGCGACACCTTCATCGCGCTGCGTGGTCTTTGCATCGCCACCGGGCGACTCGACGACGCGCGTTCGATCCTGGTCGAGTGGGCCGGGGCGGTCTCCCGCGGGATGCTGCCGAACCGCTTCCCGGACCGTGGGGACGAGCCGGAGTTCAACTCGGTCGACGCGTCGCTCTGGTACGTCGTCGCCCTGCACGACTACCTTGAGGCGATGGCGGCCGGGAACCGCCCGGCGCCCGAAGCCGACCTGAAACTGCTGCGCGCCGCCATCGAGGCGATTCTTACGGGCTACTCGGAGGGGACGCGCTATAACATCCACGCCGACGAGGACGGGCTTCTCGCGGCCGGCGAGCCGGGAGTGCAGCTGACCTGGATGGACGCCAAGGTCGGGGACTGGGTCGTCACCCCGCGCATCGGCAAGCCGGTCGAGGTCGAGGCGCTCTGGCTGAACGCCCTGGCGATCGGCGGCGCCTCCTCCGGGCGGTGGAAGGCGCTGCACGCCAAAGGGCTCGAGTCGTTCCGGCGGCGCTTTGTCGTCGAGAGCGAGGGACAACTTCACGACGTCGTCGACGTCGATCACAGGCACGGCGCCGTGGACAGCGCCTTCCGTCCGAACCAGATCTTCGCGATCGGCGGCCTTCCCTTCCCGCTTCTCGAGGGGGAGACGGCCGCGCGTGTCGTGGCGGCGGTCGAACGGCGCCTGCTGACTCCGCTCGGGCTTCGTTCTCTCGACCCCATGGCCCCCGGGTACGCGCCGCGCTATGAAGGAGGGGTGAGGGAGCGGGACGGGGCCTACCACCAGGGAACGGTCTGGCCGTGGCTCATGGGCCCGTTCGTCGAGGCCTGGGTGCGGGTGCGCGGAGGGACCGACGCCGCGAAAAAAGAGGCCAGGACACGTTTCCTCGATCCGCTTCTTCGTCATCTGGATGAAGCCGGGCTCGGACACATCTCCGAGATCGCCGACGGCGAATCACCCCACACGCCGCGCGGCTGTCCCTTCCAGGCCTGGTCGGTTGGAGAGGCGCTGCGGCTCGACCGTGTCGTCCTGGCGGTGGGGGAGATGCGCACGGGGACGGGAAGGGAGGCGGAACGATGGCCACGATGAAGATCGAAGAAGACGCCGAGTCGCGCCGCCTGGAGGAGGACGCCCGGCGCGAGAAAAATTGGAAGCGCTGGGGGCCCTACCTGTCCGAGCGGCAGTGGGGCACGGTGCGCGAGGACTACTCGGCGGGGGGAGAATGCTGGGACTACCTGCCGCACGACCACGCCCGCAGCCGCACTTATCGCTGGGGCGAGGACGGGCTTCTCGGCATCACCGATCGCGAGTGCCGCCTTTGCTTCTCACTGGCCCTCTGGAACGGCCGCGACCCGATCCTGAAGGAGCGGATCTTCGGCCTCACCGGGCCCGAGGGAAACCACGGCGAAGACGTCAAGGAGTGCTACTACTACCTCGACTCCACCCCGACCCATTCCTACATGAAGGCGCTCTACAAGTACCCCCAGATGGAGTTCCCGTACGATCGGCTGGTGGCCGAGAACCGCCGCCGGGGCAAGTCGGACCCCGAGTTCGAGTTGAGTGACACCGGGGCCCTCGAGGGGGGGCGCTACTTCGACGTCGTCGCCGAGTACGCCAAGAGCGCCCCCGACGACATCCTTATAAGGATAACCGTGGCCAACCGGGGCCCGGAGCCTGCGACACTCGACCTTTTGCCGACCCTCTGGTTCAGGAACACCTGGTCCTGGGGAAGAACGGGAGAGGCGTACTGGCCCAAGGGTTCGATGACGCGCCGTGGCGACGGCACGATCGCGGCGGTCCACGAGTCCCTTGGACCTTACGTTCTGGCGGTCGAGCCGCGCAAGGGGGCAGCCGCGCCCGAGCTTCTGTTCACCGATAACGAGACGAACACGATGCGTCTCTTCGGCTCTCCGAACGCGAGCCCTTACGTCAAGGACGCCTTCCACGAGTACGTCATCCACGGGCGTCGTGACGCGGTCAACCCCGCGCGCATCGGGACCAAGGCGGCGGCGCGCTACCGGATCGATCTGCCGGCGGGGGGCGAGGCGGTCGTCCGGCTGCGGCTCTCGGCCGAAAAGGACGCGCCCGCGAACCCCTTCGGCGCCGATTTCGACCAGACCTTCATGGCGCGGAAAGGCGAAGCGGACGCCTTCTACGCCGGGCGCATCCCGGGCGCCCTGGACGAGGAGCAGCGCCGCGTCGCGCGCCAGGGGTATGCCGGGCTCCTCTGGAGCAAGCAGTTCTACCACTACATCATCAAGGACTGGCTCGAGGGGGACCCCGCGCAGCCCACCCCTCCCCCGGAGCGCAGGCAGGGACGGAACGCCGACTGGGGGCAGCTCTTCAACCGCGACGTCCTGTCGATGCCCGACAAGTGGGAGTACCCGTGGTATGCGGCCTGGGACCTGGCGTTCCACATGATCCCGTTCGCGCACGTCGATCCGCAGTTCGCCAAGGACCAGCTGGTGCTGATGCTGCGCGAGTGGTACATGCATCCGAACGGGCAGATCCCGGCCTACGAATTCGCGTTCGGTGACGTCAACCCGCCGGTGCATGCGTGGGCCTGCTGGCGCGCCTACAAGATGACGGGGCCCCGCGGAAAGCGCGACCGGGTTTTCCTGTCCCGTGTCTTCCAGAAGCTGATGATCAATTTCACCTGGTGGGTGAACCGCAAGGACGTCGGGGGGAAGCACATCTTTTCCGGCGGCTTTCTCGGCCTCGACAACATCGGCGTCTTTGACCGATCGCGGCCGCTTCCGACCGGGGGGCATCTCGAGCAGGCGGACGGAACCGCCTGGATGGCGTTTTACTGCGCCACGATGCTCTCGATGGCGCTCGAGTTGAGCCGGGACAACCCGGCGACCGAGGACATCGCCTCGAAGTTCTTCGAGCACTTCGTGGCGATTGTCGACGCCATGAACACGCTGGGCGGGACCGGTCTCTGGGACGAGAAGGACGGCTTCTACTACGACCAGCTGCACCTCGACGGGCAGCAAATTCCGCTACGCATCCGCTCGATGGTGGGGTTGATCCCGCTCTACGCCGTCGAAGTACTGGAGATGGAGACGATGAACCATCTCCCCGGGTTCAAGAAGCGGCTGCGGTGGTTTCTCGACAACCGCCCCGACCTGTCGAGCCAAATCTCCTACCTCGAGGCGATGGGGCATCACGACCACCGGCTGCTCGCCATTCCGTCCCGCGAGAGGCTCGAGCGCGTGCTGAAGTACCTCCTGGACGAGAACGAGTTTCTCTCCCCCTACGGCATCCGCTCGGTGTCGAAATTCCACCGCGATCACCCCTACATCTTCCAGGCGGACGGGCAGGAGTACCGGGTCGAATATGTCCCCGGCGAGTCGGACTCGGGGCTGTTCGGCGGCAACTCGAACTGGCGGGGTCCCATCTGGTTCCCGGTGAATTTCCTGCTGGTCGAGGCCTTGGAGAGGTACCATCACTTCTACGGCGACACGCTCAAGGTCGAATGCCCGACCGGTTCGGGCCGGATGATGCACCTGGGGGAGGTGGCGCGCGAGCTGAGCCAACGTCTCACCCGGATCTTCCTGCCCGACGCCACCGGGGCGCGGCCCTGCCACGGCGGCGACCGGCGCTACGCCGACGACAAGCACTGGCGCGACCTGGTCCTGTTCCACGAGTATTTCCACGGCGAGACGGGGCGCGGCGTCGGGGCAAGCCATCAGACCGGCTGGACGGCACTGGTCGTCCGGCTGCTGGACGGCCTGGCGAAAGAGAAGCGCCCGGCCCGGGCAGAGCAACCGGCATCGGCAAGGCCGGTGGCGGCCTCGAGAGGGGCGGTTTCGCACGGACCGGGCCCACGATCCCGGACTTAAAGGGGAACAGTCGCATGGTCGAACAGGCGGACAGCATGCAGGGGGGCACCGGGGCGACCGCCAAGCCTGGAACGCGCCGGGGCCTGCCCTGGGGAAAACTCATCCTTCTCGTTGTCGCGATCGTCCTCATCGTCATGCTCGGGCGCCAGGCGAGCGGCTACGTCGGCGTGTTTACGGCGTGGCTCGAGGGACTCGGGCCCTGGGGTCCGATAGCCTTCATCCTGGGATACGTCGTGGCCACCGTCGCCTTCGTTCCGGGCTCGGTGCTGACGCTCGCGGCGGGGGCCCTGTTCGGACTTCTCTGGGGGACGGTCATCGTCTTCGTCGCGGCAACCACCGGCGCCTCGGCGGCGTTTCTCGTGTCGCGTTACCTGGCGCGCAGTGCGATCGAGCGGCGTCTCGCCGGCAACGAGCGGTTTGCGG
>JANMQK010000053.1:0-22461 GCA_031370485.1 Acidobacteriota bacterium | reverse complement strand
GCATCGCGGCGATCTATGTCGTGCTCGAGGCGGAATTCGTGGCGGCGGTCCAGGTGCTGGTGTACGCCGGCGGGATCATGGTGCTTTTCCTCTTCGTCATCATGCTGGTGAACCTGGGCGACGTGCAGGGGCGCAGGGTGCGCCTGCACGCCACCTTCTCGTCGGTCATCGGGCTGGGTGTCCTCGGCATCGTGCTCTACGTCTACGGAAAGGCGGCGCTTCCGGGCGCCTCGTCGGCCCCGTCGACACTGCGCGCCGGCGGCAATCTGCAGAGCGTCGGCTGGGAGATGCTGCGCTCGTACGTCCTGCCGTTCGAGATCGCCTCCATCCTGCTGCTGGTGGCGATGATCGGCGCCATTGTCCTGGCGCGGCAGAAGGCCTGAGGAGCACATGATGCCCGTTCCGCCCGCCCACGTGCTCGTCTTCAGCCTGGTGCTGTTCTCGATCGGGATGATCGGTGTCTTGACGCGCCGAAACGTCATCATCATCCTGATGTCGATCGAGCTGATGATGAACGCGGCCAACGTCAATTTCATTGCTTTCAGCCGGCAGCTCAACGAGATCGGGGGCCAGGTGTTCGCCGTATTCAATATCGCCGTCGCCGCCGCGGAGGTCGCGGTCGGCCTGGCGGTCGTCCTTGCCCTGTTCCGCAACCGCGAGAGCATCAACGTGGACGAAGTCCACATCATGAAGGGGTGAGGAAGCCCTGATGATCGGCCTTCTGTGGCTCGTGCCGCTTCTGCCCGCGGCCGGTTTCCTGGTGAACGGCCTGCTGGGGGCGCGGGTGCTGTCGCGGCGCGCGGTGGGCCTGGTCGGCTGTACGGCGGTGCTGCTGTCGTTCGTGCTGTCCGCGGGCGCGGTGTGGGAAAGCGGCGGGCAGAGGGTGACGCAGACGCTTTTCACCTGGATGCCGATGGCGCACGCGGCCGACGGGAGCGTCGTCTCGATCGACTGGGCCTACGCGCTCGACCCGCTGTCGTCGGTGATGCTCCTCGTCGTGACGGGGGTCGGGTTCCTGATCCACGTCTACTCGGTGGGGTACATGGGGCACGAGCCTCAACCGGCATACGCGCGGTTTTTCGCCTACCTGAACCTGTTCATGGCGATGATGCTGACCCTGGTTTTGGGGGCGAGCCTTCCCGTCGTATTCGTGGGATGGGAAGGGGTGGGGCTCTGCTCGTACCTCTTGATCGGGTTCTACCACGATCGGATGTTCGACGAGCGGACGGGGATGAGCTGCGCGGACGCGGGGCGGAAGGCGTTCATCACGAACCGTGTGGGGGATGTGGGGTTCCTCCTGGGGATGCTGCTTCTGTTCTCGACGGCGGGGACGCTGGACATCCAGGGGATCCTGGGGAAGGTGGGGACGCTGGGGACGGGGGTGTGCACGGCGGCGGCGCTGCTGTTGTTCGTGGGGGCGTGCGGGAAGTCGGCGCAGATACCGCTTTACGTATGGCTGCCGGACGCGATGGCGGGGCCGACGCCGGTGTCGGCGCTAATCCACGCGGCGACGATGGTGACGGCGGGGGTCTACGTGACCTGCCGTATGGCGCCGCTTTTCCTCGCCGCGCCCCTCGCAATGACGGTCGTTGCCGTGGTCGGGGCGCTCACGGCGCTCTTTGCCGCGAGCATCGGCCTGGCGCAGAACGACATCAAGAAGGTCCTGGCCTACTCGACCGTGTCGCAGCTGGGCTACATGATGCTGGCGGCCGGGGTGGGGGCGTTCGGGGCGGGGGTGTTTCATCTAATGACCCACGCGTTCTTCAAAGCACTCCTGTTTCTCGGTGCCGGGTCGGTGATCCACGCGCTCTCCGGCGAGCAGGACATCCGCCGAATGGGCGGTCTCGACAGGCATATCCCGGTGACGCACGCCACGTTTCTCGTGGCGGTGTTCGCGATCGCCGGCATCCCGCCCCTGTCGGGCTTCTTCTCGAAGGACGAGATCCTCTGGAGGGCCTTCGAACGAAGTCCGATCCTCTGGTTCGTCGGAGCCGCGGGGGCGTTCATGACGGCGTTCTACATGACGCGCCTCTACATCCTGGTCTTTAGAGGCAAGGAGCGGTTCAGCGAAGAGGCGCGGCATCACCTGCACGAGTCGCCGCGCACGATGACGGTGCCGCTGATGGTCCTGGCGGTCCTGGCGTTCGTGGGCGGCCTGATCGGCATACCCCACGTCATTGCGCCCGGTTTCAACGTCTTCGAGCGCTGGCTGGCTCCCGTGTTCGAGGGGGCAGGCGCCGAAGGGGCCGCGGCCCTGGCGGCGGAGCACGCGGCGCATTCCTCGGGCGGTCTCGAACTGGGGCTGATGGCCGTGTCGGTCCTGATAGCGCTGGCAGGGCTGTTCTCCGGATGGGTCTTTTACGAGGCGCGCCCCGAGATGCCGGTTCGGCTGGCGCAGCGCGCGCAAGGGCTCTACCGGCTGGTCCTGAACAAGTACTTCGTGGACGAGTTCTACGGCAGGGTCGTGCTGGCGCCGTACCGGGGGCTCTGCCGTGCGTCCGCGTGGTTTGACACGTGGGTGGTTGACGGGATCGTGAACGCCGCCGGGTACGTCACCCTGGGAACCTCGTACACTTCGGCCGGCTTCGACACGTATGTCGTGGACGGCCTGGTGAATCTGTCGGGCTACATCGTGCGCGGTTTCTCTTGGGTGTTCGGCAAGATCCAGACAGGGATCGTCCAGTCGTACGCGACCGCCATGGTGTTTGGAGTCTTCATCCTGGTGAGCGTCTACCTGCTCACGGCAGGGCGTTGAACGCGGGAGAGCGAAGATGCTGCAATGGTATTTTGACCACATCCTGACCATCGTGACCTTCCTGCCCCTCGCCGGGGCGCTGGCGCTCCTGTTGCTCCCCAAGGAGCGCACCAGGCTGTTCATCCACGGCGCGACCTGGATCGCGCTCCTGGACTTTTTCCTCTCGGTCCCCCTGTTCTTTGCGTTCGACACGGGCCGGGGCGGGTTCCAATTCGAGCAGAAGGTAAGCTGGATCCCGTCGATCGGGGCGCAGTACTACGTCGGCATCGACGGGATCTCGCTGCTCCTGCTCCTGCTGACCACCTTTCTCGGGTTCATCGCCATCCTGTCCTCGTGGACCGCGATCACGGATCGTGTCAAGGAGTACTACGTCTTCATGCTGGCGCTGCAGACCGGCATGCTTGGCGTGTTCATCTCCCTGGACTTCTTTCTCTTCTACGTCTTCTGGGAGGCGATGCTGGTCCCGATGTACTTCCTGATCGGCATCTGGGGCGGGCCGCGCAAGCTCTACGCCGCCATCAAGTTCTTCCTCTACACCCTTCTGGGCTCGGTGCTGATGCTCCTGGGGATCCTGGCGCTTTACTTCTACTACCCCCGCATCGCCGGGGGAGTGGGCAGCTTCGACATCCCGGAGTTCATCCGCGTCCTCGGGCCGCTGCGCAACCCCGAATGGCTCGACATGCAGAAGTGGGTGTTCCTGGCGTTTTTTGTCGGGTTTGCCATCAAGGTCCCCATGTTCCCGTTCCACACCTGGCTGCCGGACGCGCACGTCGAGGCGCCGACGGCCGGGTCGGTCATCCTGGCGGGCGTTCTCCTGAAGATGGGAACCTACGGGTTCGTGCGCTTCTCCCTGCCGATGCTCCCCGACGCCACCCGGCACTACCTGCCGTACATGCTGGCCCTCTCGGTCATCGGCATCATCTACGGCGCCCTCGTGGCGATGGTCCAGAAGGACTGGAAGAAGCTGGTCGCCTACTCCTCGGTCAGCCACCTGGGATTCTGCATGCTCGGCATCTTCGCGCTCAACGTGGCGGGCATCCAGGGGGGCGTCCTGCAGATGATCAACCACGGGCTCTCGACCGGGGCGCTGTTCCTGATCGTGGGGCTCATCTACGAGCGCCGCCACACGCGGATGATCGCCGAGTACGGCGGGCTGTCGAAGCAGATGCCGGTCTACGCCACGCTGTTCATGATTATCATGCTGTCGTCGATCGGCCTCCCGGCGCTGAACGGCTTCATCGGCGAGTTCACGATCCTGGTCGGGGCTTTCGACATTCCCCGGCAGTATGGCTTCAGCTTTCCCTGGCTCGGAGGGTTGCACATCGGCGGCAAGTTCTGGGCCGTGTGCGGCGCCCTGGGCATCGTGCTGGGGGCCGCGTACATGCTCTGGCTGTACCAGCGCACGATGTTCGGGAAGCTCGACAACCCCGAGAACGCCAAGCTGAAGGACCTCGATTTCCGCGAGGTGATGACCCTTCTGCCCATCGTCGCCTGCTGTGTCTGGATCGGCCTGTATCCAAAGCCGATGTTCGACATCCTGAGAGCCCCGGTGACCGAGATGGTGCAGAGGATGGAATCGTCGCGCACGACAGAACTTGCCGAGGCGCAAGCCGGCGTGGCCGCGAGGGACCGCGGGATGCCCGGCGCCGGTCCGGAAGAGGCCGCGGCGCGATGAACGTCCTGTTCGACGTGAACCAGCTCCGGCTGATCTCCCCGGAGCTGCTGCTCGCGCTCTCGGCCGTCCTTGTCCTGGGGCTGGGGACCTTGAAGGACGCCACGGTCACGAAGTGGATTCCCGGACTCTCGATCCTCGCCTGCGTGCTGACCCTCGCCGCCCTCCTCGCGTACCCCTGGCGCCTCGGGCTGGCGGAGCTGCGGGTGCCCGACATGACGATCGGGTTCAACGGGATGTTCATCCTCGATGCCTTCAGTGTGTTTTTCAAGGTCGTCTTCCTGATCGCGGCGATCCTCACGATCCTGGTTTCCACGCGGTACCTGGCTCTCGAGCGTGTGCCGTCCGCGGAGTACCATGCCCTCGTGCTGTTCTCAGTGGTCGCGATGATGTTCATGGCATCGGCCGGGGATTTCGTGACGCTCTTCGTGTCGCTCGAGACGATGGCGCTCTGCTTCTATGTCCTGGTCGGTTACCTCAGGTCCAACAGGAAATCGAACGAGGCGGCGCTGAAGTACTTCCTGCTGGGATCGTTCTCGTCGGGCATCTTCCTTTACGGCGTGTCGCTCGTCTACGCGACAACGGGCACGACGAACCTCGGCCTCATCGGCGCCTCGCGCTCGGTCACGGCTCTCGGGTCCGGCATGGCCCCCATCTTCCTGATGGGGGTGATCCTTGTCACGGTCGGACTGGGATTCAAGATCGCGGCCGTCCCGTTCCACATGTGGGTGCCGGACGCCTACGAGGGGGCGCCGACGCCGGTGACGGCATTTCTCTCCACGGGATCGAAGGCGGCGGCGTTCGTCGTGCTGGCGCGCGTGTTCACCACGAGCTTCTCGAGGGTGGGGCATGAGTGGGCGCTTCTCCTGGCCATCCTGGCGGTGGCCAGCATGACGCTCGGCAACGTGGCGGCGATCCTGCAGGACAACGTGAAGAGAATGCTCGCCTACTCGTCGATCGCCCACGCGGGATACGTGCTCATGGGGCTCGTCGTCGCAGGCCTCGGAGGAAGTGTCGAGACCCGCGAATGGGGCCTGCAGGCCGTGATTCTGTACCTTCTGATCTACACCTTCGTGAACATCGGGGCCTTCGCGCTGGTGATCATGCTGCGGCAGGAGAACGTGGTGGGCGATCGGATGACCGATTTCGCCGGCCTGTCACGGCGCGCGCCGCTCGCGGCGTTCGCCATGCTGGTCTTCATGCTGTCACTCGCGGGGATCCCCGCCACGGCGGGATTCGTGGGGAAGTGGTACCTTTTCGGTGCCGCGGTGAAGGCGGACTACACCTGGCTGGCGGTGGTGGCGGTGATCAACAGCGCCATTTCGCTGTATTACTATGCGCGCATCGTCGTGATGATGTACATGCGGGAACCGGAGGACGACAGGCGGCTCGCCGGGTCGCTGGGACAGCGGGTGGCGCTCACAGCCTGCATCGCGTTCACCCTGTTCTTCGGGATCTTCCCGCAGCCGATCCTGCGCTTCGCGAGGACCTCGGTCCTGGCGCTGGCGCCCTGGAAGACATGAGCCCGGCCCCCGTAGGGGGGCGGAGAGACGCCATTGCCCGAGCCGCCGAAACGACCGTCGACCCTCGATGCCATGCGCTACGCGCAGGTCGGGACGATGCTTGTGGCGCCGATGTTGGTCCTCGGGTGGGTAGGGTACATCCTTGACCGGAAGCTGGACACGCGGCCCTGGCTGCTGCTGGCCGGCCTGATCGTGGGGATGGCGACGGGATTCGTGAATTTCATCCGGATCGTGCTGTCGCCCCCGGGCGGCGGCCCGGGGCCGCATCCGGGCGGGCCGTAGATTGGTGGCCGGCCGCGGGCCCGGGTACGTTGTCCTCACGGGGGCGGCCGGGGTGGCGGCCTGCTGGATGCTGCGGGAACGGATGCCGCCCGGGGTGTTCCCGGGAGCGGTCCTGGGAATCGTGGTGGCGATGGCGGGTGCCTTGGGCGGGCTGCTCCTGACCGCCTGGGCGATCGACAAGGGTCAGACGCAGTTTTTCGGGGCGATGGTCTTCGGGATCCTGGCGAGGCTCATGGTTTACGGCGCGGTCCTGGTCTACGTGGCGCTGCGGACCGCGATTGACGTGGTCGCGACCGCGGGTGCCTTGCTGGCGTTCTATGTGCTGTTCCTGATCCTCGAGATCCGCTTAGCGGTCCGGGGAGCCGGGGGAAGCGGCGCGTGAGACGGAGAAAACGATGACCGAAGTCTCGGACCGCATGCCCGAAGCGGCCCACGGTGCCGCCCATGAAGGTCCCTACGACGCAGGCGTTGCCATCTTCCACCATATTGGCGACTCGCGGACCCTGGAGCTGCCGTTCGTCGGCGAGGTCCATCTGCCGACCCTGCACCTGGGGCCGTGGCAGCTTCCTGTGACCAAGCACGTGGTGATGATGTGGGTCGCCAGCGCGGTCATTCTGGGGGTCCTCTGGCTGGCCACCCGCCGGCGCGGGCTCTTCCCGCGCGGGATCCACAACGTCTTGGAGATGATCGTCGTCTTCGTGCGCGACGAGCTGGCGCGCAAGAACATCGGCCATCACGGCGATCGGTTCGTCCCGTACCTCCTGAGCACCTTCATCTTCATACTGGTCTGCAACCTCCTCGGCCTGATTCCCTACGCCTCCACCGCCACCGGCAACATCGGTGTCACGGCCGGCCTCGCGGGGATGGCTTTCCTGATGATCCAATGGGCCGGCATCCGCGAGTTCGGCGTGGCGGGCCATTTCAAGAACCTCGTTCCGCCCGGCATGCCCGTCTGGCTCCTGCCGATCATGATCCCGGTCGAGCTCATGGGAATGTTCACCAAGCCCTTCGCCCTGTGCGTGCGGCTGTTCGCCAACATGACCGCTGGGCACGTCGTGATCCTGTCGCTCATCAGTCTGGTCTTCATCCTGAAGCAAGCATGGGTGGGCGCCGTGCTCTCGGTGCCGTTCTCGCTGTTCATCAACGGGATCGAGCTCCTCGTCGCCTTTCTGCAGGCCTATATCTTCACGATGCTCACATCGCTTTTCATCGGGATGTCGGTGCATCCGCAACACTGAGACGGAGGACCCGCGCGGCGCGCCCGGAGGCGCGCTGGCGGGGCAGGCGTCAAAAACCGCCGGAGCCCGGCACGGGCCCGGCCCAAAAGGACTCAAGGAGGAACCGGGTATGGAGCTGGGCAATTCACTGGCGCATTTCGCAGCGGGAATCGGGGCGGGGCTCGCCGTCATAGGCGGGGCCGCGGGGATCGGGCGCCTGGCGGCGGCGGCCATGGACGGCAGCGCCAGGCAGCCCCAGGTGACGGGCGAGATCCGGACGACGATGATCATCGCGGCCGCGCTGATCGAAGGTGTCACCCTCTTCGCCGAGGTGGTCTGCATCCTCCTCGCGGTGAAGTAGCCAGGCGCCGCCATGGGCTCGAGCCTGATCACCCCGGAATTCGGAACGATTATCTGGACCGTCATCACCTTCGTGATCCTGGCGGCGCTCCTGGGGCGGTTTGCCTGGAAGCCGCTCATCCAGGTGCTCGAGGAGCGCGAGCGCACCGTCAGGGCTTCGATCGAGCAGGCCGAGCGGGCGCGCGCGGAAGCGGAGGAGATCCTCCGCAAGAACCAGGAAACACTCGTGAACGCGCGCCGCGAGACCATGGCGATCCTCGAGCAGGGCAAGCGCGAGAGCGAATCGCTCCGTCTCGAGATCCTGGCGCAGGCGCGCAAGGAGGCGCAGGACCTGGTCGAGCAGGGCAAGAAACAGGTGCAGTACGAGCAGAAGCAGGCGATCGAGCAGCTCCGCCGCCAGGTGGCCGACCTCGCCATCGGCGCGGCGGAGCGGCTGATCAACCGGAGCCTGGACGACGCGAAGCATCGCGAGCTTCTGGACAACTACATGCGCAACCTTCCGGCGGCCGCCCCGGAGTCGGGACGACGCTGACCCGCGACCCGCACCCTGCCAGGATGTCCGGATGATACGGTTGCACGTCCGGCCCGGCCGGCCGGCGGACGAGACGCACGAGATCCGCATCGGCCGGGGCCTTGGCCCGCGGATCTCGGTCGATCTCCGCAGGCGGCGCGTCGGCCATAACTACATCATCATCACCGACGCGCACCTGGTCCGCGGCCACGGGGCCGTCCTGCTTGCGGCTTTCCGCCGGCGGGGGCTCACGACCCACCTGCACGCCATCCCCGCAGGCGAGACGAGCAAGACCCGCCGGGTCAGGGACCGGCTCGAGGACGCAATCATCGCCCTCGGCGCCAGCCGGGACACGGCGCTCGTCGCCCTGGGTGGCGGAGTGGTCGGGGACCTGGTCGGGTTCGTCGCTGCCACCTATCACCGGGGCATCCCCTACATCCAGATCCCGACGACACTCACGGCGATGGTCGATTCGGCGATCGGCGGCAAGACCGGGATCAATCACCCGGCGGGCAAGAACTTCCTGGGGGCCTTTCACCAGCCGGCCGGCATCTATGCCGACCTCGACTATCTGAAGACCCTGTCCGACCGGGAATTCCGCTCCGGGATGGCGGAGGTCGTGAAGTGCGGTGTCATCGCCGACCGCGGCCTGTTCGAGACTCTGGAGACCCACTCGGAGCGTCTGGCGCGCCGGGACCCCGACCTGATGTCGCGGATCGTCGAAACCTGCTGCCGCATCAAGGTCAGGGTGGTCGCGGCCGACCCCCGTGACACGAACCGCAGGAAGATACTCAATTTCGGGCACACCGTGGGTCACGCTCTCGAGACGCTTTCGCGGTACCGCATGGCGCATGGCGATGCGGTGTCGATCGGCATGGTGGCCGAGGCCGCCATCGCCAGCCGCGCCGGTTTGCTCTCGGAGCGGGCCGCCGCCCGCATCGAGCGGCTGCTCCGCGCGATCGGCCTCCCGACCGCCCTCCCCGCGCGACTGCGCCCGAAGGACATCCTCGAGGTCGCCCACCGTGACAAGAAGACCCGCCAGGGGAGGGTGACATACGCTCTCCCGGTGCGCATCGGCGCCATGGCCAACATCGCGGGGGAATACGGCATCCCGGTCGAGGACGGCCTCACGGCCGAGGTCCTGGCGACACTCGTTCATGGTGGTGCGAAGATTGTTGAATCCCCATCGACAACACGTTTAGATCGAACACGTTAGGCGGGATTCGCGCTGTTTTTTTACCCGGCGTTAATCTGTCGCCGGTCTTCCCCATACAGTGCCAACCAAGGTTCAACAATCTTCGCACCACCATGTCAGATTGCCGCCGGACACTTGCGGGATTGCATTTGGCTCATATATTGAAACCCGCCGACCATGTCCGGGGCCGACGAATGGGCCCATCCGGAAGCCGGACAGGTATTGATTCTCACTGGTGCGGCGGGAGGCGGAACGCGGATGGCGCGAACCAGAACCTCGGCAGGGAAGCGGGGGAATTCCAGCCCGGCGCCCGATCTCGAATCGGTGGGCGCGGCCCTGATCGTGGTGGAATCCTCCGGGGCCGTCGCGCGGGCCGCGGGCTGGGACAGGGTGTTCCCGACCCCCGTGCCGCGGCGCATCACTCCGGGCGAAGAGTCGCTGGACGCGGTGATCGAAGGGATCGGCGACGCCGTCGGCGAGGCGCGCCGCCTGGAAAAGCCGGTTCGCAGGATGATCGAGACCTGCACCGGCCGGCAGCGCTTCTATGCGATCGCCGCGGCGCCGGTTGAACCCCGCAAGGGCGCCGCAACGCAGGTGGTTGTCATCGAGATGACCGACGCGTTCCAGGCAGGCCCCAAGGAAGGCAGCGCCATGCGGCAGCTCGCGCATGACCTGAAATCCCCGCTGACGTCGATGAGCGGGGCGGTCGAGATGCTGCAGTCCGGCCGGTTCGGGACCGTGAACGGCCAGCAGGAGAAGCTGCTGATGATGCTCGGGAAGGGCATCGACATGATGCTGACTCTGATCGTCGAGGCGACGGCGCCCTACCGCGCCGACCAGCTGAAGGACATCATCGGCGGCGGGGCCGCCAAGTCGCAGGCGGGATGAGGCGCGGATGAACGACACAATCCTTGTGGCGGACGACTCGCAGATCGTGCGCGAGATGCTGCAGATGAATCTGCAGAACCTGGGATACAACGTCATCGTGGCGGAGGACGGCGAGCGGGCGCTGGAGAGGATCGGCTCGCAGCACCCCGACCTTCTGATCGTGGACGTCATGATGCCCAAGCTGAACGGGTTCCAGATCTGCCGCCGCATCAAGTCCGACCCGTTGACGCAGGAGACCCCGGTCATCTTATTGACCGCGAGGACCCAGGAGGAGGACATCTTCTGGGGCAAGGACTGCGGGGCCGACGAATACATCACGAAACCGTTCAAGACCCAGGACCTCGAGGCCACGGTGGCGCGGCTCCTGAAACGCCGGCAGGACCAGCGCGGCGAGACCGGGTCGAACCTCGAGCGCGAGCGGCAGCGGCGCCTCAAACAGGGGAAGGAGTGCCAAGTGGTGTCTCTTCCCTGGGAGGCCTCCGCCATGGACATCTTCCGGAAAAAATATGGCGAGATCCGCTACAGCGAAGCGCTGACGGCCCTGCGCCGGGAGGCGGAGACCTGCTTCGAGGAGCGCGGCGAGCAGGGCCTGGTGAGCCTTCAGATCCCCTTCGGGCTGTCGATCCTGGTTTCCGGCGCGCCGGATGAGGCCCTGCGGACGGCCCGGGAACTGATCGAGCGACTCAACAGCCTGGCGCTGTCCCTCTACGACACGGAGGATCGCGATCGCGGGCACATCGCCCATCGCGACCCGCGCACGGGGAAGGAAGACCGCTACCCCCTCCTGTCCCTTTCGGTACGGCGGGACAGCGAGCCCGTTCACTGATACGTCCCACCCACAACACCCGGACACGCAGGACGCCTGTCGGTTGATGGGCCGTGACCAAGTCTGCTATCGTCCCGCCACGGAGGACAGGGCATGAAAATCATCGCGTTCGGCGATGTCCATGGAAACCTGCCCGCGCTGGAGGTGGCGCTTCGGGAAGCGCGCGCGGAGGGCTACGATTTGATCTGCCACACCGGAGACCTGGTGGGCTTCGCGCCTTTTCCGGAGGAGACGGTGGCGAGCGTGCGGGCGACGAAGATCGCCGGCGTGCGCGGCAACGTCGACGAGGCGATCGCCGAGGGCGCGGAGAGTTTCGGCCGTTACGCGACCGACAGCGCCGGCCGGGCCTTCGAAGAGCGCGCCTACGCCTGGACCCTCGAGAATACCGAACGCACCACCCGCAGCTTCCTGGGGAACCTGCCCTTCGAAATGCGGCTGGACATCGGGTCGCGGAGGGCCGTGCTCCTCCATGCCAATCCGATCGACCTCACGACGCCGCTCTGGGAGGATACGGGGGAGGAGCGGTTCCGCGAAATGGGGGATGCGGCCGAAGCCGACATCATCATTTGCGGTCACACCCACGTGCCCTACCACCGGGTCGTGGACGGCCGCCACTTCATCAACGCGGGCAGCGTCGGCTACCCCCAGGACGGCGATCCCCGGACCGGTTATGCGGTAATCAAGACCAACGGAAACGTCGAGGTGCAGTGGAAACGGTTTCCCTACGATACCGCAATAAACGCCAGGGTGGCCGCGGACCGGAAATTCCCCGCCCGCGGCGACTGGAACGTCAAGGGCTAGAGAGCGCGAGGCTCTTCCCCTCGCGCCATACCGCGAACCGTGAAGTGTCGCCGGCATGACCGCTGGCGCTCCGGAAGGCTTCGAGGTCGGGTGTCGGCCGGCCGTCGATCTCCCTGAGGATGTCGCCGCGGCGAAGCCCCGCCCTCCCCGCCACGCCCCCGGGCGCCACGCTGGCGACCAGGACACCCCGCACCTCCAGGGCGCCCAGGAACTCCGCGAGATCCCGGTCGAGCTCCTGGACGCTGAGCCCCAGGCGCCGCCCGGCAATCGCGCGGATGTCCGTCCGGCCGGCTCCCTCCCGCATCCTGAGCAGGTCCGGCGCGGCGAACATCGGCGCGTCGAGACGCACCGCCAGCGCGATCGCGTCGGAGGGCCGCGCATCGACGCGGTGCGCCCCCGCCGGGGAGCGGAGAAGAATCTCGGAATAGTAGGTGTCGTTGTGCAGCGCCGTGACCGTGACGCTCTCGATGGTGACGTCGAGTGCTTTCAGAATCTGCACGAGCAGGTCGTGTGTCATCGGCCGGGGAGTCTTCGCGCCTTCCCTGCCGAGATAAATGGAGATCCCCTGATCCCTGCCGACGGTGATTGGAACGCCCCGTTCCTCCGTCGCGTCGGCCAGGATCAGCATCACCTGCTCGGGCCCGACCGGGCGGATGAAGGCGAGGTGGACGGGAATCAGATCGGCGGACGAGGCCTCGGGGGTGGCAGCCGCGGCGGATCCGAGATGAACAAGTAGCACGACAGAACAGGGCCAAGGTGAGAATTTGCGGAGCTTCTGCACGTGAACCGCTCCCTGAATGGATCAATATATTGGATTTCCCGGCCAAGCGCTTCCAGAGAATAACGCAAATATAATAAAACAATACAGATAACTCTATCCAGGCGATGCGGGGCCCGGTTTGACAGGTCCCGGACCCGACACTAAAATACTCCACGGTGGCCACTTAGGGCGACGGGACAGGGCAAACGCCGGCTGCGGCTGCCCCTTACGCCTTCCGCAGGCCCCCACGGGGCCAAGATGACGCCCACCATGCTCGGCCGGTTCCAAATAATCCGCGAGATTGGCAGAGGGGCGATGGGCCAGGTGTTCCTGGCCAAGGACCCCAAGATCGAGCGGAATGTCGCGATCAAGACCGTCTCCCTGCCCCCCGGAACGAGCGACGCCGAATCGCAGGAGGCGCGGCAGCGTTTCCTGAGGGAAGCGCAGGCCGCCGGCAAGCTCCTCCATCCGAACATCGTCACGATCTTCGACGTGGGCGATGAAGGCGGCGTCTCGTTCATCGCGATGGAGTACATCGAGGGCACGACCCTCGAGGCGTACACCAAGGCCGAGACCCTCCTGCCCCTGTCGAACGTGCTCGATTTCATCACCCAGGCGGCCGATGCGCTCGATTACGCCCACCTGAACAGCGTCATCCACCGGGACATCAAGTCGGCGAACCTGATGGTGATGAAGGACGGCACGCTCAAGATCACCGACTTCGGGCTCGCCAAGAACCCCGCTTCGAACCTGACCCAGTCCGGGATCGTGATGGGCACGCCGAGCTACATCGCGCCCGAGCAGATCCAGGGCAAGGAGATCGACGGGCGGAGCGATCTGTTCTCGCTCGGCGTGGTTCTGTACGAGCTGCTGACTGGCGTGCGGCCGTTCGAGGCGGAGTCGATCTCTACGGTCATCTACAGGGTGCTCTACGAGGACCCCCGCCCCCCGGCGGCGCACAACCCGGCGTTGCCGCCGGAGGTCAACCTGGTGCTTGAAAAAGCGCTGGCGAAATCGCCCGAGAAGCGCTATTCCACCGGCGCCGATCTGGTCGTCGACCTCCGAAAGGCCTTCTCCTCGCTGCCGGAAAGCGCCCTCGCGGCCTCGTTCCCCGCGGCGCGCCGCGCGGGGGCCGCCGCCGAAGCCTCCCGGAGCAGGACCGCGTCCGGTCCGCCGGCCACGCTGCGGACCCGGGGAGAGGCCGCGCCCTCACGGAGCGGCGGCAATGGGCGGCAGGGAATGGACCGGGTCGCCGCGGCGGGAGGAGCCCCGGGGGCGCCGACTCTCATGGCGCATCACCCGGGAAAGATCGCCACCGTCATGCTGACGGTGCTGGCGGCCATCGTGATATTCCCGCGCCTCGTGAACCGTCACGAGCCGGCGCCCGAGCGCGCGTCCGGACCTGCGACGGCGCCGGCCAGCGTCCAGTCGGCGGCAATCGGCGGGGGGCCGGTCGAGGCGGGCCCGTCGGGAGGGCGCGGACAGATCGCCATCGAGGTCGAGACCGTCCCGCACGGAGGGGCGGTGTTTCTCGACTCGATCCCGCTCGCGCAGCCGGTCGTCGTGCTCTCGCGGACGGACACGCGCGCCCACGACATCGTGGCCAAGGCCGGCTGCAGGCAGGCGACCGCGGAGATGACCGCGGCCGACCTGGCGTCCTTCAAAGGGTCGCTCGTGCTCGAGCTCCAGAACCGGCGCGAGGAAGTCCGGATAGGCTCGCTGCCGCCGGGGGCGCGCGTCGTGCTGAACGGACGCGACTCGGGAAAGGCCACGCCGGCGAAAATCCTCCTGGACGGCTGCGAGGAGCGGACTCTGACGCTGCAGCTCGAGGGTTACCGGCCGTGGACCCGGACCTACACCTCCGACTCCCTTTTCGATCAGATGGCTTCCGACCTCGCGACCGTGACACTCGATCCGATTCCGAAAGGGAGCATCCTGGTGCGGACCCAGAAGAAGTACGATGTCGAGATATACGCCGGTGAGAAGCGGCTGGGCCGGTCGGGCGAACCGATCACGCTCGTGGAGGGCAAGCACGCCCTCACGTTCCGCAACGACAAGCTGTTTCTCAAGACGACGTCCCAGGTCACGGTTTCGGGCGGCCGGACGGTCACCCCGCTCGTGGAGTTCCCGGCGCTTGGAACGCTGACGGTGCAGGCGCAGCCGAGCAACTGCAAGGTGTTCGTGGATGATGTCTACGTGGACGTGACGCCGCTTCTGAACATGCCGATCGCATCGGGCAGCCACAAAGTCAGGGTGGTCTTCGTGCCCAACGGAAGCAAGAAGGACATGGCGGTGACCGTCGCGGCGGGCGAGTCGGCCCGCGTGGTGGTCAAGTTTTGAGCCGTCGAAGTGCCGCACGAGCCGGCCTGATCCTCCTGTCCGCGTGGCTGGCGGCCGGAGCGGACCGGGTACCCGAGAGCGCCCAGGCGCCCGAGCCGCAGGATGACCGCCCGATCGACGCCAGGCTCTACGCGCAGGGAGTCGAGGCCGTGCGGGCGGGACGCAGGGACGAAGGCATTCGCGCGCTGCGCAGGGTGTTCGGCGATTTTCCCGACAGCCCTTTCGCGCCGCAGGCCATGTACAGGGTCGCCGAGATTCTCTACCCCGTGACCGCCTGGGAGCAGATCGGCTCCGCCTCGCCTTCCGTCATCAAGGAGGCGGACGCGCTGCTGACGGATCTTGCGCGCAAGTACAGGGCGGCGCGCGAAGCGCCGCGGGCCCTCGTGAAGCAGGGTTACCTCGATCTGGAGCCGGCCAACCCCGGAGCGGATCTCGACCAGGCCTGCGGCCATTTCGCGACCGCGGCGCAGGTCTATCCCGAGAGCGATGCCGCGGACGACGCCTATTTCGGTCTGGGCATGTGCGAGTCGCTGCGGGCGCGCCATGCGCGCGCCGCCGATGTCTTCAGCCGGCTTCTTGACGAGCAGCCGACCAGCCCGCTGGCGCCGCAGGCGCTCTACCGCCTGGGTGTTGCGCTGTCGCATCTTGACGATGCGCCCGAGGCGGCGCTGGCGCTGCAGCAGGTGCGAAACCGCTACCCCGACTCTCCCCTCGCGGCGCGCGCGCTGGAGCGGATCACTCTGATTCACCGCCTGCGCCTTCTGCCACGATTCGCGCCCGCAGCGCCGCAGGCGGTGGCCTCGGCCCCGCCGCGCGGCCCCGCGACGTCCGGCCCCAATCCTTACCGCTTCGACGATGGCTACGGCTCGGAGGGCGTGGCCCGCGCGGGATCGGACGGCGGCCCGCGCGGCGCGACCGACATCGCCATCGATCCCCAAGGGCTCGCGGTGATCGCCTCGCCCAAGTCGCAGGGAGTATTCCGCCTCGACGCCAAGGGGAGGGTGCGCGAGAGGATCGCCCATCCCGAGCCCGAATTCGTGGCGGCACCGGACGGCCTGGCGGTCTATATCTCCGGTCGTGAGCAGATCGCGGTGAACGCGCGGCACTGGGCCGGGCCCGATCTCAAGGACGCCGAAGGGAAGACGCTGTCCGATTTCGGCCCAATCGCGGTCGATTCGGCGGGACGGGTCTACCTGCTCGACCGGCGCGCCAACGCCATCTCGATCTTCGATCGCAACCGGCGCCTGGCGGGCACGATCCGACCGGCGGGCAAGGATGGACGCTTCATCGACATCGCCATGGGGGAGGACGACGCGGTTTACGTCCTGGACGGCCGCGCCCGGATGGTGACCGAGCTGCACGAGGCGAAAGTGACCTCCACGATTTCCCTGTCGGCCCTCGGCATCCAGGAAGCATCGGCGCTGGCCGTCGACAGCCTCGGAGACCTGTTCATCCTGGACGAGCGGGCCGATGCCGTGGTCGTGGCCGACCCCGCGGGCAAGCTGATCTCGACCCTCCGGATTTCCCGCGAGGTGCGGTCCCGTCTCGGCGATCCCGCCGCAGTGGCCGTGGACGCGCTCGGCAGGCTCTATCTCGCGGGCCGCAAGACGGGACAGGTCGTGAGGTACCAGTGAGATCCCGCGCTGTACACATCGCGGCGGCACTGCTCCTCGGGGCGGCCCTCGCGGCCGGGGCGGGGCAAAGGAAAGCCGCCGCCCAGGAAGAGGAGGATCTCACCGCCGGTCTCAAGGCGCTGCGGGCGTCCTTCGCCCGGGCCCAGGAACGGATCGAAAACCTCGACTTCGCGGGGGCGGTGAAGGATCTCGGCACTCTCCTCGACTCGCGCCGGGCGGTCAAGGCCTCCGACCTGAGCAGCGAGGAGCTGAAGCTGATCACCGCCGCCTACGACCTGCGGGCCCGGGCCTATTTCAACCTCGGCAACGCCAAGGCCGCGGGGACCGATTTCGAGTCCCTGCTGCGTCTCGACCCCACCTACACGATCGATCGCGAGACTCTCTCTCCCAAGGTCGTCGATCTCTTCGACAGCGTCCTGAAACGTTTCGTGGGAGTCATGGTGCTCGACGTGCAGCCGCCCCGGGCGCGCGTGGTCGTGGATGGCCAGCCCGTCGACCCCAGGCAGCTGGGACAACTGAGGGTCCTGGCGGGACGTCACGACCTGCGCGTCGAGCTGGACGGGTACGAGCCCTACATCGAGACCCTTCTGGCGACAGTGGGGGCCGAGACGCGCAAGTCGGTGCGCCTGCGACCCACGAAGAGATCGATCGAGTTCATCACGGTCCCCGCGGGCACAATCGTCACGTTCGACGGCAAGCCCGCGGGAGCGACGTCCGGTCCGCCCACGGCCGATGTCGTCGCCATGGCGACCCGGTACGGGTTCGACCCGCAGAACGCCTCGGCCCCGCTTCCCGTTCCGCTGGTGACGCCGGGCGATCACAAGGTGACCTTCGAGCACGACTGCTACCAGCCGGTGACGATGACGGTCAAGGTGACGCTCGACTTCGAGCAGGATGCGCCGTTGCGCTTCTCCCCGGTCGTGCTCAAGGAGGCGCGGGCCGACCTGCGCATCTCGTCCACCCCTTCGGGCGCCGATGTCCTGATCGACGGCGACAAGAAGGGGACGACACCCCTCACACTGACCGGCCTGTGCGGCGGCTCGCGGGACGTGGAGATCATCAAGCCGGACGTGGGGTCGTGGAGCGAGCGGATCCGCGTCACTCAGGGGCAGATCAACACGCTGGACGTGCGTCTTCGCCCGACGCTCCTCTATGCGGGCACTTTCCGGCTGGACGACTGGGGGCGCGCCATCTGGAGCGACGAGGACAAGCCGCTCACGGACGAGCTCGCCAAGGGGCTGAAGACGGTCAACCTCGTGCGATCGCGGGAGGTCCTGGCGGATATCCGCGCCGACATCATCAAATGGATGATCAGCGATCCCAACGAAGTCCGGGCCGGGACGATTCTGCCGCCGGCGCTCGTCGCCTCCGCCTCCGCCAAGGCGCACGCCGACCTGGTGCTCGCCGGCCTGGTCCTGGACAAGGACCCCGCCAAGACCTGGACCCTGGCACTCTATTCGGCCTTTCACCCGGCGCCCGACGTGGTCGTGGTGCGCACCGACCGGTCCGACGGCCTGCGCGAGTTCGTGGACCGGCTGGACAGCGCGCCTCCCGAAGATGGCGCCTGGTGGGGAATGGGGCTGGTTGACACGCTGCTCGACGAGGGCGGCACGGGAGGCCCCCTCGTTGTGCGCGTTCTTCCCGGAAGCCCGTCGGCCAAGGCGGGCCTGCGCGCCGGCGACACGGTGCAGATGGTGGGTGATCGAAAGGTGCGATCGGTGAACGATGTGAGCCAGGCGCTCGAGGCGGCGGCGACCCGTCCCGGCGGACTCAAGTCGGCGGTCGTTCTCGCCGTCCAGGGCCCCGGCGGCCAGCGGACGGTGCGGGTCTCGCCGGGAGAGGCGCCGGTGGTGCTGCCGCTGACCGATGCGAGCGTGCTCTACAACCGCGCGCTGGCAGAGTTCCGGCTTCGATCCCGCGCCGCCTCGGACGAGGTCTCGCGGGGGGTCGCCCTGCTTAACCTGGGGGTGGCTTTCATGCATTTCCGGGAGTTCGACAAGGCGAACTCGGAGGGGTTCGCCAGGGCCACGCTTCCGCCGGGGACCGGCATTTCGTCGGGAACGGTGCAGTATTATCAGGGACTCTGCGCGCTGCGCCGGGGCGACCCGAAGTCGGCGCGCGCCGCCTTCGAGGCCGCGGCGGGGGCCGCCGCCAGCACCCTGGACACGGGGGACGGGCCTTCCGCCGCCGCCGCCGCGACGAGGATGCTGGCCGCCCTGCGGTGATGGGTTCCGCGGAAGCCCGACTCAGGTGCCATAGGGTTCCTACCCGATTGACCGGGGGTCATGAAACCCCTATCTTTTGCGAACCATGAGCAAGCGGGCCGTAAAGGCCGCAGCGCCCCCAACTTCTCCCCAGAAGGGCGAAATCCTGTCGGTCACGATTCCGTCACTGTTTCACGACCTGTGGGTCCGCGCGGCCACCGGGGTCCTTTCCTGCACCCAACGAGGGGTCACGAAAAATGTCCAGATCGCCGAGGGCCGCGTGCTCTTCGCCTCGTCGAACGACCGTGACGACCGGCTGAACCAGGTCCTGCTCAAGGAGGGCGCCGTCTCTCTGAAGCACCTTCTCAAGGCGCTCGAGGTGTCTTTGGCCACCAAGGACCGCCTGGGGGAAGTGCTCGTCAGGTGGAAGATGTCAACCCAGCCCGAAGTGGACGCCTGCGTACGCCTCCAGGTCACGGAGATCATCCTGTCGCTGTTCCACTGGACGCAGGGGCAGTTCTCCTTCGAGCCGGCCGGGCCGGATCGCGAACGGGTGACGATCGGCGTGCCCGGCGATGTCGTCGTGGTCGAAGGGGTCCGGCGCATCAACTCGTGGGGCCGGGTCTATGAGCAGGTGGGCGGCATCAACGCCGAGTACCTCGCCGCGAACGGCGCCGAGGAAATCGTGAAGAACCTGCCGCTCAAGCCCGAAGAGCGGGAGATGCTTGCAAGGTGTGCCCAGCCATCGTCACTGGACGAGATGTGCGAGGCGTCCCGTCTGTCGAACTTCGAGACCTGCAAGTCGGTCTGGGTGCTGCTCCTCGTGGGCGCGCTCATGCGGGCCTGACTGCCCTATTGACCCAAGCGGTCGAATTGTCTATAAGATAGCGTGCTGAATCGGAATCCACTCGACGGAGGTGTCCTGATGGTCCATCGCGCTTGGCCGGGGTTACGCCCGATGATGACGGCAGTCCTCGCCTTTTCTCTGGCTGCCGGGCCCGTTATCGCCGTGGCGGCCGAAGGGCAGCCCGACGGCGCGATCCGTGGCGTCATCTATCAGGCGGACGAGAAGACCAAGCTGGCCGGCGCCAAGGTCACCGCGATCGACGTCCGGACCGGCAGGCCTTACCCCAGCAATCTGACCGGAGAGAACGGGGCGTACGAGATTCTGGGCCTCACGGACGGGACGTACGACATCGCCATCGAGGTGGCGGGCGAAGTCTTCGTGACCGACAACCTCGTGGACCTGTCCCGCAACCAGCGCGTGGCGCTCTCCTACTCCGTGCAGCCCGAGCGGCCGGCGAACCGCAAGATCGCGGGGATGGCCGAGCCGAAGGGCAGCGCCACGCCCATCGGCCCCTCGTCGAATTCAGCCGCCGTCCCCAGGAACTTCTGGCGCAGGCCGGAAGGGATCGGGCTGATTTCAGTTCTGGGCATCGGCGCGATCCTGGCCGTCGCGAACGGCGGCGGAAAAGACAAGAACGCGAGCCCGTCGGCACCATAGGCTGTCGCAGTTTCCAACCTGGTCCATGGCGGCCAGAACCACGAAGTGAGACATCGCAACGAGTGCGACGGGAGTGTCCTGCCGCGCGGAGGAGCGAGTGCGGCCGAGCATAGCGGTTCACGTTCTGTCCGCGATCGCCTTCTGCCTGGCGCTTCCGGCGGCGGCGGGCACGGTCGGAGGCGGCCCCGACCCCGATCTGTCCACCGAGGGCACGCGCCGCGCCGGACCCTTCCATCTGAAGCCGGTCCTGTTCCTGAAAGACGTCGGCTACGACGACAACATCCGCTTCGACGCCAGGGACAGCCAAGGAGACACGACCGGCACCGCCGGGGCGGGGCTGCAGGCCCAGCTCCTGACGGGGGACCGGGGCGGCCTGGTGCTCTCCCAGGAGCTCGACTACGTCGCCTTCTCCTCGAACACCGACCTCAACCACTGGAACGGCTTCTCGAGGGCCCGGGGGATTCTTCTCCTCAAGAGCCTTGAGGTGTCGCTCGAGGACAAGTACTCCAACGTGCGCGAGCGTCCCAATACCGAGATCGACCAGCGCCTGCGATCGCAGAACAACGCGCTGACCGCGGCGATCCGCACGCGCAGCACGAGCAGGCTCGGGATGCGGGCCTACCTCCGCCAGGAGAAGATCAACTACTCCTCCGATGACACCGGGTTGTCCTTCGACGCAAGCCTCCTCGACCGCGACCAGACGACACTGTCCGTGGCCAGCGAGATGCGGCTGCTGCCGAAGACGACCTTCCTGCTGGAAGGGGTGGTCGAGCGGATCGAGTTCTCGGACACGGACCGTAGAGGCAGCCATCGCGCGGTCTCGATACTGCCGGGAGTGCGGTTCGACCCCTCGGCGACGCTGCAGGGGGAGATCAAGGTCGGCGTCAAGTCGTTCAACGCGTTCGACCTCCAGGAGGGGGACCGGCGGCTCACCGTGGGTGAGGCGCACCTGGCGACCCGGCTCGGGCACTCGACCCGGCTGAAGCTCGAGTTCGCGCGGGATCTCGTTTTCTCGGTGGTCGCGGGGAACCTCTATTTCATCGGCACCGAGGGCTCGGCGGCCGTGGAGCAGTTCTTCTCGAGGCGCGTGAGCGGCGAGGTGCTCTATGGCCGCGGCTCGAACAATTATCCGGTCGCGATCACAGCCACCTTGACCGACCCGTTCACGGGTATCCGGGACGACCGGATCACGCGCTACCAGGCCAGCCTGCGCTACCGGGTGAACGAAAAGGTGTCCATCGTCGCGACCGGCGCGCGCCTGGTGAGGGATTCGACGGATGATCTGTTCGACAGGACGCGCAACCTGTACGCTTTCGGCTCGACCTACAGCTTCTAGGGGATCCATGAGACGCTTTCTCGTCGCCGCCTTTCTCCTTCTCGCCATCGGGGCTCCGGGCGCCGCGGACGTCGACACCACCGGCGCGCAGCCTGATTCCGCCCAGCAGGAGCCGGCCCAGCGGGTGCCCCGCCCGCCGGGCGCCTCCGCCGAGTCCGCCAACGGCGCTCCCGCGGCCGCGGAAGATCATCCGGTAGGCCCGGAGGACCTGCTCGAGATCAGCGTGTTCGAAATCCCCGACCTGAGCCGGACCGTGCGCGTCTCTGCCAAGGGGACGATCTCGCTGCCGCTGCTCGGCGAAATGAGGGTGGATGGATTGACCTCGATGCAGCTCGAATCGAAGCTGCGCGAAGAGCTGACCAAGAGATACCTGCAGGACCCCCAGGTTTCGGTCTTCGTCCGCGAGTACGGCAGTAAAAAGGTCTCGGTGATCGGCGCGGTGGGGAAGCCCGGGGTGTACGAGATGCTCGGGTCGCGCACGCTGCTCGAGGTGCTCTCACAGGCCGGCGGCCTGACGCCGCAGGCCGGGGCCGAGCTTTACGTCATCCGGCCGGGGAAAGACGGGACCACGGGAGAAAAGCTGACGGTGAGTGTCGACGACCTGATGATCAGCCGCAATCCGGCGCTGAACCTGGCGATCCAGCCGGGGGACA
>JANMQK010000171.1:0-11722 GCA_031370485.1 Acidobacteriota bacterium | reverse complement strand
GCGCGGGTTCTGGTTCGCGGATCCCGCGACCGGCCGAGAGTCGTTCGGCGTCGGCGTCGGCTCGCTGGTGCTGCTCGCGAATGTCACGCTGCTCAGCGGCTATACGCTCGGCTGCCACTCGCTGCGGCACGTCATCGGCGGCTACCTCGACCGCCTCTCGCGCTCGCCCGTCCGCAAGCGCGCGTACGATGGCGTCAGCTGTCTCAACCGCGGTCACCAGCGGTGGGCCTGGCTCAGCCTCGTCGGCGTGATGTTCGCCGACCTCTACGTCCGCCTCTGCTCCATCGGCGTCTTTACCGACTGGCGGATCCTGTGAGCCCGGAGTCGCATGGCTGAGTACGAGCGCGTCGAGCATGACGTGCTCGTGATCGGAGCGGGTGGCGCGGGCCTGCGGGCCGCGATCGCCGCCGCCTCGGCGGGGGTGCGCGTCGGCCTCGTGTGCAAGTCGCTCCTTGGCAAGGCCCACACGGTGATGGCCGAGGGGGGTGTCGCGGCGGCGCTTGGAAACGTCGATCCCCGGGACAATTGGAAGATCCATTTCCGCGACACGATGCGGGGGGGGAAGTTCCTGAACCAGTGGCGCATGGCGGAGCTGCACGCCAAGCAGGCGCCCGACCGCGTGCGCGAGCTCGAGGAGTGGGGCGCGGTGTTCGATCGCACCCAGCAGGGATTGATCAGCCAGCGCAACTTCGGCGGGCACCGGTATCCGCGGCTGGCGCACGTCGGGGACCGCACAGGGCTCGAGATCATCCGCACACTCCAGGATCACGGCATCCACCAGGGCTTCAAGGTCTACATGGAATGCACGGCCCTCGAGCTTCTCCTGGACGGCGGACGGATCGCGGGGCTCCTGGCCTACTACCGCGAAACCGGCCGGTTCGTGGTTCTTAGGGCCAAGGCGGTGATCCTGGCCACCGGGGGAGGGGGCAAGGCCTGGCGTATCACCTCGAACTCATGGGAGTACACGGGCGACGGCTATTCGCTAGCGTACGAGGCGGGCGCCGAGCTGATGGACATGGAGTTCACGCAGTTCCACCCGACCGGCATGGTCTGGCCCCCCTCGGTGCGCGGCACGCTGGTCACGGAAGGGGTGCGGGGCGACGGCGGGATCCTGGTCAACAACAAGGGGGAACGCTTCATGTTCGGCTACATCCCCCCGAGGTTCGCGTCGGAGACCGCCCAGACGGAGGAGGAGGCGAACCGCTGGCTGAAGGGGGACACGGCGGCGCGCCGGCCCCCGGAGCTTCTGACGCGCGACGTCGTGGCGCGGGCCATCACCAGGGAGGTCAATGAAGGGCGGGGCTCGCCGCATGGCGGAGTTTTCCTCGACATCGCCTCGCGCCAGCCGGCCGATCTCATCAGGAAGAAGCTCCCCTCGATGTACCACCAGTTCAAGGAGCTGGCGGAGGTCGATATCACAAAGGAAGCGATGGAAGTCGGGCCGACGCTGCACTATTTCATGGGCGGTGTGCGGGTCGATGCCGACTCACAGATGACGAATGTGCCGGGGCTGTTCGCGGCCGGGGAGTGCGCCGCGGCGCTGCACGGGGACAACCGCCTGGGGGGCAATTCCCTCTCCGATCTCCTGGTCTTCGTCCGGCTGGCGGGGCAGGGGGCCGCGCGCTACGCGGCCTCGGTCCGCGACATGCCGCCCGTCCCGGAGGACCGGGTGAAGGCGGGCATGCGCCGCGCCACCGACATCCTCAACCGCGAGACCGGCGCCAATCCCTACCTGCTGCAGGAAGACCTGCAGGGGGTCATGGGACGCTATGTCGGCATCGTGAGGACCGCGGAGGAGCTCAAGACCGCCCTCAAGGAGATCGACCGGCTCAAGGCCGAGGGCGCCCGCGTCAAGGCGCCGGGGGCGTCGCAGTACAACCCGGGGTGGCACGCGGCCATCGACGTACGCTCGCTGCTCGTCACCGCGGAAGCGGTCACCCGGGCCGCGCTCGTCCGCGAGGAGAGCCGCGGCGCGCACACGCGGCTCGATCACCCGGAAGAGCGCGAGGAGTGGCTGAAGGTCAACATGGTCGTCCGCAAGGGGAAAGACGGGATGGAGGCGGTCAAGGTGGAGCGTACAGCGCCTTCGAAGGAGCTGTCGGATGTCGCGTACGCCACGCTCGAGCAACTGGAGGGGGCGCGTGGCTGAGAGGATATTTCAGGTCTGGCGCGGCGACGCAAAGGGAGGCCGCTTCGTCGAGTACCGGGTCGAGGTCGATCCGGGGATGGTCGTCCTCGATGTCATCCACCGCATCCAGGCGCTCCAGGCCCAGGACCTTGCGGTCCGCTGGAACTGCAAGGCGGGGAAATGCGGCTCGTGCAGCATGGAGATCAACGGCCGGCCCCGGCTGGCCTGCATGACGCGCATGAACCAGTACGAGCCGGACGCCGTGATTTCCGTGCAGCCGCTGAAGGCTTTCCCGGTCACCCGTGACCTCGTGACCGACGTCTCATGGAACTACGAGCAGAACAGGAGGATCCCGCCCTTCAAGCCCGCGCCGCGCGGCCCTGACGGGCAGCACCGGATGATGCAGAAGGATGTCGACCGGGTGCAGGAGTTCCGCAAGTGCATCGAGTGCTTCCTGTGCCAGGACGTCTGCCACGTCCTGCGCGACCGCGAGGCGAAGAAATCCTTCGTCGGGCCTCGTTTCATGATCCGTCTCGCCTCGCTCGAGATGCATCCTCTCGACACCGCCGACCGCATCCCGGCCATACGGAGCGAGTTCGGATCCGGCCTGTGCAACATCACGCGCTGCTGCACTGAGGTCTGCCCGGAACACATCGGGATCACCGACAACGGCATCATCCCGCTCAAGGAGCGCGTGGTCGATCGCTTTTACGATCCGATCGAATGGCTCCGCCGGAAACTCTTCGGCTCGCGAACGCCAGCCTAGAAGGGGCCCGGCGCCGCGGTATCCGCGGTCAGTCCTCCATGTACTTCCGCCTCAGGGTCTCGAGGACGGAAGCGTCCGCCAGGGTCGTGATGTCGCCGAGCGCTTTCCCCTCGGCGATGTCCCGGAGGAGGCGCCGCATGATCTTTCCCGAGCGGGTCTTCGGAAGCTCTCCGGCGAAGATGATGTCGTCCGGCCGGGCGAGCGCGCCAATCTTGCGCGCCACGTGGTGCTTCAGATCGTCCGACAGCTTGCTGTCGGCCGCGATCCCCTCCTTCACGGTGACGAAGGCGGCCAGAGCCTGTCCCTTGACCTCGTGGGTCTTGCCGACGACCGCCGCCTCCGCGACGGAAGGGTGATCGACGAGGGCGCTCTCGACCTCCATCGTGCCGATGCGGTGTCCGGCCACGTTCAGCACGTCGTCGACCCTGCCGAGCAGCCAGAAATAGCGGTCCCGATCCCGCCGGGCGCCGTCCCCGGGGAAATAGGTCTTCTGGTCCCACTTCGACCAGTACTGCTTGATGTAGCGCTCCGGGTCGCCGTAAATGGTCTGCAGCATTGCCGGCCAGGGCCGCGTGATGGCCAGATAGCCGCCCCCCTCTTTGACCACCCTGCCCTGTTCGTCGAGGACCTCGGCGCTGATTCCGGGGAAGGGCCGGGTCGCCGAGCCCGGTTTGGTCGTCGTGATCCCGGGAAGGGGGGTTATCAGGATCATCCCGGTTTCGGTCTGCCACCATGTGTCCACCACCGGGCAGCGCCCGCCGCCGATGGTTTTCTGGTACCAGATCCAGGCCTCGGGGTTGATCGGCTCGCCCACGCTGCCGAGCAGGCGCAACGAGGAGAGATCGTGCCGGTCGGGCCACTCGACCCCCCAGCGCATGAAGGTCCGGATGGCGGTCGGGGCGGTGTAGAACACCGACACGCGATGCTTCTCGCACAACTGCCAGAACCGGCCCCGGTCCGGCCAGTCCGGGGCGCCCTCGTACATCAGCACCGTGGCCCCGTTGAGGAGCGGCCCGTAGACCACGTACGAATGCCCGGTCACCCACCCGATGTCGGCGGTGCACCAGAAGACATCCTCGGGCTTCAGGTCGAAGACCCACCGTGTCGTGGCGTAGACGCCGACCATGTAGCCGCCGGTCGAGTGCACGATGCCCTTCGGCTTTCCGGTCGTCCCGGAGGTGTAGAGGATGAACAGGACGTCGGAGGCGTCGACCCTCTCGGCGGGGCAGTCGGACGCCGCGTCCTCCATGAGACGGTGCCAGAAATGGTCGCGGCCTTCCTTGACGTGAATCGTGAAGTTGCCCCGTTTCACCACGATCACATGGCGGATGGTGGGGGTCGCCTCCAGGGCCTCGTCCGCCATCCGCTTGAGAGGCACCTCCGCCCCGCGCCGGTAACCTCCGTCGGCGGTCACGAGCACGGTCGACTGGCAGTCGTTGATCCGGTCGCGCAGGGCCTCCGCCGAGAAGCCGCCGAACACGACGTTGTGGACGGCGCCGATGCGGGCGCAGGCCAGCATGGCAATCGCCAGCTCGGGGATCATCGGCAGGTATAGGGTCACCCTGTCCCCCTTGCCGACGCCGAGGCCTTTGAGCACGTTGGCGAAGCGGCAGACCTCGCGGTGCAGCTGGCCGTAGGTCAGGGTGCGTTCCTCGCCGGGCTCACCTTCCCAGATCAGCGCCGCTTTGTTCCGGTTGGAGGTCTTCAGATGTCTGTCGAGGCAGTTGTAGGCGATATTCGTGACGCCCCCGACGAACCAGCGGGCGTGCGGCGGCTCCCAGGCCAGTGTTTTCTTGAAGGGGCGGAACCAGGCGAGCTCCCTGGCGAAGGATGCCCAGAATTTCTCGGGATTCCTCGCGGCGCGGGCGTAGACCTTGGGGTCGTTGATGTTCGCCTGCTTCTTGAACAGGGCGGGCGCACGAAACCGGCGGTTTTCTTCCAGGAGAACGTCGATTCCGGCGGCCGCGCGCCGCGGCGACTTGCTGCGTGCCATCGTGACTCCGTGATACCGGTGGGCAATGCGCTGACGAGAGAGCGGCCAATATAGCCAAGCCCTCCGCGGGTGTCAACGCAAAGTGCCCCATGCGCCGCGCCCTGCGGCCGCCGGGCACGGGTCCGGTGTCGCTGCGCGACACCTCCCCTCGCTTCGCTGCGCGCCGCCCTCCGCGCGGAAGACCGCGCGGAGGGGCCCCGGCGCTCCGTCTCAGACGGCCCGGCGGGCGCGGGGCGCGGCGCTTCAGCGCTGGGTCCGCGAGGAAAGGGCAACGGGGAATTCGGCCCTGTCCTTCATATATAGTTACGCGGGCCGGGAGCCGGAGGGAGGGGCCCGGCGGGGGTGGATGGTGACGAAAAGGGCGCCAAGCGGGTCTCCCCAGGACCTCATCGACGCGGCGACGGGCTACCTCTATAGCGTGGCGCCGACCGTGGCGACGGCGGCGGGGATCCATGATCACGATCACCGCCTGGCCGATTACGACGCAGACGCCATCGAGGACAGGCGCCGCGCCTTCCTCGCGCACGGCCGGGAGGCCCGGCGGCGGCTGGAGGAGAATCCTCCGGTCGATCCCGACGACGCCCTCGACCTGGCGCTTCTGGCCGACGGCCTCGAGGTCGAGGCGAGGCTTCTCGAGGATGTCCGCGCCCCGTTCCGGGATCCGAGCCTCTACCTGGACGAGATTCTCTACGGCGTCTATTACCTGGTCCAGCGCGATTTCGCGCCGTTGCCGGAACGCGCCCGGAGCGCGGCGCTGCGCCTCGGCCAGGTCCCGGCCCTGCTGCGGCAGGCCGAACGCAATCTCGGTGACGGCACGGAGATCCCGCGCCCCTGGGTCGAGGCGGGGGCGCGGCAGGTCCGTGGCAGCCAGGCCTTCCTTGCCGAGCTCGACCGCGATCTCGTCCCCCGCGCCGGCGCCGCGCAGGCCGACCTGACGCGCGCCCTGGCGGAGGCGCGGACAGCCCTCGACCACTTCGCGCGGTCGCTCGACGGCCCGCTCCTCCATAACGCATCGGGTGAGTTCGCGACCGGGCGCGCCACCTTCGATTTCCTCCTCGAGAAGCAGCACGGCCTGTCCATCGACGCCGACGCGCTGTTTGAGAAGGGCCAAAGGCTCGTCACGCAAGCCCAGGAGCGGCTCGAGGAGGCGGCGCGCGGGATCGATCCGCACCGCACCTGGCGGGACCTGGTCTCCGGGTGGAAAAGCGATCATCCGGACCGGGACGGCCTGCTGGCCGAGTACCGGCGCGAAGTCGACAGGGCGCGCGAGTTTGTCCGAGCACGGGATCTCGTGGGCCTGCCCTCCGGCGAGATTCTCGAAGTGGTCGAGACACCCTCCTTCCAGAGATCGGTCTGTCCCTTCGCGGCGTACGTCCCTCCCGGTCCCTTCGAGGCCGACCAGCGGGGCTTTTTCTGGGTGACGCCCCCGCCCGACGACGCCACCCCGGAGGCCCGCGAAAGCTGCCTGCTGGATCACCTGCGCCCCGGGATCCCGGGCACCGTGGCCCACGAGGGGTATCCCGGCCACCACCTGCAGCTCACGCTCGCCAACCGTTCGCGGCGCAAAGTCCGGCACCTGTTCGTGACCGCGGTGCTCATCGAAGGCTGGGCCTTCTACTGCGAGGAGTTGATGGCCGAGGAGGGGTTCTACAAGGACCCGCGCGCCCGGGTGCTGCAGCTGAAAGACCAGCTGTGGCGCGCCTGCCGTGTCGTGATCGACACCGGGATGCAGACGCGCGGCATGACGGTGGAGGAGGCGGTGCGGATGCTCGTCGATGTCGCCTGCCTGGAGGAGCCGAGCGCCCGGGGGGAGGTGCTGCGCTACGCGCGAAGCGCGACGCAGCCGATGTCCTACGCCGTCGGGAAGGAGGAGATCCTGGCCCTGCGCGAGGAGTACCGCCGCCTGCGGGGCCCCGCGTTCACCCTGCGGGAGTTCCACGACCGGCTGCTGTCGTACGGCTCCATCCCGGTGTCGTTCACCAGGGGTCGTCTCCTCGAACGCACGGAACCGGCCGAAGGGCGGTCCGCCGGCGCGGCGGCCCAGGGGCTCCCACGGTCGGGACGCTCTTAGCGGCCATGGCGCGACGCGCCGTCGCGGAGGGCGCCCGCAGGCTCCAGCCGAAGGACCTGCGCTGGAACTGCAGCCCGAGGCGCCACAATCTCTCGGTTCCCCGATCGACGCTCTCCGGGCTTGGAATTATTGGCCAGGAGCGCGCGATCCGCGCCATGAGGATGGGGATCCAGCTTTACGCCCCCGGCTACCACGTCTTCGTCTGCGGGATCGGCGGGACCGGCCGGACGAGCACCGTGAAGCGGATTCTCCACAAGATCAAGTCGAGCTGCAAGCGTCCTGGGGCTCGTCGACCGGCGCCTGGCGCGGTTCGCCGACATGGTGCGGAACCGTCCACGTGCGAGGCGGGTGGGACGATGACGCGGCGCCCGCTCTGCGCACTCGCTGCGGCCGTCCTGGCCGCCGCGCTGCTGACGGGCGCCGTGCCGGTTCCAGGGGCCGCGCCCACGGCGGCGCCGGCAATCGTGGAAGACGCCCTGGGGGCCGTGCCGGCGGACGACCCCCGCATGGAGGCCTATTCCCACGGCGGCTATCTGCTTTTCGCCCTCGGCTCGCTCTGGTCGATCGGGGTGCTCGCCCTCATCGTCTTCAGCGGCTTCGCGGTGCGCCTCCAGGGAATCGCCCGGCGCGTGGCGCGCGGGCCGAACCTCGAAGTCGCGATCTACGTCGTGCTCCTCGGCGCCGTGACCTTCGCCGCTTCCTTCCCCCTCAGGGTCTATCGCTCGTACGTGCGGGAGAAAGCCTACGGCTTCGCCAATCAGACGTTCGCCGCCTGGCTGGGCGACCAGGGGAAGGGGCTTCTCGTGTCGATCGTGCTCCAGGCGATCTTCTTCACGCTTCTTTATGTCGCCATCCGGCGCCTGGGCCGGGCGTGGTGGGTGGCCGGCGGGGTCCTGGGGGTCCTCTTCCTGGTGCTCGGCATGGCGGTCGCGCCGGTTTACATCGATCCGCTTTTCAACACCTTCGAGCCTCTCAAGGACAAGACGCTGCGGGGGGAGATCCTCGATCTGGCCCGGGCGCAGGGCATCCCGGCGGGGGAGGTCTACCAGGTGGACGCCAGCCGCCAGTCGGAGCACAACAACGCCTATGTCACGGGGCTGCTCGGATCGCAGCGCATCGTCCTGTACGACACCATCCTGAGACGGTTCGCGCCCCGGGAGATCCGCTTCATCATGGGGCACGAGATGGGCCATTACGTGCTCCATCACGTCTGGAAGTTCATCGCGCTGCTCTCGGTCGTGATCTTCGTGGCGCTTTACCTCGTCGACAGGATGGCGCGCTCCGTCATCGCGCGCCGTCCGCCCCTCGGCATCGCCGCCCTGGCGGAGCCGGCGTCCCTGCCGCTCATGATCCTGATCGCGAGCGTCTTCCTGCTTGTCGTGTCCCCCGTCCTCGCGACCGCCAGCCGGGCGCAGGAGCACCAGGCCGACGTCTTCGGCCTGGAGGTCGTGAAGGACCCTCTCGCAGCGGCGTCATCCTTCATCAAGTTCGGCCGGTACGACCTTTCGGAGTATGAGGTCAACCCGTTGATCGAGGCCTTGATGTACTCGCACCCCAGCCCGGCCAACCGCATCCGCTTCGCCCAGGAATACGCGCACGCCAACGGCGCCGGGGCTTCGGCCGAGGCCGCGGCGCCCGACGGGGCGAGGGCCCGGGGGCCGCGCACGGTCGCCTTCCTGGTCGTGGACGGTGTGTACAACTCGGAGCTGGTGGCGCCCTACGACGTCCTGCAGCACGTGCGCTTCCACTCGCCCGGCGACTGGCCGGAGACCTTCACGGTGTCACCCGACGGCCGGCCGGTGCGGACCTTCGAAGGGCTGAGGCTGAACCCGGATCATTCCTTCGCGAACTCGCGGCCGATCGACGTGCTGGTCGTGCCCTCGGCGGAGCATTCGATGGACTCCGACCTGGAGAACCGCGCCCTGATCGAGTGGGTTCGCGCCACCGGGACGAAGGCGCGCCACGTGGTCTCACTGTGCGATGGGGCGTTCGTGCTGGCGAAGGCGGGGTTGCTCGACGGAGTGCAGGCGACGACCTTCCCGGCGGACCAGGACCGTTTCGGCCGGATGTTCCCGAAGGTCGATCTGGTGAGGGAGGTCTCGTTCGTGGATGCGGGCCGCGCGCTGACCTCGGTCGGCGGCGCGAAATCCTACGACGTCGCGCTGTGGCTCGTCGAACGGCTGTACGGCGCGGAGGCGGCGCGCGGCATCGGCAAGGGCCTCGTCATCGACTGGGACGCCGCTTCTGTCCGGCACCGTGTCGCGCCGGCTGCCGCGGGCTACTTGGTTGTTCCGAGATAGCGGTAGAAATCCCCCTTGGTCGAGAGGAGAAGCACCGTTTCGCCGTCGACCGTCGTGCGGAAGGTCTCCATGGTCTTGAGGAAACGGTAGAACTCGGGGTCCTGGTTGTAGACCCTGGCATAAATGTCGGCCGCCTCGGCGTCGGCACGGCCCTTGATCTCCCGGGCCTTGCGGTAGGCTTCGGACGTGATGACCTGCAACTCTCTTTCCTTCTGCCCGCTGATGCGGGCCGCCTCGCCCGCGCCCTCCGAGCGGTACTGCTCGGCGATACGCTTGCGCTCGGAGATCATCCGCGCGAAGACCTCCTGCTGGACCGCCTCGACATAGTTGATCCGCTTGAAGCGGAAGTCGACGATCTCGAGACCCAGGTCGCTGGTGCGCGCCGCCGCGGCCTTCAGGACCTCCCGGGACAGCTTCTCGCGACCGATGTGGATCGTGGGCGGCGCCTCAGGGGCCGCGCCGGACGCGATGTCCTCTCCAAGGACCAGGGCCCGGTCGGTGCTTCGCACGACCTCGATGAGATCGTGCTTGGCGATCGTGTTGCGGGTCTCGCCGTCGAGTATGTCGTCCAGCCGTGACTGCGCGCCCGTTTCGTCGCGCAGCCGCTGGAAAAAGAGCAGCGGGTCGGTGATGCGCCAGCGGGCGTAGCAGTCGACCCAGATGAAGCGCTTGTCGCGGGTCGGGATCTGGTTCGGGGTGCCGTCCCATTCCAGGAACCGCTTGTCGAAGTAATGTGCCACCTGGACGAAGGGGGTCTTGAGGTGCAGCCCCGGCGCGGTGACCGGCTGGCCCACCGGCTCGCCGAACTGGGTGATCACCACCTGCTCGGCCTCGCCGACCTGGTAGAGCGCCCCGGTCGCGACCGCCAGCCCCAGCAGGGCCACGATGGCCACGACAATGGCGACAACGATGTGGGGCTTCACTTCTTGTCCCCTTCCAGGTTCAGAAGCGGCACGATGCTCTTCAGCTGGTCGTCGACGATGATCTTGCGCGTCGCCTTGGGCAGGATGTCGTTCATCGTTTCGAGGTAGATGCGCCGGCGCGTCACCTCGGGGGCCCGGCGGTAGGCGGCCAGGAGAGCCTTGAAGAGATCGGCGTCCCCCTTGGAGCGGTTGACGCGGTCGGTGGCGTAGCCCTCCATCCGCTGGACCGTCTGCTCGGCTTCGCCGCGCGCCCGCGGGATGATGCTGTTGTACTCGGCCTTCGCCTCGTTGATCAGCTTCTCCCGCTCCTGCTGCGCCTGGTTGACCTCGTTGAACGACGGCTTGACGGGATCGGGCGGGTTGACGTCCTGCAGCACGATCTGCTCGACCCTGATCCCCGTGTCGTACTCGTCGCAGAGAGCCTGCAGCCGCGTCTCCGCCTCGGAGGCGACCTCCTGCCGGCCCACGGTGAGCACCTCGTTGACGCTGCGGTCGCCGACCACCTCGCGCATCACCGCCTCGTTCATGTCACGGAAGGTGTTGCGCACGTCGCGGACCTTGAAAAGGAACTTGTAGGGGTCGTGGACGCGGAACTGGGCCGTCCACTCGACGACCGCCACGTTCAGGTCGCCGGTCAGCATGAGCGATTCGCGCGTGAAGTCCCCCGTCTCGTACCGGGTCCTCACGCCCGCCGCCGCGGTCCGGAAGCCGAACTCCTCCTTGAGCTGCCGCTGCACCGGCACCTTCTGCACCGTCTCGATCGGGTAGGGGAGCTTGTAGCCCAGGCCCGGCTGCGCGACGCGATCGTAGCGGCCGAACCGCATGACCATGCCGACTTCCTCGGGCTCGACCGTGAACCAGACGCTCCAGGCCACGACGACGAGAACGATCACGATGGCGGCCGAAGCCACCTGTGTTGCAATCTCTCTTGGATTCATGGGGCGAGACTATCGCATCTGCGGCGATCGATCAAATGCCGCGCGGGCGGCGCAGTGGGACTACTGGCCGATGACGCGCAGGGTGCCCGAGGCCGGCAGGTCCTTCGAGGACTGCTGCAGGGCGAGAAGCTGGCCCGTGAAGGCCAGCACCTGCATCGAGCGACCGGGATCGCACTCGTTCTCGCCGCCCGGAATCTCGTAGGTCCCGCCGCCGTAATCGACGCGCACGTCGGGCCGCGGGCAGCGCCCCGCCTCCTGGACGACGAAGAGGCGGCGCGATGCTTCCGACTGCGCCGACTCGCGCGCGCGGATGAGCGCTTTCTCGCCCCCGGGGCGGATCAGCTCGCCGAGGTAGTACAGGACGGACTGCGGCGAGCGGAGCACGACCCGACCACGAGCCTCGTTGCCGCCGCCACGGACCGCCGCCTCGAAGGTTTCCTTGGTCTCGTAAAGTTGCAGGTTGGCCGCGCCGCCGCAGACGCTGGCCAAGGGGATCACCAGCCTTCTCCTGGACCTGATTCGCTCCAGCTGCCACGATCCGTCGTTCAGCGGACGTAGCGAAAGGTTCGACTCCGCGACGCGGATGAGCGGGTCGAGCTGGGC
>JANMQK010000393.1:0-4692 GCA_031370485.1 Acidobacteriota bacterium | reverse complement strand
CGCGGCGGCCGTCCGGCGGTCTTTGCCGATCCGGCCGCCGCGACCGCGTGCCCCGCCGCCCCCGGGCCGCCCCCCTCCGCCCGCGGGGCTACCGTGGGAGGGTCCGGTGGCCTATAATCCGCGGAGTCCGCGAGGAGCCTCCATTGGAGCTGTCCTGCTGCGAGTGCGGCGTCAAGGATGACAAGGCCTACCTTTACAAGTGCCCGATCTGCCACAAGATGGTGTGCGAGGAGCACCGCATCCTGAAAAGCGGACGCGTCTTCTGCAGCGCGCATTGTGCGGCGGGGTTCTTCTATGACGACGAGGACGAGAGTGATACGGAGTGAGAACGCCGCGTGACGCGCGGATGACCCCGGAGGTGCGCGCCCCATGGGATTCCCTGTCCAGCGCCTGAGACGCCTACGCCGCACCGAGGCCTTGCGCTCGCTCGTGCGCGAGACTGCATTGTCGCCGGCGGATCTCATCTTCCCCATGTTCGTCCGCCCCGGGAAAAAGATCCGGCAGGAGATCGCCTCTATGCCGGGCCAGTACAATCTCTCGGTGGACGAGGCGGTGGCGGAGGCGCAGGAGGCGAAGTCGCTCGGCGTACCCGCGGTGCTCCTCTTCGGCATTCCCGCGGCAAAGGACCCCCTGGGCTCTTCCGGATACGCGGCCGCGGGCATCGTCCAGGAAGCGACGCGCGCGCTCAAGAAGGCGGTGGCCGATCTCCTGGTGATCACCGATGTCTGCCTCTGTGAATACACCGACCACGGCCACTGCGGGGTGATCGAGAAGGGGGAGGTCGCCAACGATCCGACCCTGGAGCTGCTGGCGCGGCAGGCGGTGTCGCACGCGCAGGCTGGGGCCGACATCGTCGCTCCCTCCGATATGATGGACGGCCGCGTGGCGGCCATCCGCAAAGCGCTCGACGAGGCCGCGCTCCCGAACGTGCCGATCCTCTCGTACGCCGCCAAGTACGCCTCGGCCTTCTACGGCCCGTTCCGCGAGGCGGCCCAGTCGGCGCCGAAGTTCGGCGACCGGCGCAGCCACCAGATGGACCCGGCGAACGCAAGGGAGGCGATCCGTGAGGTCCGCCTCGACATCGAGGAAGGAGCCGACATCGTGATGGTGAAGCCCGCGCTGCCGTATCTCGATGTCATCTATCGCGTGCGCCGGAAGTTCCAGGTGCCCGTGGCCGCCTACCATGTCTCCGGCGAGTACGCGATGCTGGTCGCCGCCGCCCGGAACAACTGGATCGATCGCGACCGGGTGATCATGGAGTCGCTGACCTCGATCCGCCGCGCCGGCGCCGACCTCATCGTCACCTATTTCGCCAAGGACGCCGCGCGCCTGATGCGCGCCTAACGCATGCCGACACTCTCCCGCAAGTTGTTCCAGCAGGCGCGCCAGCTGATCCCGGGCGGGGTAAACTCTCCGGTGCGCGCCTTCAAGGCGGTCGGCGGCGACCCGATCTTCTTTGCGCGCGGCAAGGGGGCGGTCCTTCACGATGTGGACGGCAACCAGTACCTCGACTTCGTCGGGTCGTGGGGGCCGCTCATCCTGGGGCACGCCCACGAGGGCGTAGTCCGCGAGATCCAGGACGCGGCCCGCGACGGTACCTCCTTCGGCGCGCCCAACCCGCACGAGGTCGAACTGGCGCGCCTCGTCGTCGAGGCGGTCCCGGGGGTCGAGAAGATCCGGCTGGTCAGCTCGGGGACCGAGGCGACGCTCTCGGCCCTGCGGCTGTCGCGGGCCTTCACGAGGCGCGATCTCATCGTCAAAATGGACGGGTGCTATCACGGCCACGCGGACGCCCTGCTCGTGAAGGCGGGCTCGGGAGTGGCGACACTCGGCATTCCGGGCACCCCGGGCATTCCGGCGCGGGTTGTCGAGCAGACCCTGGTCTGTCCCTACAACGACCTCGACGCCTTTGCCCGTCTCGCCACCGAGCGCGGGCGCGAGATCGCCTGCCTCATCGTCGAGCCGGTGGCCGCCAACATGGGGGTTGTGCCGCCCCGCCCGGGCTACCTCGAGGGGCTGCGCGAGATCACCGCGCGGCACGGCATCGTGCTCATCTTCGACGAGGTAATCACCGGCTTCCGGCTGGCGCTGGGCGGGGCGCAGGAGAAGTACCGCGTCACGCCCGACCTGACGACCCTAGGCAAGATCCTTGGAGGCGGGTTGCCCGTGGGGGCCTACGGCGGGCGCGAGGAGATCATGGACCGGGTCGCCCCGGAGGGGGACGTCTACCAGGCGGGAACGCTCAGCGGGAACCCTCTGGCGGTCCGCGCGGGCATCGTCACGCTGCGCCTGCTCAAGGCCCCGGGAACCTACGAAAGGCTCGAGGCGATCGCCGCGCGCCTCGCCACGGGTCTCCATGACGTCGTGGAGGAACTAGGGACTCCGGCGCGGCTGACGCGCGTCGGCTCCCTGATGACCCTCTTTTTCACCACCCGCGAGCCGGTCGACTGGGAAACGGCCTCGGCCGCCGACACGAAGCGGTTCGCGGTCTTCTTTCGCAGGATGCTCGAGCGCGGCGTCTATCTCCCCCCCTCGCAGTTCGAGGCGCTGTTCGTGTCGCTGGCCCACACCGAGGAGCAGGTGGACCGGACGATCGAAACCGCCCGCGAGGCGCTCAAGGGGATGCAGTGGGGACCCGGGGCCTGAGCCATGCTGGAACTGTACCAGTTCGAAGGCTGCCCGTTCTGCGCCCGGGTCCGCGAGACGCTCGACGACCTCGGCCTCGATTACCTTGTCCGCACGGTGCCCCACGGTCTGGGCGAGCGCGCCCGGGTCATCGAGCTCTCAGGGCAGGCGCGGGTCCCGGTTCTCGTCGACACCGATCGGAAGATGGTCCTGGCGGAGTCCGCCGACATCATCGCTTACTTGAAAAAGACCTATGGGGGGAAGCGCGGCGCCGGGGTCTGAGCGGCTTGCGCCCCGGGGCCCTGTCAGGTCTTGTGGGCGGCCCGCGCCGCCTTGCTGAAATAGAGCCTGTAGAACTGGTAGCTCAGGACGCAGAAGGGCGCCATCATGAAAAGCACCTGCGTTCCCAGCCGCTCCCGCAGCGTGCCGACCAGGATGACGCAGGACCCTCCCGCGAGCTGCGCGCTGATCGTCCAGGAGTATTTCTCGAACCAGACGCGGAAAGGATCCAGCCTTCCTTCCAGCCCGACCGCCACCGCCACGAGACCGGTGTTCACCAGGAAGAAGGCGATCACCGCCAGGAAGAACGCGACCAGGCCCCCCGGCGAGCTGACGTCCCCCGTCCGGCCGCCCAGCCTGTAGAAGACGGCGCCCGCGGCGCCGACCGCGAGCATCGTGTTGCCGAGGTTGAACAGGCTCTTGTACAGCGGCAGGCGCGGCCGGCTGACCAGGGCGAAATAAATCATGCTGACGGCAGAGAGGACGAGAGCGTCCCCCGTTCCGAACAGCGCGATCGCGCCCAGGAGGAAAGGCTGCAGGGTCGAGATCCGGGCGTTGTGCCCCAGGTTCAAGGTGTGGGGGGCGGCGACGCACGCCAGGATCACCCACAGGACGAAATCAGTGCTAGGAGTCATCATGTGCCCGCCTCGCAGACTTCCATGGACGGCGAGACTAGCGGCCTCCTCCCCAGATGGCCGTGAGAATGTCCACGGTGCCGGTCGTCCTGGTGCTGGAGGAGCACTGCCCGGTCCAGAGCTGGCCGGAGGCCGTGATCATGTTGTTGTCCATGGCAGGGAGCAGGCCGGCCTTCCCTTTCCACGACGGCCCGTAGGTCGTGAGGATTGAGGCCGGAACGGCGGTCAGCGAAACGCCGGCGAGCGACCCCTTGGCGGCCCCGAAGACGACGGGGAGGGTCCATCCGCTTCCCCAGGCGGTGGTGTCCTGGAAATAGACCGCCCCGTTGCTCGCGAGGAGCGCGCGAGGAGAGTCGGCGTTCGTGGCGGTGCCGGTCGCGGTGAGCGCGGCCGCGACATCGAGATAGCCCGCGCCGGTCTCGAAGATCGTCCGGGCGTCCTTCGCGGCCGAGGCCATCAGGCGGGCCTTGACCGTAGCGGGGCTGAGACCGGGGGTCTTCTGCAGCATCAACGCCGCCGTCGCCGCCACCATGGGGGCTGACATCGAGGTGCCGCTCAGCTCGTAGTAGGACCCGTCGTTCATCCCGTTCAGCGGGTCGGTCCTGTAGTAGCCGATCTTGAGGGTCGGCGCGTGGTAATTGACGTCCAGGTAGGACGTCGGCGCCCGCAACGATACGATCCGCGAGCCCGGGGCGACGAGATCGGGCTTCACGACATAGTCGATGAGGCTGGGCCCCCGCGCCGAGAACCAGGAAAGAACGTCGTCGGTCGTCGTGACGGTATTGCCGTCATCCATGGAGCCGACCGTGATCACCCGCGGCTCGTTTCCGGGACTCGTGACCGTCCCGAGGCCGCTGCCGACCGCTCCGTCGTTGCCCGCCGCCACCACGACGACGATCCCCTGATTGACGGCGTTCCTCACGGCGATGCAGAGTGGATCGGTCTGGAACGATTCGAAAACCGGGTGCCCGAGAGACAGGTTCAGGACGCGGATGTTGTAGGTGCTCTTGTTGGCGATGGCCCAGTCGATTCCCGCGATGACATCCGAGGTGAATCCCGACCCGTCGGAGTTCAGCGCCCGGATCGAGATGACCTGCGCACCGGGTGCTATCCCCTTGAAGGTCCGGAACGTGAGCAGGCCGCTCGACGCGGC
>JANMQK010000387.1:0-2031 GCA_031370485.1 Acidobacteriota bacterium | reverse complement strand
CGAGTTCGTGGAAGAGCTGCCGGAGAAGTACGAAACGATCGTGGGCGAGCGCGGCGTCAAGCTCTCGGGCGGCCAGCGGCAGAGGGTGGCGATCGCGCGGGCCATCCTCGCCGACCCGCGAATTCTGATTTTGGACGAGGCCACCTCGTCCTTGGACAGCGAGAGCGAGGCCGCCATCCAGGCAGGTCTCACCGAGCTGATGAAGGGGCGAACGACCTTCGTCATCGCCCACCGCCTCTCGACAATCCGCAAGGCCGACACGATCCTCGTCGTCGAGGGGGGACGGATCGTCGAGCGCGGGCGCCACGCGGAGCTGCTCGCCCTGGCGGGCCGCTACGCAGACCTCTACAACCGCCAGTACGGCCTCGAAGCGAACCTGTTCCTGAACCCCGGCGAATCGTCGGCCGACGCCCCGGAGGAGCAGGACAAGGCGGCCGCCACGGCCGATGCCGCCGCCGTCGGCCGGATGCCCCTGGTCAGCGCCGGCCCCGGAGAATAGAGGTTCGATTGCTCCCTCCCCCATGGGAGAGGGGCGGGGTGAGGGGCGAGCAAAAGCACGGGAAGGGGTTTGGACGGCGAGAGCTTCCCCCTCACCCTGCCCTCTCCCGGGGGGAGAGGGTGGGCCGATACGCTAGTTCCGGCGGCCGCCGCCCATGAAGCGGAGCATGAAGAGGAACAGGTTGACGAAGTCGAGGTAGAGCGAAAGAGCTCCCACGACCGCGTACGATCCGAATTGCCCCTCCGGCACAGCCGTGGCCATCGCCTTCAGGCGCTGCGCATCCCAGGCCGTCAGGCCCGTGAACACGAGCACGCCGACGACCGAGAACACGAATTGCAGGCCGTTCGACTGCCAGAACATCCCGACGACCGAGGCCAGCAGGAGGCCGATGAGACCCATGAAGAAGAACTGCCCGACGCCGGCGAGCGATCGCTTCGTGACCGTGCCGAAGAACGCGAGCGCGCCGAACATCCCGGCGGTGACCAGAAAAGTGGATCCCACCGAAGCCCTCGTGTATGCCATCAGGATGAAGGCGAACGTCACGCCGTTCAACGCTGAATAGAGAGTAAAGGCGGCGGCCGCCGTGCCCGGCGACATCTTGTTGACGCGGTAGCTCAGAAAGAACACGAGGCCGAGAGGCGCCAGGATCACGCCCCAGCGGAGAATCGGGTTTGCCGCGATCGCCTGCAAAACGCCGGGCGAGCCGGCGACGCCAAAGGCCACCGCCGCGGTGAGGCCAAGGCCGACGCACATCCATCCGTAGACGGCCCGCAGGAACGCGGTCGTGCGTTCCGCCGTGGCGACACTCGTCGTCTCGAAAGCGGCGCTCGGCGTCATTTCGAACTGGCTCATGGAAATCCCCCTGTTTTCTAGCCTCTCATGGAAACGCGCGGCAGGCAGCGGCCATTCCGAGGGTTATCATGGTCATCTCCATGGGCGAAGACCGCAAGTACCGCCACCGCGGATACCAGGATTCCGGCGACCGCGACTCGGGTCCCAGGCCGCGCAGCGGCCCCCGGCCGGACCGGAACGACGGCGCTCCGCGCGGCCGCGGCATCGACCAGAACAAGGCCGTTGTTTTCGCCTGCCGCGCGTGCGGCGCGAAGCGGCGCGAGGCCGACGAGATCCGCGCCGATTCGACCTGCGGCCAGTGCGGCGCGGACCTGCACGCCTGCGCCCAATGCACGTACTTCGACGGCTCGGCCCGCTTCGAGTGCGGGAAGCCCGTCCCCGTGCGCATCGCCGGGAAGAAGACGCGCAACGCCTGTGAGTCCTACGCGCCGGCCATGACCTTCGACTTGACCGGCAGCCGCGGGTCAACCGCGACGCCTGACAACGCCCGCGCTGCCTTCGACGCCCTGTTCAAGAAGTAGCCCGCACGGCTTTCCGCAGGACCGCGCGCAGCATCCCCTGCGTCAGCCTCCCGGTGAAGGTGTTCTGCTGGCTCGGGTGATACGAGCCAAAGAGGGCGAAACAGGCGATCGAGAATCGCGCGCCGTGGGCAAAGCGCGGCCTGGGCTTCGGAATGGCGG
>JANMQK010000380.1:0-23008 GCA_031370485.1 Acidobacteriota bacterium | reverse complement strand
GACAGACCTGATGCGCTCCCAGTCATGGACGCCCAGCGGGCCGAGCTCGATCGGCGGTTGGCAGCGCACCTTCGGGACCCCAGCGCTGCTCGTCCCTGGTCTCAAGTTCGCGATGAGTTGAAGCGCAAGAAGTGAATCTTCGCCTCCGGAACGCCGCCGAAGCCGACGTCGACGACGCGGTTTCGTGGTACCGGGAGCGAGGTCGCGAGCTTGGTGACCGGTTTCTGGAGGCGCTCGACATCCGACGCGCCCTGCTGCGTCGCTTTCCTTACTGCGTCTTCTATATCGTCTTGTCGAACGAGATCGTGGTACTGGCTTGTGTTCATGGCCACCGGGATCCGAAGATCTGGCAGGACCGGCCCGAGGCATAACCAGGCGGGCACCCGACGCCAGGCGCGCCTCCATAACAGGCTTGAATGTCTGGCCGCGCATACCACGCCCGAGTTTCTCGGCTCGGAAGCGCTGGACGGCCGAGCAACTTCCGAGTCATTCGCGCCCGTTCGATGAAAGCGAGTGGAAACACTCAGAGGCGCGTGCCGTCACCTGTAGAATCCCGGCATACGGAGATCGTCATGAAACTGTCCGTCGAGGTTACCGAAGCCGAGAGGCAGAAGCTGACCGAGGAAGCTCGACGCTTGAACGTGTCGGCCGAGGAGCTCGCTGCAGCGGCTGTCGACGATCTTCTGGGCCAGCGGGACGCTGATTTCGAGCGAGTCGCAGCGCGGGTTCTGGAAAAGAACCGGGAACTCTACCGTCGGTTGGCGTAGTGCGCTACCTAAGGCTGCGGCGCTCTGCTTCTCGATCGTCGCGTCCGTTCACGCGAGGGTCTGCAAGCCGCTTTCGAGGGTCGGGTGGACGAGATCCGGCAGCAGCTCACGCCGCGTTCTCGTCGTATCGCCGCAGTGTGAGACCCTCCCGATGGTGATGAAATCCCTGGTCAGTGGCGCGATTGTCCCGAAGAGGAGCGCGTACACCTCGCATGAGGAAGCCGCCGCGTAGATGGCCCAGACAGGCGCCCGCCACGGCCGCGGCGCTCTCCAGACCTCACAGGCCCTGTCCAGAAACTCCTGAAGCGTGACGGGGGCCTCGTCCCCGACGTGATAGATTCCTTCAATCCCCGGCTTGAGCGCCGCGGCCTCGGCGGCGCGAAGAAAGTCGATCGTCGACAGCATGTGATACCAGGTGGGCTCCTTCCAGACGGCGAGCAGGCGCCGCCGCGCCAGCCAGCGGGCGGCTTCGACCATCAGGATGCCCCGGCCGTAGACGGTCCCCAGCCGGAGAACGACGGGCGTCGTGCCGGTCCCTCGCGCGCGCTCCAAAAGCAGCCGTTCCGCGGCGAGTCGCGTCTGGGCATGGACCGAGACAGGCTCTCTGTCGATGCGCCCGGTGGCGGGGGACTCCGGCGTCGTGGGGCCTTCCACGTGCGGAAACGAGACGAGCACGACTCTCCGGACCTCGGCCTTGAAGGCGGCCTCCGCGAGGTTCGCGAACCAAAGGGTATTGGTCTCGGGGAGAAAGCGCTCCGGCCGTGGCGCGAACAGGCGGCCCGCGAAATGCACGATGGCCGAGGCGCCGCGCACGGCGTCCGCGAGAGTCTCCGGCCGGGCCAGATCCGCCCTGACCACCTCGACTCCAGCGGCGGGGGACAGGTCCCCGGGAAGCGGCGTCCGGTGCACCATGAGGCGCAGAGGGTGCCCCGACTCGCGAAGGTGCCTTGCGAGCCGGCTGCCAAGGTTGCCGGCGGCGCCCGTGATCAGAATCGTCGAGGACGTGGTCCGCTCCGTCATCCGAGTCGGTCGCACGATACTCGATTTCGCAGAAATCGACACTGTGGGTATCCGCCGGGCTGACGAGAACCTGGGAATTTACGCTCATACCGAGGTCGAAGACGCTTACGGCATCTTGCCTATGATCGCTCTTGCGGCCAAAGCCAGGACAATCCCGAACGGCAGATTTACCAGCAAAAGGTAAACCGTGAACCTCGGCCCACCCGCCTGAAGCCCGAAATATCCCGCGCCGCTCCTCGGCAGGAAGATTAGAAAAAGAGCCAGCACCGGTGCGAGGAAGTAGAAAAAACCGAAGAGGTAGAGCTGCGTCCAGGCGGCCTTTATCAGCAATCCGAACGGAATACCCCACAGCCCGCCCCAGAAGAGCGGCCTGTACATATCGGGCGACTTGAAGGGTATCGGGGCCTTCACCCCGAGTGTCGCGCTGATTCCCAACCGAAACAGCACGTGGCTGAAAAGTATCACAGCCAGTGCTCCTATGACTCCCGAGGCGAAGCAGATCGCCACTCGCTGGATTACGGTCAACCCACCTTCCATCACATTCAAGTCTGTCTCCATCATGTTCAATCCTCCCACTTGCTGCGCGCTTTCTTGCTTGAACTCCCAGCGGTACTTGCCCGAGTGTCTAGCGCAAGCGCGGCGACGGTGTCAAGGACGGAAGGCTCAGGACCGAGGGCGCGGTATCGGCGATTGCAGCGGGGCAGAGGCCATGGCCTATACACCGATCGATGGCCCCAGGGATCCGCTGAAGCCGGGCGCCGCGTCCTGGATGACGGCGGCAATCGGGGATATACACCCATGCTGTACGCGATATTCGAGCGCGGCACGGGTGTCGGCGTGACACTCACACCCGCGCACCTCGAACGCCTGGACGCGGGATCAGATCGACGCCTGACGTTGCCGCCGGCGTCGAAGTGTGGTGTCATGGGGGTATTCTTCTTCAGAAGGAGGAACCATGGCGACGATGCGCGTGGTGCAGATCCCTCGCCCCAACGGGCGGCTCGAGATCGTCGAGAGGCCGGTGCCGGAGCCGGGCGCCGGAAAGGTGCGGATCCGGGTGCAGGCCTGCGGCATCTGTCACAGCGATTCCGTGACCAGGGAGGGACTCTTTCCCGGAATCGAGTACCCGCGGGTGCCGGGGCATGAAGTGGCCGGTGTCATCGACGCCGTCGGCCCCGGCACGCTCGGATGGCAGGCGGGCCAGCGCGTCGGCGTCGGATGGAACGGCGGGTATTGCGGGCGTTGCGACCATTGCCGGCGCGGCGAGTTTTTCGCCTGCGTGACCAGCCCGGTCACCGGCATCTTCTACGACGGCGGCTACGCGGAGTACATGATCGCCCCCGCCAGCGCGCTGGCGCTGGTGCCGGACGGGCTTTCGCCGGTCGAGGCGGCGCCGCTCATGTGCGCCGGCGTCACGACCTTCAACGCGCTGCGGAACAGCGGCGCGCGGGCGGGCGACCTCGTGGCGGTGCTCGGCCTGGGCGGCCTGGGACATCTCGGCGTGCAGTACGCCGCCCGGATGGGCTTTCACACGGTCGGCATCGCGCGTGGCAACGACAAGGAGCCGCTCGCCCGGAAACTGGGTGCCTCGGTCTACATCGACAGCCAGGCGCAGGACCCCGCCGCGGAGCTCCAGAAACTGGGCGGCGCCAGGGCGATCCTGGCGACGGCGACGAGCGGCGAGGCGATGAGCGCCGTGGAGGGCGGCCTGGCCGTCAACGGCACGATGCTGGTGATAGGCGCCGCCCCGTCAATGCAGGTCTCTCCTCTATTTCTCCTGTCGGGGTGCAGGTCGATCAAGGGCTGGTACTCCGGGACGTCGATCGAGTCGCAGGATACGCTGGTGTTCAGCGCGCGCAGCGGCGTGCGCTCGATGAACGAGACCTTCCCCCTCGAGCGCGTCACCGAGGCCTACGACCGCATGGCGAGCGGCAAGGCGCGCTTCCGGGTGGTCCTGACGATCGGGCGCTAGCCGATCCCGGACGATGCCGAGGTTCAGGAAGAACGGATTCGCCAAGCCCGAGCTGTTCCATTCGGGCGACGAGGTGTCCTGTTTCGGCAAGCTGGCGCAGTCCGCGCGCCCGCCCTGCTCGAATTCCCCGCGCCGGACGTGCTGGATCAAGGACTTCTTCGACCTGCACCACCTCGCAACGAGCTTCGCCTTCGACCGGGCGACGCTGGCGGAGGCGGTCCGCCGGACTTTCGCGCGGCCGCTCAAGTCGTACCCGGTCTGCAATGACTCCGGCATCGACAGGAACATGGCCGTCAACGGGAACAGGTAGGCCGTGTCGAGCAGGAGGCCCAGCCCCAGCGAACCGGGAAGACCCGTGGTCGGGATGCGGGTCCTTCCCGGGCGGGGTGCTCTTGGGAGAGAATGCAGCACAACCGCGCGGGCGGCACAAGCGGGTGCTTGATGGGCACAATCAGGTCGCTTTCTCTTTTGTGCGTCTGTGGTTACTTTCTCATTTCATGCGCGGGTGTGCCCGCTCCGCGGACTGACGGCGGCTCCAAGCCACCAAAAGCAATTTGCGCTGAGACGGCGGCGCTGTGCCTGCGGTCCTGTTCGACATTGAAGTATGGCGAGGACGGACCCAACGAGCGGTACCCCGGTTGCAGTTCCCGATGCACCAAGGAGCAAGCTGATTGCGAGCATCTCCTTGCGTGCCTTGCCGAGAGCGACGCCTGCATTCAGGAGTGCGCGGACAAGCATCAGTCGACCGATCCCGAACACGCGACCTGCGTTGACCTGTGTGCCAGGAAGCAGGCACGGTGTCGGCAGTGACCTCATGCCGCGCCACGCAATTCACCAAGGACGAGGCGGACGGGGGAGGGGATTCGCCATGAATCCGTGGATTGCCAAGGGGGTCATCCTTGCCGCCAGCGTCGCGACGGTGATCATCCGGGCGCCGCACGGGCAGCGGAGCCGCGGGGTCAAGGTGGTCCGAAGCAGGCGGGGGGCGCTCGAGGCCTTCGTTCTGGCGCTCGTCTGGGTCGCGTTCTTCCTGCCGTTCATCTGGGTCGCAACACCCTGGTTCGCCTTCGCGGACTATGGGCTTCGCCCGGGCCTGCTTGTCTCCGGCGCCCTCTGCCTCGTGCTGGGGCTGTGGCTCTTCGCGCGGTCGCACGCCGATCTCGGCACGAACTGGTCGATCACGCTTGAGGTGCGGGAGAACCACCGACTTGTCAGCCATGGCCTCTACCGCCACGTCCGCCACCCGATGTACCTGTCCCTCCTGGTCTATTCGCTGGGTCAGGCGCTCGTGGTCCCCAACTGGATCGCGGGCCCGTCCTGCGGCGTCGCGATGGCGCTCCTGTTCGCTCTCCGCCTCGGGCCCGAAGAGCGCATGATGGTCGAGGCGTTCGGCAGCGAGTACGAGGCGTACAGAAAGCGGACCAGGCGCCTGTTACCCGGCGTCTGGTGACCGTTCGGGGGCCCGCCGGCCTGGCGACCGCCGGGGTCTTCCAAAAGCATCCTCGCTATGCCGGCGACCCCACTCCTGCCGCTCGAAGAGCCGCTTCCTGCGGCCCGCGTCCCGCGCAGCAGTCGGCGAGCTTGCCATCAATCACGACGGCGGGGACCGAACGGACGCCCAGGCTCTTCGCGCGCCTGGCGACGGCGGGCTCGTTCATGTCGAGGACTGTCACCTCGCATGACGGGCAGGCGATGCGGTTGACAAGCTGGACAGTCTCCTCGCACGCGGGGCACCCTGCGCTGAAAACCTCTATCTTCCTTCTGGCAGCCATGTCAGAACCTCCTTTATGGTGCGTTGTTCGTCTCGATCGCCGGCTCGTGCTGGACGCACGCGGGGCAAAAGCCGGCGTCACCTTTCGTCTGCGGCCACGCGTTCCACAGCGACGCGGCGACCAGCAGCCCGATGCCGCCGTACATGGCGGTGCTTGAATCGAAGAAGAACTTTCCGACCAGGACGACGATGGCCGCCGCCAGTCCAACTCCGAATGGTGCGTATCCCCTTCGAGTAGGCGCACGGAACGCGAGCGCGCCCACGGCCAGGACGAGGAACACCGCCGTCAGCGGGAACAGGTAGGCCGTGTCGAGCAGGAAGCCCAGCCCCACCGAACCGAGCAGACCCGCGTACGCGGGCCAGCAGGCCGGACAGGCGAGCTTGGGGAGAAACGCGAAGGCGATCCCCGGCACGGCCGCCAGGGAACTTCGCCATCCCGATGACGAGCGCGCTGCGCCCGGCGGTGAAGGGTTATCGAGGTGCAGGGCTTTTGCGACCTGCTCGACCGACGGAGCGCCACCGAACGCGCCGGAGTCGTTGCGGTAGAGCCGGCAACACGATTCCCCGTTGTTTGCAGCGACGCCCGCGACATCCCGGCCATCAACGAGGATCGTCGGAGAGCCGTACCCCCGGACGTAGGCCGGGCTCTCGGGGGAGTTCCGGTCCCACTCCGTCCACTCAGGGCGAAGACCGGCCAGCCCGAAGGCTTCGCGCAGCGCCTGTCTCGAGCGCTGGAGGTTCGGACAGCCGGTGTCGTAGATCAGCTCGACGCGTGTCGTCATCGACCGTCCTCCGACTCGAGGGCCTCGAGAATCGGGCACTCGCTCACGGGTCCCTTGCCCGAGCACTCGCCGATCAGTTTCGTCAACGCCCGCCGCATCGCCTGAAGAGTGCGGACCCTGGCGTCGACGTCCTGCACCTTGGCCTCCGCGCGCTCGCGGACATCGGCACATCGGGTTCGAGGCGCGGCCTTTAGCGACAGCAGCTCTTTGATCTCCCTCAGCGTAAAGCCAAGCTCCTGGGCGCGCTTGATGAAGCGCACCCGAAGCACGGCATCATCCGGGTACGCCCTGTAGTTCGATCCCGTCCGGGGCGGACTGGGCAGCAGCCCGCGGCGCTCGTAGTAATGGACCGTCTGCAAGTTCACGCCCGCCTGCTTGGCGACCTCACCGACCTTGAGACCAGTCATCGCTCATCTCCGGAACAGAATCTACATCCTATACCTAGGTATAGGGTCAAGACCCTCTGAGAGGCATTAGTGCTTGAGCGTCGACCATCGAAGCGGTACCATCGCGAGCGGAGACGCATCGTGGCGCATACCCTCAAGTGTCGCTGTCCTGCGACGGACCCTTCAACACCATGAAGCGCCGGATTGCCGCCGCGTTCGCCGTGGCCGCCATCTCGGACTTCCTCTCGGCGTGGCTGGAGTTCGTGCCGCCGCTTCAATGGAGTCTCGATCTGCTGACCGCCGGGCTGTTGTTCCTGATCCTCGGCCGGCAGTGGATGATCCTTCCCGGCCTGGTCGCAGAGGCTATCCCCGGCCTCGCGGTGTTCCCGTTCTGGGTGGTCGTGGTCCTTGCGATCACGGCCTGGGGGAGAGTCGACCCCTCGATCCGGCGGATCGATTCGGAGTAGTCTGGGGGCCATACCCAGGGAGGAGGTCCATCATGAAAGCCGCCGTCGTGTCCGCCCCGCATGCGAAATGGGAAGTGCGCGAAGTGCCGACCCCGACGCCCGGCCCGGGGCAGGTGCTCATCAAGATCAAGGCCAGCGGGCTTTGCTACACGGATGTCCACATCACCGAAGGGATGCTGCCGACCCGCTTTCCCCGCACGCTGGGGCACGAGCCGGTGGGGGACATCGTCGGGCTCGGCACTGGAGTCACGAGCAGGAAGGTCGGCGACCGGGTCGGCGTTCCGTGGGTCCAGGGCTCCTGCGAGCGCTGCGAATGGTGCCGGCGCGGCAAGCCGATTTTCTGCGCCGAGCAGTTGGTGACCGGCATTTCGACCCAGGGGGGGCACGCCGAGTTCATGCTGGCGGAGGCTCGGGCCACCATGCTGGTGCCCGACGCGCTGTCGTATGAACAGGCGGCGCCGATCTTCTGCGCCGGCTACACCGTCTGGAGCGGGCTGCGCCTCGCCGAGCCGGCGTCGGGAGAGCGTATCGCGGTCGTCGGGGTCGGCGGCCTCGGACACCTGGCGGTCCAGTACGCCAAGGCCGCCGGCTTCACGACCATCGCCGTGACCCACTCGAAAGACAAAGAGGCGCTCATCCGCAAGCTGGGAGCGGACGAGGTGGTGGCCGATGGCAAGGGCTTGCTGAAAGCGGGCGGCGCCGACGTCATTCTCGGCACCAGCAACTCGTACGCCTCGCTGACCGACTCGCTGCAAGGATTGAGGCCCGACGGCCGTCTCGTGGTGATGGGCGCGTCGAGCGAGTCGATTCCCGTGACCTCAGAGCTGATCTTCAAGCGCGTCCGGATCCTTGGCTCGACGCAAAATGGCGTCGAGTACCTGCACGAAGCGCTCGATTACGCCGCACGCGGCCGCGTGAAGGTGATGGCCGAGACCTTCCCCCTGGCGGATGTCGCCCGCGCCTACGAGCGGGTCGCCGCCGGCTCGGTCCGATTCCGCGCCGTGATCACCAACTGAAGGGCCCGCCATCCGTGACCGCGAGGGGTCACACCGGCGGCGGGTTCCTCTCCGCGAACCCCCGCTGGTGCCAGTAGGGATAGGCGAGGGTCCTGGCGCTGGCCTTGTCGAGCATCGCGATCTGGGGCGGCGTGAGGTTCCAGCCGACGGCGCCCAGGTTCTGGCGCAGCTGGTCTTCGTTGCGGGCGCCCATGATGACCGTCGCGACCGTCGGGCGCTGCAGCAGCCAGTTGAGCGCGATCTGCGGCACCGTCTTGCCGGTTTCCTTGGCGAGCCGGTCCAGGGCGTCGACGACGCGGTAGAGGTACTCCTCCTCGACCGGGGGGCCGAAGTCGACCGCGACCTTGCTCTGCAGGCGGCTGGCCGGGGGGAGCGGCTGGCCGCGGCGGATCTTCCCGGTCAGGCGCCCCCAGCCGAGCGGGCTCCAGACGACCGCGCCCACGTTCTGGTCGAGGGCGAGCGGCATCAATTCCCATTCGTAGTCGCGCCCGACCAGCGAATAGTGCGCCTGGTGGGCGCAGTAGCGGGGCAGGCCGTATTTTTCGGCCACCGCCAGCGACTTCATCAGGTGCCAGCCCGAAAAGTTCGAGCAGCCGACGTAGCGGATCTTGCCGGCGCGCACGAGCGTGTCGAGGGTGCCGAGCACTTCCTCGATGGGGGTCAGCGCGTCGAAGCCATGCAGCTGGTAAAGGTCGATGTAGTCGGTGCCCAGGCGCCGCAGGCTCGCCTCGACCGCGCGGGTCAGGTGGTGCCGGGAAGAACCGACGTCGTTGGGGCCCGGCCCCATCCGGAAAGTTCCCTTGGTGGAGATAAGCACCTGGTCGCGGCGCCCCTCGATCGCCTTCCCCAGGATCTCCTCGGCCATGCCGTTCGAATAGATATCGGCCGAGTCGAACATCGTGGCGCCGGCCTCGAGGCAGACGTCGACCAGCCGCTTGGCCGCGGCGACGTCGCTGGTGCCGAACGCCTTGAACAGGTCGCCGCCGCCCCCGAAAGTGCCTGTCCCCATGCTCAGCACGGGAACCTTCAGCCCCGATCCGCCCAGCTGTCTGTAGTCCATGATTTCACCTCGCAGAAGCGGGATTATATCTCCCGACCACCCATGGACGAAGGCCGCCCGCAGGCGTCAGGAGAACTCCAGGTCCCTCAGCCGGAGGACGATGCTGTGTCCCTTCATTTTCCTGACCAGCGCTTCATCGGCGGTCAGGAAAGGGGACCCAAGCCGCTCGGCCAGGGCCACATAGCTGGCGTCGTAGAGGGAAACCTGAAAGCCCCAGGCGATGGCCGTGGCCTTCCGCAGAAGCTCCCAGTCGAGAGGGATGATGCCGAGGCGCAGCTTTTCGAGCAGCCCCAGGGCCTGGATCGCGTCCCCCTCGTCGGCGCGCCCGCTGTACCGGACCGCATTCACGATCTCGAGGAGCGAGAACTCGGGGAGAACGAGAACGCACCGGCCCGCGAGGTGAAGGGCCCGCAGGGCGACGGCCTTCTCACGGTCGGCTTCCTCGTGGCGCGTGAACCACTTGGCGGCGACCGAGGCGTCCAGGACGTACCTGGCGTGGGTCGCCCGAATCATGGCCGCCTTTTGCGTTTCGCTGCGCCGGCGCCTTTGCGGCCATCGCTGCCGCGCAGGGAGCGGCTGTCCCGGAACTCACGAATTACCCTGACCGGATCCCAGCTCCCGAGCTTTTCAGCCAGTGTGTCCATCCCCTTGCCGGCTTCCTCCATGTCACGCCGCATCGCGGCCTGCTCCCTTTCCTTTCGCCGCGCCTTCAGATACTCATCGAGCGCGGTCTGGATGAGGGCGCTGCGGTTCATTCGGGACTCGGCCGCCTCGGCATCGACTTCCTTGAGAAGGTCGTCCTTCAGGAAGACATTGACCCGGGCCATGTTGTTGCTCCTTGTACACACAATATAGGCACACAATAGTGTGTGTCAATAGGAGGATAAAGTGTGTGCCATGGGCGTGCTAATGTACGGGCCGATTCAGACGGGAGGTGATTGAGCCCTGTCGAGACTTCTGATGCTGGTGGCGGCGACTCTCGGCAGCGCTCTTGGCTGGTGGATCGGCTCGTTTGTCGGCTTGATGACTGCCTTTATTTTGAGTGTGGTGGGGACGGCCGCCGGCGTCTATTTCGGCGGCCGCCTGGCGCGCGAGTATTTCCCCTGAATCCCTATTGAGGTGCTTTTGACGAGGAGGGATGCCATGCGTTTACGAACGAGTGCGATGGTCCTCCCTGCGGTCGTGCTGTGCTTTTCCGTCGTGCGGCCTGGTTCGGCGCAGTCCGCGCCTGTGGCGACGCCGCCCACACCGCCGGCGGCCGTGACCTCCATCGCGCTGCCCGGGGCCCCGGCGGATGGCCTGTTTCTCGATTACCTCGCGATGGACCGGGGGCGGCACCGCCTCTGGGTCCCTGCGGGGGCGACCGGCAGCACGGACGTGATCGACACGCGGACGCAGGAGCTCCGCCGGGTCGAGGAGTTTCCCGTGAAAGAGATCGAGCGCCGCGGGATGAAGCTAATGGTCGGGCCGAGCTCGGCGACGGTGGGGGACGGGGTCGTCTATGTCGGTAACCGAGCCGATTCACGCGTCTGCGCGGTGGACGCGGCGACACTCGCCCGCGGCGGCTGCGCGACCATCCCCTCGATGCCCGACGGGGTGGCGTTCGTCGCGCGCACGAAAGAGGTCTGGGTGACGACACCGGGGGACAAGGCGATCGTCATCCTCGACGTAAGGGCGCCACGGGCGCCGAAGGTCGCGGGGCGCATCGTTCTCGACGGCGAACCGGAGGGTTACGCCGTGGACGACGCCAATGGGCTCTTCTACACCAATCTCGAGGACAAGGACCGGACGCTGCGGATCTCGACCGCGACGCGCACGGTGACCGCGACCTGGATGCCGGCCTGCGGCAAGGCGGGGCCGCGCGGGCTGGCCATCACCGAGGACGGCCGTTTCCTCATGGTGGCCTGCCCCGACCACCTTGTGGTCCTGGCGGCCAGGGCGGACGGCCGGATCCTATCGAAGCTCGACACCGGCGCGGGCCTCGACAACCTCGACTACCTTCCGGGAAAACGAATGGTCTACGCGGCGGCCGCCACAGCGGCGACCCTCACGGTGGCCCACCTGGACGGGGAGGGGGCGCTTCGAAAGGTCTCCGAGACCCCGACGGCCAAGGGTGCGCGGAACGCCGTCGTGACCGAAGACGGCGTCGCGTATGTCGCCTTCGGTCAGGAGGGGAAGATTCTCGTGGTGCGGCCGGCCACGGAGCACTGAACCGGATCAGGCTCCATCCCGCGCGATAGGCACCGGGGCCGCTTCACCCAGCGACCGCCAGGCCGGCAGCGACAACTCGAAGCACGCATCCTCGTCCGCTTTGGACACGCAGCGGACATCCCCACCGTGCAGCCGCGCCACGTGGCGGGCCAGGGGAAGCCCGAGCCCGTGCCCGGGGAAAGTCGCCCGGGCCTCGGGGCCGCGGTAGAACCTCTCGAACAGGAATTCCTCGTCGGCCCGGGAAATCCGGGTCCCCGGGGTGGTGACGCTCAGCCGCACTCCGCCCTCGTCGCCACTCACGACGATCTCGGGCGGACGGCCCGATGCGGCGAACTTGCGCGCGGTGTCGAGCAGGTTCAAGACGGCGATTCCCAAGAGCGATTCGTCCCCACGCACGAGCGCCTCGTCGGGCGCTTCGATCCGGGGCGCCGGTCCGCCCGCGAAGACGCGGCGGGCAGTGGCGTGCACCACGTCCGAGACATTGACCACCTCGTCCGCAGGCATGCCGCGGGCGGCGTCGCGCGACAAAACGAGGAGCGAGTCGACCAGCCGCACCATGCGGTCGATTTCATCGATCAGATCGCGCGCTGCGCCGCCGCCGAGCGCGCGCTCGGCGTGGAGGCGGATGCGGGTGAGAGGGGTGCGCAACTCGTGCGCGGCGTTGGCGGCGAACTCGATCTCGCGTGCCGCGGCCTCGCGCAGCCGATCCCACAGGCCGCGGAACGAGGCCTCGAGGTCCGCGACCTCGAGGACCTCGGGCGGCGGGGCCTGCGGCAGCGCGTCGAACGGCTTCGCCGCGGCGATGCGATCACGGAAGTCGAGAAGCGGCCGCGTTGCGCGCCGTCCGACCAGGCGGCCTATGAGAAACGCGAGAATGACGCAGACCGGCGCGGAGAGGACGAGGGACCAGCCGAAAACGCGCAGCACTTCCGCGACCCGCGCCCGCGGCGCGGCCACGAGGACCGTCAGCCCGTCGCGGAGCGGGCGGTTCTGGACAAGCCACGCGTCCTTCGTCGCCCGTGTCTCCGCCCCGGGAGGCCCGAGCGACGGCCCCGGGGTGCTCGATGCGATCAACGTCTCTCCGCGCCAGACCTCGGCGCGATCCCCGGCGGTGACGGTCTCGCGCAGCGCCTCGGCGGCGGCAACCTCCAGCGTGCTGCCTTCCTCGGTGGCCTCCCGCTCGACGGCCCGGACCAGCCCGCCCGCAAGGTCCCGCAGCTCGCGGCGCTCGTGCGCCTGCCACAGCCGCGTGGCGATGAGGGAGGCGGTGGCGGCGCCCGCAAGGGAAGTGGCGAGCGCCACGAAGACCATGCCCCGCAGCACCCGTGAGGTGAGGGACCGCGCCTTCACGGCGTTTCCTCCTCCCGCGTCGCGGCGAGGGCGTACCCGAAGCCGCGGACCGTGCGGATGGGCGATTCTTTCCCCCCCTGCTCGAGCTTTTTTCGCAGACGGGCCACGATCACCTCGAGGCTCGCGGCCGCCTCGGGTGTCGAATCTCCCCAGATCTCCTCGAGCAGGTCGGCGCGCGAGACGGCATGCCCGCGGCCCCATGCGAGCCGCTCGAGCACGTCGATCTCGCGCCGCGTCAGCGGGATCTCGGTTTCGCCGTTCCATGCCTGGCGGCGGCCGAAGTCCATCGTCACCGGGCCCCAACGCAGCACCTGCTGGCGCTGCGGGTCGGCGCCGCGCCGAAGAAGCGCCCGCAGCCGGGCGCGCAGCTCGGAGAGGGCGAACGGCTTGCCAAGGTAATCGTCCGCGCCGGCGTCGAGCCCCTTCACGCGCGACGAGACGTCGGTCCGTGCCGTCAGCATCAGGACGGGGACATGCATCCCCGCCGCGCGCCAGCCGCGGCAGAGATCGAAACCGTTCGAATCAGGCAGCCAGACGTCGAGGATCACTGCGGAGATGTCCCCCGACTTGAGGGCCCGCGTCCCGGCCTCGCCGCGCTCGGCGCCGATGACCTGGTAGCCCTCCTCGGCCAGGGCGAGCGTCACCGCCTCACGGGTCTCGGCGTCGTCCTCGACGAGCAGGACGCGGGGTCCGCCCGTGGGGCTCATGCTGCAATGCGCCGCAGGAAGAACTTGGCCAGGGCCGGCAGCATGTAGAGGGTCGCGACCGTCGAAAAAAGCAGGCCGCCAATGACCGCGACGGCGAGCGGCCGCTGCAGCTCGGAGCCGGCGCCGAGCGACAGGGCCAGTGGCAGAAGCCCGAAGATGGTGCAAAGCGTTGTCATCAATATGGGGCGCAGCCGCCGCCGTCCCGCTCCCGCGAGCGCGGCCGGCAGCGGAATCCCGGCCCTCAGCCGTTCGAGCGCGACGTCGATGAGAAGCACGCCGTTCTTGACGACCAGGCCGACGAGGAGCACCAGCCCCATTAAAGAGGATACGTTAAGAGGGACCCGGGCGACCGCCAGAAACAGGATGCCCCCCGCGAGGGCCGGTGGCACCGTGAGCAGCACCAGAAGCGCCGCCTGGCCGGCGCGGAACTGCGCCACGAGGACGGCGAAGACCGCCAGGATCCCGAGGGCGAGGACTGTCGCGAGCTGCCGGAAGGCCTTGGCCTGGCTCTCGGCGCGCCCTCCGATCTCGATCCGGTATCCGGGCGCGAGGGGAAGATTCCTCAGGCGGCGGCGGACTTCCTTCACGAGGCCTCCCAGATCCCCACCCTCGACGTCGCTCGTGGCGATGGCCGCTGGACTCAGGTTCTCGCGCAGGAGAACACTCGCCCCCTTCTCCTCGACGACCCGTGCGAGAGACGAGATCGGCGCCGCCGACGGCCCGAGGGCGATCGGCCACGAGGCCAGCGCCTCCGGTCGGAAGCGGACCGAGTCGGGGAACCGGACGCGCACCGGGATGAGCCGATCGAGACGGGGGACCGAGCCCACTTCGGTGCCGCGCAGCGCCGTCGCCAGGTCGTCGCCGACGTCGGCGGCGGTCAGGCCGGCGCGCGCCGCCGCGTCCCCCACGATGGCGTACCGCAGCAGCGGGACATCTCCTTCGACACCCCGGTAGTAGTCCACCAGGTTGGGGGTGTCCTGGATGCGCCGCTCGACCTCCCCCGCGAGCCGCGTCAGGACCGCCTGGTCCTCTCCCAACAGCCGCACCTCGAGGGGACGCGGATTTCCCGCGAGGTCGTTCAGGACGTCCTCGAGAAGCTGCACGAACTCGACCCGCACGCCCGGAAGCTCGCGCTCGACGCGGCCGCGCACCGCATCGATGACATCCTCGGCGTCGGCGCGCGTTCCGCGGGGCGCTAGAAGAACCGCGATATCTCCGCGGTTGAGCTGGGTGGCGGTGAGCGGTCCCAGCTCGGCGCCCGTCCGGCGGCTCCAGTTGGCGATGCCGGGAGTCTGGCCGAGGATCGTCTCGATCCGCAGCGCCGCCGCGTCGGTGGCCTCGAGCGAGGTCCCGGCGGGCAGGAAATAGTCCAGGACGAAGGCTCCCTCGTCCATCTCGGGAAGAAAACCGGACGGGATGCGGAGCGCGACGATCCCTCCGATAAGGAGCAGCGCACAGGCCCCGACTGCCGCGGCCGCCGGGTAGTGGAGCGCACGGCGAAGCGTCCAGGCGTAACGGGCCCCGAGGCCCCGCCCGGTCACCTTTCGCGTCCCCGGGCGCTTGCGGAGAAACCGGGCGGCGACGAGCGGCAGGACGAAGATGGCGAAGAACAGCGATATCAGGACCGCCGACACAAGCGTGAGGGCCAGCGCCGCGAAGAAGTCTCCGACGAGGCCCGACAGGAACGCCAGCGGCACGAAGACGACGACCGTCGTGATGGTCGTCCCGACCACGGGAGCGGTCATTTCGCGGAGCCCGCCGCGCACGGCAACGTCGGGCGTTTCGCCATCATCGATCCGCCGGGTGATCGCCTCGACCACGACGATCGCGTCGTCGATGACGAGGCCGATGGCGACCGCCATGCCTCCGAGCGACATCAAGTTGAGCGTCTGCCCGGTGAGGCTGATGGCGAGGAAGGTCACCATCAGCGTCACCGGCACCGAAAGCGCCGCCAGAATCCCCGCGCGCACATCCCGGAGAAAAAACGCCAGGACGCCCACCGTGAGGAGGATGCCGATGACGATGGCGTCGCGGATGCCCAGGATCGACTCGCGGATGAGCTCCCCCTGGTTGTAGACCTGGACCAGGCGGATCTGCTCCGGAAGGCGCAGGGCCGCGGCGATCTCCTGCACCTGGCGGACGACTTCCGGCGCCGAGGCGCCGATGACCCGCGAGATGCTGACCTGGACGGCGTCACCCTGGGGACCATGGACCGCTAGCGTCCGGTCGGGGGCGCCATCGAACACCTGGGCGACGTCCCCCAACGCGATGGATCCGTTCGGTCCCGAGGCCACGGCGAGCCGGCGCAGGTCCTCCGGGTCGGAGGTGCGGGTATCGGCCATGACCGTCACCAGTTGCCGGCGATCGTCGAACCGCCCGACGGCTCGCCTGACGATGGCGCTCCCGACCCGCTGCGCCATCTGGGACGGGCGCAGGCGCAGCGCCGCCAGGCGGGACGGATCCATCACCACCTCGACCTCGCGCGGATCCCCACCGACCACCTCGACCTTCCCCACGCCGGACGCGCGGGAGAAGGCGGGCCGCACGATGAACTCAGCCGCCTCCCGGCGGCTGGTGGCGGTGCCGCCGATCAGGTTGAACGAGAGGATGGGAAAGTCGGCGGGAGTGACTTTCTGGGACTCGACCTCTGTCTCGGCCGGCAGCGAACTTCGGGCGCTGCCGATGGCGGTGTCGGTCAGCTGCAGTGACCGCCACATGTCGGTCCCCTCGGCGAACTGGAGTGCAATCTCCGCCGCTCCGCGGATGATCCTCGTCCGGATGCGCCGCACGCCGATGACGGTCGCGAGGGCCTCTTCGAGAGGCCGCACGACCGAGGCCTGCATCTGTTCGGGGGGCATGTCGCCATTGCGGGCGACAACAACGATGCGCGGGAACTCGACCTCGGGGTAGATCCCCGACCCGAGGCGCCAGAGCGACAGCCCTCCCGCGAACATCAATCCGACGGTGACCGTCAGGACCAGCGTGCCCTGGCGCTCAATCCTGGCGTAGAGGCCATCGCCGCTCCCGGCCGCTTCGGCGCTCCCGGCCGCTTCGCCCTTCACGGCCGCTCCGCGAGGTCCATGCCGTCGGCCAGCCCGACCGGGTCCTCGACCACCACCGGCTCGCCCGGCCTCAGCCCGTCGGTCACCTCGACATGGTCCCCCTCGGAAATTCCGGTCGTCACCTTGCGGACGACCGCTTTCCCGTTCTCCACCACGACGACCTCGGTCGATCCCCCCTCGCCTCGCCGCAGCGCCGACTTCGGAACGATCATGGCGCCCTCCTTGCGGTCGATCGCGATCCGCACGCCGACCCCCTGGCCCAGCGGAAATTCGGAAGCCGCCTGGTCGAAGGCCAGCCGGACCTCGCCCGATCCGGTCGCGCTTTCAACCGACCGGGCGACGCGCAGGACGCGGGCGGGAATTGCAGAGGCGGCGGCGCCGCGAGCGGCCTCCCGCGACCCGTTGACCTCGATCTCGGCCGGCTGCCCCGGCTTGAGCCTCGAAAGCGATTCGGCGGTGGCTTCGGCGGCCACCTGGGCCCCCGTGGCGGAGGCCATCTGCACGACGGGGGTCGCCGGCGTCCCGTCCACCGAGTCCCCCGGTCTGCGGATGACTCGCACGATGACGCCGTCGAACGGGGCGCGCAACTCGGCCCATCCGCGGCGGCGGCGGGCGGTCGCCAGTGCGGACGACGCCTCGGCCAGCCCGGCCTCGGCGGAGACCGCGGCCGCCTCGTCCGCCTCGGCGTCCTGGCGCGAGGCAACCCCCTTCTCGACCAGCGTGGCGGTGCGCGCGGCGGCGCTCTTGCGGTAGGCGGCCTCGGCACGCGCGCGGCGCTCCGCCGCCTCGGCCGCCAGCAAGGTGTCGTCCAGCGTGGCCCCCTCGACACGCGCGAGGATGGCGCCCGTCCGCACGGTCTGCCCTTCCCGCACCGCGAGGGCGACCAGGGTCCCCGCCACCTGCGGGGCGAGTGTGGCGTCCTGATCGGCGGGGGGCACGATCCGTCCGTAGAGCCTGATCCATTCGGTGATCGTTCCGCTCTCGGCGCGAGCCGTGCGGACGAGCGCGGCCTGCTTCGCGGGGAGGTCGGCCTCACGCGTGCAGGCGACCGTCATGCCGAGAAGGCCCGCCAGCCCGAGGAGGCCGGCCAGCCGCGCGAGCCTCTTCACAGATCCTCCCGCGCCGTCGCCCTGATGAGGGCGGCGTGGGCCGTGCCCCAGGCCTCGTAGGCGTCGGCGCGTGCCGCCTCGGCCTCGGACAGGAGCCGCTCGGCATCGAGCAGCCGGAAGATGTCCACCTTGCCTTCCTTGTATGCGAGACGGGTCAGGTCGGCGGCCTGGCGCGCCGCGGGGAGGACGTCCTTGACAATCGCCTCGAACCGCATCCTCGACCCGCGGGTGGCTCCCCACGCGGTCCCGGCGTCGATGGCCGCCTCGCGCCGAGCCTGCTCGAGAAGCGCCGTTTGCCGGTCGCGTTCGCCCAGCGCGACGGCGGTCGACGCCGGACCGGCGATCGGGATGGAAATGTTCAGGCCCGCGAACTTGTTGGTGCCCGGCTGCGTCGGGTCGCTCCAATCGGCCCCGACGTTCAGGCCGAGACCGGGCGCGCGCAGACGCCGCGCCAGTCGCCACTGCGCCCCGGCGGCCTCCGCCTCGGCCGCCTGCAGCCGCACCGCGGGGGATTCGTCGCGCGCCCGCGCGACCAACTCGTCGAGCGGAGGCTCGGGCCCGGGAGTGGGAAGCGGCCCCGCCGTTGTGACCGCGCGCCCGGTCGGCAGTCCCATTAGTGTTACCAACGCCGCGCCCGCGGAACGGAGCGCCTCGTCGGCCGAAGCGCGCTCGGAGGCTATGAGGGCCGCCTCGGCCTCCGCGCGGACCTGGTCGAGGCGCGCGACACGTCCTTCCTGATACAGGGCCGCGACGGCGTCGGCGTTTCTCCGCGAGCGGGCCTCCCGGTCGGATGCCGCCTGCGCTCGCTCGCCGGCCGCGGCCAGCGTGAACCACGCGACCCGCAGCGCCTGGCGGGCGGCGGCTCGCGCCTCGTCGCGGGCCCTCCCCGCGGTCGCGAGACCGGCCCGCGCCGCCGCGACGCGGGGACCGCGGGCAGGCCACGGCAGGGGAACCAGGAGCGAGGCCGATTCGCGCGCGGTCACCGAGTTGGTCGTGAAGGAGGCCTCGAGGTCCGGCAGAAGTCCCGCCACGCGGACCTCTGCCTCGGCCGCCTGCTCCCCGGCGCGCGCGGCGACGATCCCTGGCGCGCTGTCGGCGCTGGCTACCGCCTCTTCGAGGGTGATGGCGCGGGGGGAAGGCGCTCCGGGCTCCGCGGCCGCCGGGATTGCCTGATCCGCGGCGGTCGCCGGGGCCGGCTGGAGCAGCAGGCCTGCACCCAGCACGATCAAGATGCTGCCCCTTCCTGCCCTGCATTTCATGATCCGGGGAACTCCTTGGAATGGTGGGACCAATCCCGCAAGGGGAAGGTTATCCACGGCACCTGAACGGGACCTTAACGCGGCGAACGTCCACCACGCCTGCCCCGGCAGGCGTTTGGATGTCCGCCCCCGAAATTGCTTCCGCCCCGCTGGTCGCATCAGGACGCCCGGGAAGTCCGATTTGGCGTCCGGGCGCGGAATGGCGGGCGAGTTCGCTTCTGGCATCGCGCTTGCCTTCCGTGCCTGGACATGGACACGAACCGTGAGCGCGCGGGCACGAATACTGATGAAGGATGGATCGAGTCCTGCCAGCCGGGCCCCAGCGAACTCGAAGACTTCGTGGGCCCAGGCGGCCTGCCGGCGGGATCCATCGAGCCCCTGGCGCGAAGGATGGAGTGCTCGCTGCGGACGCTTCGGCGCGAGCGGGCGCGGCTTCAGCGCCGGGGGCGCCGGTCCCTGGAAGCGTGGCTCTCCTGGCGGGTCAGGGTCGAGGACGCCGAACCGCTGGTCGAGTCATGCCGCGAGGGGCGGCCGGTATTGGTGACTCTTCCTTTCACCAGGAGTGCCCTGGCCGCGCTCATGTATCTGGCCGTGCGGCTGAACCGTTCTCTCGTGGCGCCGCGATACCCGATCCTCGATGCGCTTGTTGCTCCATGGGTCGATGGTGTGGCCGCCCGCCCCGCGAGGGATCCCGGCGTCCCGAGGATCATGATCATCCCGCCCAGCGTCAGCCGGGGACTCGAAATCCTCCAGAGCCCGGCGACGCTCATGGTCACCTTTCCAGATCTCTGGCACAGAAGCTGGCCCGCCGCGAAGGCTACCCTTCTGGGCCGCCCGATACGTGCTTCGGTCTATGAGGGGCTCTTGCGGGCGCGGGTACCGGACCTCCGGATCTTCTTCGTGGCCAGTCTCGGTGGCAGGAGGGGGGTCCATCATCTCTTGCGGGTCGCCCGGGACCTGTCCCGGGAGGAAACGCCGAACGACGATCTGCAAACGATAGAAGCGACCGCGTGCCGTCTTCTTCGCATGATCGAGGAGACTGCGAAGAACCGGCCCCACGATCTACTCTCTTGGCGCAGTCTCCGCTCTTGTCTCGAAACCTCGCAACTGGTCCGCCTGCGGATCGAGGCAGGAATGATCCGGTCCTGCCTGGTGCTTCTCGAAGTTCAAGATCCCGCGATGTCGAGCAGGGCGGCGCTAGTCCGCTCGCTCGCGGAAGTAGCCACGCGGGCGCTTCGGGAGGCTGTCATGGGCAATCCCAAGGCTGGGGAGGCGTTTCGCGAGCGGGCCCACGACTGGGAGCAAAGCCTGCGGACGAGGACCACATGACGCGCAGAGTGCTGGCGACGGTTCGCAATGGGATCTGCAGGACGCTCTCCTCACGCTGGGTGATCCTCTGCCTCCCTTATCGCCTTGCATACGTGGGAGTCTGGTGCCTCGGCTTGTTGGTCTACGTGATGGACCGGCGCGGACGAACCGAGACACTCGGGAATCTCCGTGCCGCGCTCGGCGATCAACACTCTGAAAGCGATCTCCGGAGGCTGGCGTGCCTCACCTATTGCCATTCTCTGGTGCCTTTCCTGGACCTCATGTTCCTTATCCACGCAGGCGCGAGGAGGCTCCGGCGATTCGCCTCTCGCAGCTGCGTGGTCGAGAACTTGGAGGCGCTGGAACAGGTTTGCCGGGAGGGGCGGGGGGCTATTCTGTGCACACCTCACTACGGGGCCTTTCTCCTGGGTGGGTTGGCGATGGCCCTTCGTCTTGAGGGTAGGATCCCGATCCATGTCTTCGCCGATCGACCCGACGGGCCGCTGAATCCGTCGCAGGCCTACCTCCGACTTGCGGAGCGCCTGAACCTCCACATCATCTACAACGACGATTTGGCCATACGCTCGGCAGCCCGCGCCCTCCAATCGAGGGGGATCCTCGTCATCCTTCCGGACATGTTCCAGTTGAGCGAGGGTCTGATGTTCGTGCCCTTCTTCGGGATGCTGTCCGCCACCATGGGAGGGGCGGCCTTCCTGGCGCTCCGGACTGGAGCGCCGATCCTGCTGGTCCGCGCTCTCCCCGAGGGGCTGGGTTTCCGAATCGTCGTCGAACCTCCACTACGGTGGGAATCGACCGGAGACCTGTCCAAAGACATCTACTCGCTTTCGCTTTCAGTTAGCAGAGAACTGGAACGCACGATACGACGGCGGCCGGAGTTGTGGGGCTACTGGACCAGCCTGCACCGGCGGGCGTTCGGCCGGCAAGTGGTGCCGGATCGGATGACGTGGGATGCGTGCCGCGCGCTCGTGACCCAACTGCGGGTGGGGCTCCCTGTCTCTTCGGCCGATACCCGGGCCTTCGCCGATCTCGTCCTGGCCGCCATGGAGATTACCGTCGCCGACGCGCCCGCTTCGGGCGGTCTCGGCTTCGCTCTCGACGCCTTCACAGAGTCCTGCAAGAGGATGGTCCCGCTCGGCAGCACCCCCTGCCGCGAAGTCAAATTGGTACAGGAAAGGAGGTGACAGACATTGAACCAGGATACTTGCAAGTCACTTGCGATCGAGGAGCTCGAGCAACGGCTCGAGATGTCCGCCGTGCCTGCCCTGGCGACCGAGGACGGTGTCGAGAATGACACCAGGTCCAAGTGCCAAATCGAGGTCGAGCTGTAATCTCCAAGCCCCTGGGATCCGCCGGCGGGTACCCGTTGGACGGGTCCCAGGGGCGCTAGTGACAACATGAAACGTGAGCGCACCTGTCCGAGACTCTCAGACACGATCACGATCCGACCGTTCGACTCGGCCCACATCGATCCCCGGTACCTGGTCCAGGACGGATCGGGGCGGTGCTTTCAGATCAGCGACGCCGGGCGGCGGGTCCTCCTGCTGCTGGACGGGAGCCGGGGCTATGACGACATCGCCCGCGACCTCGCTGGCGACCCGTCAATCAGCCCCGAGGCTGTGAGGCTCTTCGTCGAGTCCGGGCTCCAGCCGCTGGGTCTCATCAGTGGCGTGCACCGGGATGATCCGTCCCCACCTTCATGCCCGAAGCCCAGGGCCCTGGACCCCTTTTTCTTCCGAATCCCGCTCTTCGGTGAGCCTCGGTTGCGTCCGCTCACGCGAGGGCTCGCCTGGCTGTTCAATACCTGGTGTGTCGTGCCTGCGCTCGCATCGGCCGGCGTGCTTCACGTCCTCTTCTACCGCGGGGCCCTGGTCGAATCGGGGAGGCTCACCGGATTCGAATGCCTCCTCGCCTACGCACTCACCTGTCTTAGTGTGGTCGTGCATGAGATCGGGCACGCCTCCGCCTGCCGCAGATTCAATTGCGCGCATGGCCCGATCGGGTTCGGTCTTTACCTGATTTTCCCGGCCCTTTACGCGGATGTCACGCCGGCCTGGGGGCTGCCACGCCGCTCCCGGGCGGTGATCGACGCCGCCGGTATCTACTTCCAGATCCTGTTCTGCCTGGGGCTCTTCGCCGCATGGAGGCTCGGAGCAAGCCGGGCGGCTCTTGGGGCGATTCCTGCGATTGACGCGCTCATCTTCATGACCCTCAACCCGGTTCTCAAGTTCGACGGCTATTGGCTTTTCTCGGACCTCTCCGGCGTTCCGAACCTGCGTGACCGGGCCCGGGCGGCGCTGATGGACATGGTCGGAAGAATCCTGAAACGAGGCCGGAATTCCGTTGTCACCCGGGAGAGCGAGACTCTGGCGGTGGGAACTCTCCGGGCTGTGCAGGTATACTCCGTGTTCATGGTTGGGTATTTCTCATTCCTGGTGGCGCAGCTTGGGTGGTTGGGCCCGCACCTTCTACGTGGCTTCCCGGTGACGATCCGGCACGAATGGCAGCGCTTCCTTTTGGGCGGCGCCGATGGCGACATCCTCTCGATGACGAACGCCGTTCTGGCGGTCACCTTCAACACACTCATGGTGGCAGGCTGGTCGCTCTGCGCCTTTTGCTTCATGCGCATGTGCTGGCGGGTCTTGCTGGTGCGCCGATGAATTGCGCTCCAGCCCGGTCGGGAGTGACTCGAGCCGCAGCGGCCATCGCTATTGCATTCTCTCTGGGCCTGCCCGCCGCCCAG
>JANMQK010000162.1:0-21685 GCA_031370485.1 Acidobacteriota bacterium | reverse complement strand
GCCGCAAGGACCGCGAGCGGATGTAGCTTGACCCTCCGCCCCAGAAAGTAGGGCACGAGCAGCTTTCCCTCGACCGTCTGGACGGCGCCAAAAAGGATGAGCACCCCGCCGACCGCGAACGCGGAGGTGTTCAGGGCGCCCAGGAGGGCCAGCAGGAATCCAACCGACGAGCCTAGGAAGGGGACGAAGTTGAGCGCTCCGGCCGTCACGCCGATCAGCACCGGCGCCTCGATGCCCAGGATCGAGAGCCCGATCGACAGGATCGTGGCGATGCAAAGGCTGACCGTGAGCTGCCCTGAGACATACCCTCCCATGCGTTCCATGACGATCGCCGCGATGCGGTCGACCTCGGCGCGCCGGGCCGGGGGAACGAGGACAAGCAATCCCTCCGCCAGCCGGCGGCTGTCAACCACGATGTAGGCGGACACAAACAGCACGAGCACGACCGAAAGCGCGCCGCTGAGAACACCCCGTGTCGCCTGCAGGGACCGCTCGGCGAGCCGCTGGACCAGGGAGCCGAGGTCCTGCAGCCCGATGTCGGGAAGCGCGAGCTGCTCGGGCCCTCCGTGCCGCGACAGGAACCCCCCGATCTCTCCGGCGAACAGCGTGAGCCGTTCGCGATAGGCCGGAAGTGTCCGGGCAAGCTGGCCCCCCTGCTCGGCCACGACGGGAACCAGAAGCGCGATGAGCAGGGCGAGGCCGCCGATTCCTAGGAGGTAGACTCCGAGGACGGTGACGATCCTGGGGATGTGCCGCTTCTGGGCGGCCTCGGCGAGCGGCAGGATAGCCGCGGCAATCATCAGCGCGATGAGGGCGTCGAGCGCGTAGGTCAGGTTGGTGTAGATCAGCCAGAGCGCCAGGGCGGCGAGCAGAGTCTTGAGCATCAGCGACTCGGCGGGATGTCGATCCGTCATCCGGTCTCCGGCGCCATACCGCGGCGCCCGCAGCCGTTATAACCTATCACAGGGGGCAAAAGCCTCAGGGAGCCCGTGGAGACGTAAAGGTGAGAAGCCTGCGTATCGCGTCCTGGGCCGCCACCGCGGCGCTGTTTCTGCTTGTCGTCTCGCTCTGCCTGGTGCGGATGACCGATACCGACCTGTGGTGGCACATCGCGACGGGGGACCTGATCCGGAGCACGGGAGAGGTGCCGCGCGCCGACCCGTTCTCCTACACCGCCCCGGGGCACCCCTGGATCGACATCCACTGGCTCTACCAGATAGGAGTTTCGATCCTCTACAAGGCCGGCGGGATCGCCGCCCTCACCGTTGCGAAGACGCTGCTCGTGCTGATGGTGTTCGCGGTTCTCTACATCCGGGGTCGCCGGGTGTCCGACGACGCCTCCACGGTCGGCGTCCTGGTCCTCGCGGTGATGGCCTGCCAGGAACGGCTCCTGACCCGTCCCGAGGTTGTGTCCTGGCTCCTGCTGGCGCTTTTCCTGGCGGCGCTCGACCGCGCCCTCGAAGCGGGGAGCGCCTCCACGCGCCGCCTCCTGCTGTGGCTGGCGCTGCCGGCCGCCGTCGTCGTCTGGGTCAACGTGCAGGCCCTGTTCATCCTGGGTCCGGCGATGGCGGCTCTCGCCCTGCTGGCGGCCGCACTTCGCCTGACGCGCCGCCCCGTTTCAGCGCTCGCCTGGGATCACACCACGGATCTGCTCGTCTGCGTGGCGTTGCTGGCCATCGTGTCGCTGCTGAATCCTCGCGGCGCGATGACCGTGCGGCTGCCGTTCGAGCAGTTTTTGGTGCACCTGGGCGGAACGAGCCTGATTGCAAAAACCATTGCCGAGTTCCAGCCGCCGCTTTCCGGCTACCTGGTCACGCCGTCGATCGTGGCCTTCGTGGTCCTGGCGGTGCTCGCCTTGGTCTCGTTGCTGGTGAACTGGCGAAGGGCGCGCCCCTTCGAGATCCTGGTGACGGCCGCGACGCTCTATCTCGCCCTGCGGGCGCGCCGGAACATCCCGGTCTTTGTGGTCGCGGCGGTCCCGATACTGCTGCGCAACGCCTCGGAAGCGGCCGGCGCGCTGCGGGCGCGGATCGCGGGCGCCGCCGTGAAGGGGACGACGCTTCCGCCGGCGCCGGGGATCCCGCTCGCGCCGATCGCGGCGCGCGCCGGGCTGGTTCTTCTATGCGGCGCCCTCGCCCTCGGGGCCGTCACGAACCGCTACTTCCTGACGACACCGACCGAGATCTGGTGGGGCGTCGGGACGATCCCCTGGACTCTTCCCGACGATGCGGCGCTCTTCGTGACCGAGTCGGGGATTCCCGGCAACGTGTTCCACAGCCTGGCGGACGGCGGGTACCTGATCCATGCCTGGAAGGGCAGGCGGCCGGTTTTCATCGACGGACGCAACGATCCCTACCTGGACGGCGTACTCGAGACCTACCTGAAGGCGGTCGCCGACCCCGCGCTCTTCGAGGAGACCGTGCGGCGGTACCAGATCACCATCGTGCTGTGGACCCACGGAAGGGCCCTCGAGGGCAAAGCACTGCTGGGCCACCTGGCGCGCAGCCCCGCGTGGTCTCTCGCTTACCTCGATCCCGCGGCCGCCGTCTTTGTGAGACGCGATGTCGCCGTTGCCCGGCGCCAAACGGGAGGCGCGTTGCTTCCCGGCCGGGATCGGCGGGAGATTTACGACGATCTCGTCCGGCGCCTGGAGGCCCGGCCCTTTGACGGTCCTCCGATCCGGAGCATCGCCCTGGGAGAGTTTTTCAGCGTCTCGGGCGATCCCGAAGCAGCGGAGTTCTTCTTCCGCCGCGCCCTTGAGCGGCTGCCTGGCAGCGCCCCCGTCCTCCACAATCTGGCCCTCTCCCTCGAACGTCAGGGACGAACCGTCCAGGCGCGCGAAGCCCACGAAGCCGCGCTCCACGCGGATCCGGGCTTCCTGCCCTCGGTGGGCGCCCTGGGGAGGTATCTCCTCGACGAAGGGCGCCTGGACGAAGCGGAAGAGCGGATCGAAAGGGCGTACCGCGGCGGCCAGCGGGACGTGGCGCTGCTGTCGGCGCGGGCGCGCCTGTTCGACAAGCGGGGCGCCACGGAGAAGGCCCTCGCCGCCTACCGGGAAGCCATGCAGGTTTCTCCCGGGAACGCCACCCTGCTGCGGCAGATCGCTTCCTTCTACGCCGATCGTGGTGACCTCGAGAACGCGCTGCAGTTCCTGAAGACCGCCATGCGGGCCGAGCCGGACGATCCCCGAGCGGCGGGCGACACCGCCCTGCTGCTCGAACGGATGGGCCGGCCGGCCGCTGCTCTCGATGCGGCGCGCGCCGGAGCCGGGCGGGCGGCCGCCCGGCTCGAGACGATTCGGGCCGGCAGGGGATCGATCGCGGAAGACGGCGAAGGCAACCGGTGGCTGCTCCTCCTGGCGGCCCGGCTCGAGAGGGAATCCGGCAACCCGGATCGTGCAAAGCAGTGGCTCAAGGCGGCGTCCGCCGACGACCCCGGCCGCGGCGGCGATCCGGCCAAACCGGGGCGATGAGGACTCCCGGGGCCATCGCGTCGCGACCCGCGCGGCGTGTCCCCGCCGGGCCCTTCGGTGCTAGCATGAGGACGTCACGACGCGGCCGCGTCGCCGCGGGAGGTGCCCATGCCAACGAGCAAAAAGGTGCTGATGGTGATCGCTCCCGAGAATTTCCGTGACGAGGAGTACCGCGAGCCGAGGCGGATCCTCGAGGATAAGGGGTGCACGGTCACGGTGGCCTCGACCCACACGCGTCCTTCGAAGGGGATGCTGGGGCTCGTGGTCACGCCGGATACGACCCTCGACAAGGTCAGGGCGGCCGACTTCGACGCGGTGATCTTCGTGGGAGGGTATGGCGCCGAGGCCTATTACGCCGATACCCGGGCCCACGCGCTGGCCGCCGACACCGTGAAACGAGGCGTTCCCCTGGCCGCCATATGCGTCGCGCCCACGATCCTGGCGAACGCCGGGGTTCTCAAGGGGAAAAGCGCGACCGTCTGGGAGAGCCAGTCGAAGGCCCTGGTCGCGGGCGGCGCCCGGTACACGGGCTCGCCGGTCGAGCGGGACGGATCGATCATCACGGCCGACGGCCCCACTTCGGCGATCCCGTTCGGGAACGAGGTCGCCCGGGCCCTGGGAATCTGAGCGCCGGCGCACGCCTGTCGCGCCGGGTGGCGTTCGGGGCCGCCACGGTCGCCGCGCTGGCGATCCTCCTCGCTCCGGGATGCGGAGGGGGCGGGACCGAAACGCCCACGCCGGCCTCCCCCCCGCGCAGGCTTCCGGTGCCCATCTTCGACCGTCTTGCGCTGGGGATGACGAGGACCGAGGTCGCGAAAACCCACCCGATCCGGCCCTCCAGGACCTCCTCTGGCAGAAATCTCCGGGTGTGGATCTACGACCGCGCGGGGGAGTACAGCGCGCAACTCAGGTTCGACGGGACGACCGACGCGGCCCGGCTGTCGCGGGTCGATGTCCATTTCGGCTCGAGCGGCGACACGCACGAGGAGTTCGTGAGGAAGTACGCCGCCGGATTCGGGCCGCCTGAGGTGCCCCGCCGCCAGGCGGTCATCAACGCCTATGGCGACGCGCGTCACGTCCAGTACGAGACCATCTGGTCCGACCCGGAGCAGTACGTCTCCATAACGGAGCGGGCGCCCGCGGAGGGTGCCTTGGGGCGGACCGTCTACTACCTGACCGTGAAGAGGAAAGAGATCGAAGCCGCCGGGCCGCCCACGGGATACGTCCCTCCCCCCGCGCCGCTCGGGAAGGACGGGAAGCCGGTCGAGGAGCCGGTGTTCTGATGGCCCTCGAACTTTACGAAGTCCACTGGTCGCATTTCTGCGAGAAGGCCCGGTGGTGCCTCGACTTCAAGCGGCTCCCGTATCGGCGCGTGCAGGTGAACCCCTACACGCGGAAAGAGGCCAGGGTTATCGGGGGCCGGGGCGAAGTCCCCATCCTGAAAGATGGGGACAGGGTGGTGTCCGGTTCGGCCGCCATCGCCGCACACCTCGAGGCGACTCATGCCGAGCCGCCGCTACTCCCTCGCGACCCGGGGGACCGGGCGCTCGTCCTGTCCATCCAGAAGCGCTGCGACGAGGAGATGGGGCCGGACGCCCGCCGCCTGGCCTACCAGGAAGCGCTCCGCCTTCCGATCCTCCTCCAGGGGACGATCCTCTCGAGCAGGTGGCCGTGGCGGTGGCTGAACGGCCCGTGGCTGCGGATCATCGAGCCGAGGCTGCGCGCGAAGTTCGGCATCTATCCCGCCGAGCTCGAACAGAGCCGGGTACGCCTGCGCGCCCTCCTGGCGGAGCTGCAGTCGCGCCTGGCCGGCAGGACACACCTCGCAGGCGGCACGCTCACGCTGGCCGACATCACGGTGGTGTCGTTGATGGATCCGCTGGAAATCGTCCCGGATTTCGTCCGCGACAGGACCTTCGCGCCGATTTTCGACTGGAGACGACGGCTCGCCGGCGAGCATTGCCGGCCCCGGCGCGTTCCCTGGCTGGAAGGCGATCGTCCCTCGGCCAGCCCGGTCGTCGGGCCGTGATGCTCACGAGGAGGTTGTCGGGCGCGTTTGTCGTGGTGGCGTTCGCCCTGCTGGCGCCGGCCTCGCCCGCGGCCGCCCGGGTCACGCTGCCACCCGCCGACGCGACCTCCGTCCACGACCTGGCCCGCGTCATCACCCCCGGGGACTTGGCGGTGATGGAGCGCCTGCACCGGGAGCTCTTCGACAAGACCGGTGTCGCCATCGTCGTGATCACGGTCCCGGGCCTCGAGGGTGAGCCCATCGAGGACTTCGCGCTGAGGGTGGGAACCAAATGGGGAGCCGGCAGGAAGGGTGAGGACCGGGGAATCGTCGTGGCGTTCTCGAAGGCCGAGCGGCGCATCCACGTGGCGACCGGGTATGGCGTCGAGGAGTTCCTGCCGGACGGCCGGGTCGGGGGGATCCTCGACACCTACGCCATTCCCAGCTTCCGGGAGAACGATTTCTCGCAGGGGCTGCTGCGGACGAGCCAGGCGCTCGTGGGCGCCTCGGCCGAGCACTACGGGGTCTCCATCGAAGGAAGCGTGCGGGCCCCGGCGCGGGACAGGGGCGGGAAGGGCGCGAGCGCGCTCGCGGGCCTGCTGGGGCTGCTGTTCATGGTTCTCCTGTTCGTGCTGATCGCCCGCCACCCGATGCTTGCTCTCCTCTTCCTGTCGGGCCGTGGGGGGCGGGGCGGAGGGTACGGGGGCGGTTCGTTCCGGGGCGGCGGGTTCGGAAGCAGCGGATTCGGCGGATTCGGCGGCGGCAGCTTCGGCGGCGGCGGCGCGGGCCGCGGTTTCTAGGTGGGCGGGAGCGAGGTGACGAGATGAAACAATCGGAGGCGCTTCAAAACCCGGTCCTCGGGACCATGGTCGACAAAGTGGCCGAAGCCTTGGGGGACCGCCTGAGGAGTGTCGTGCTCTACGGCTCGGCGGCACGCGGAGAATTTCACCGCGCGAGCAGCGACTTCAACCTGATCGTCGTCCTCGCCGACATGAATGCTTCGACCCTGGAGGCGCTGACGCCCGTGGTCGGCTGGTGGCGAAAGAAAGGGCAGCCACCGCCACGTCTGTTCTCGTCCGAGACCCTGTTCCGGGAGACCGACGTCTTCCCGATCGAATTCCTCGACATCCGTGACAGCCACCTCGTGCTGCGGGGCGAGGACCCCTTCACGGGGCTCCAGGTGGGCACGATGTATCTACGGCTGCAGTGCGAGCGCGAGTTGCGCGAAAAGCTGATGCGGCTGCGTGAAGCCTACGTCGAGTGCCATGCCAGCCGGACCGCACTGGCGCGCCTCCTCACGGACTCCTACACGACCTTCGTGTCGTTGTTCCGGGGCTGTCTGCACATGGTCGGCGCCTCCGTGCCCGCGAAAAACCTCGAGGTCGTGGCGGCCTTCTGCACCCGGGGCGGACTCGAGGCCGCGCCGTTCGAGGATGTCGATCGTTTGAAGCGGGGCGAAAAGCCGCAAGGCGATCTGAAAGCGCTCTTCTCGCGTTACCATGACCAGTTGACGAAAGCGGTGGGACTGGTGGATCGCTTCCATCCGGGAAAGGGGGGTGAAGCCCGATGAACAAGGGATTGGCCGGCTGCCTGGTCCTTGGCGGTGTGGTCCTGGTGATTCTGCTGGTCCTCGGCGCGACACTGGCCGGGACCTACAACCGCCTCGTGACCCAGAACGAGGCCGTCAACAACGGCTGGGCGCAGGTGGAGAACGTCCTGCAGCGCCGGGCCGATCTGATCCCCAACCTCGTCGAGACGGTGAAAGGGTACGCCTCCCACGAAAAGGAAATCTTCCAAAACGTCGCCCAGGCGCGCAGCCGCCTGGCGGGCGCGACAACACCGGGGGAGGCGACCGCGGCGAACGCCGGCCTCACCTCGGCGCTGGGCCGCCTGCTGGCGATCGCGGAGGCCTACCCGGACCTCAAGGCGAATCAGAATTTCATCCGCATCCAAGATGAGCTGGCCGGAACGGAGAATCGCATCTCGGTGGAGCGGATGCGCTACAACGAAGCGGTCCGGACCTTCAACGCCTCGATCAAGCGATTCCCGAACAACCTGGTCGCTTCCTTCTTCCGCTTCAACGAACGCCAGTATTTCGAGGCCGAGGAGGGGGCCAGGGAGGTCCCCAAGGTGAAGTTCTAGTCACCGTGGCGGTTGTTTCAGGTGGGTGTCCAGGAAGTCGAGGATCGCCTTGTAGCCGCGCTGCTGGTTCTCCTTCTTCTTGAACCCGTGGCCCTCGTCGTCGAACACCACGTACTCGACCGGCGCGCCGTTTTTTCGCGCCGCGTCGACGATCTCGTCCGACTCGACCTTCAGGACCCGCGGGTCGTTCGCCCCCTGCAGCACGAGAAGAGGCTGCTTGATCCGATCGGCGTGGAAGAGAGGGGAGATTTCCTTCAGGTAGGCCTCGTCGGAGACCGGGTCGCCAATCTCCTTGTAGAGCGCCAGGCGGAACGACTCCCAGTAGGGAGGGATGCTCTTCAGGGTGCGCACCCAGTTCGCGACCCCGAAGATGTCCACCCCGGCGGCGAACTCCCCGGGCCGGAAGGCCAGCGCCGCCAGCACCATGTACCCCCCGTAACTCCCGCCCATTATCGCAATGCGCGCCGGGTCGACACGCCCGGTCGCGACGAGCATCTCTTTGCTCGCCACGCAGTCCCCCAGGTCGTCCTTGCCATGCTTGCGGTCGTCCATCTTGAAAAACGTCTTGCCGTAGCCCGAGCTGCCGCGGTTGTTGATGGCGTAGACGACGTAGCCGTGATTGACCAGGTACTGGGTGAGGGCCGAGTAGCCGACGCGCGACTGCCCGCCCGGGCCGCCGTGCACCGAGACGATCGCGGGCGCCCTGGCGCCCCTCCCGACCGGTTGCGGCACGTAGAGGATTCCCGGGATCTCGACGCTGTCGTACGAGCGGAACCGCACGACCCGCGCCTCGGCCAGTCTCGCCGGATCGATCCGGGGATTCAGGTTGTGAGTGAGCTGCCGCGCCTCGGAGGAGGAGAAGTCATGGACGAACAGGTCGTTCGGCGATCGGCTGCCGTTGACGAAGAAGGCCATCTTCGTCTCGTCGGCGGAGATCGCGACCGAGGTGATCTCGGCGTCCGGAAGACGGGGCAGGGCGACCCGGGTCATCGTGGCCGTCTCGTACACCCGCACCTGCGTGCGCGCGTCCTCGTTGATCCCTACCACGAGGTAGCGGCCCCTCTTCGAGAGACGGGCGAACTCGATGTCCCACTCGGGCCGCGCGATCAGGACACTCTTCCCCGTGCCCAGGTCGTGGCGCACCAGGTACCTGAACTCGTTCCCCTGGTCGGTGATGACGTAGAGCTGGTTACCGTCGGGGCTGAAATCCCCGGGCTCGTTCACCGCCTCGCCAAGGTGCCGCGTCAGGAGGGTCTGCCCGCCCGACCCCAGGTTTACGAGGTAGGTGTCGGTGTCGGTCGTCGTGCGCACCCGCCGCAGCGCCAGGCGCTTTTTGTCCGGGGAGACGGAGGCCACCTCGTATCCCTGAGTGTCCTTGTAGAGAAGCCGCCGCGCGTAGCCGTCGACCGCGACCTCGTACAGGTCGAAATACCGCGCGTCGCGCTCGTTGGTCGTGATGAAGAACGACCGGTCGTCCGCCGCCCATCCCTTGAAGTCGGCTTTCAGGTTGTCGCCGGGGGTCAGGTCGCGCACCGAGCCGTCGATCTCGCGGACGTACAGGTGGCTGAGCTCGTTGCCGCCGCGGTCGCTGAGATACAGGAACCTCTCGTCGCGGGGGAAGTAGGAACGGACCTGAATCGTGTCGTCGCCCGACCGCGTCAGCTGGATCCCTTCACCGCCCGCGACCGGCAGGGCGAAGGCGTTGTAAACCCCGGTACGGTCGCTGCTGACGAGCACCTTGCCACCGTCGGGCGAGAACGAGAAGTCGGGCAGCAGGCTGGTCGTGCCCAGAAACTCCTCGATCGAATAGCGCTGCACCGCGCCGCCGGAGCGCTCCGGACGCTCCACCCTGCATCCGGCCGCCCCGGCCAGCAGGGCGAGCCCCGCCGGAAGGACGAGCAGCAGGGGGGCGCGCGTCAGGGTGGTGCGTGTCGTCTGCGGGCCGCTCTCGCTACGCATCGAAACCTCCGGGTGGTGCGGCCAGGACTTCGTAGTGGATCGAACGCTTGTCGAACCTCGAGAGAAGCCTGCGGGCGGGGGGTGGCACGACCGCGGCCTCGTGGTCCTCGCCGGCGAAGGCGCGCACCGCATCCATCGATTCGAAGAGGGTCAGCGTGACGAACTCGACCTCCGTCCCGAGGTCACGGCGCATCAGGAACACCCCCCGGTAGCCGGCCACGCGGTGAATCCCGGGAAGGATCTCCGAGCGCAGGAGCTGCTCGTACGCGTCCGCGTTCCCGGGGGTCGTCCAGCCGTGCCAGAGACGTCCTATCATCGCGAGGGCTCCGGTGAGCCCGCCCGACGCCGCCCCGGTCGGAGGGGGCATTGCTCCTCGATAGACCATGGGCCGGAAGCGGACCCCCTTCTTCGCGCGCTCGGGCCCCTGGACGCGGAAACCCAGGCGCTCATAGGCCGCGACCGAGTTGGGGCTGGCATTGACCGTGATCCTCCGGCGGGCGCCCCCCGCGTCCTGGAACGCCGCCCGGAGTAGGCCCCGGGCGATCCCGCGCCGCTGGTCCGCGCCCTCGACGAAAAGGAGCGAGACATGGCTCCGTCCCCGGACTTCGATGACGCCGACGATTCTACGACCGGTGATCGCCACCAGGATCCTGTGATTCCGGCCGAGCCGTGCGGCGAGCCGCGCGGGGCCGGCATAGGCCAGGAACTCCCGCTGTCCTTCCGCGGCGAAGAGAGGCGCCACGAACTCGCGGAACACACGCGCGATCAAATCGGCCGCGGCCCGCGCCTGCACGGGCTTCATTGGATGGAACTTCGGGCCCTTGGCCGTCGCACGCCGGTGCGTCGGAAGACGGCGCTTCAAGCGGACGCGGTCACCACAATTGGTTCGCGCTCCGTGATCACGATGGTCTGCTCGTGGTGCGCGGCCAGGGTCCCGTCGGCCGTGCAGATCGTCCAGCCGTCACCCGACTCCCTCGACCGCCCGGAGCCCATCGAGATGATCGGCTCGACCGCGATCACGAGCCCCCTGTCGAGGGGGGCGCACGAGCCGGGGTCGTCGTAGTTCGGGACGGCCGGGTCTTCGTGGATCGTGCGGCCGACGCCGTGACCCGTCAGCTCGCGGACCACCGCGAACCCGGAGCGCAGGACCTCGGCCTCGATGAGGCGGCCGATCTCATTGAGCGGTCTCCCGGCGCGGGCGACGCTCATGGCGCGGGCGAAGGCGCGCTCGACGCAGTCGATCAGGGCCTGCTTCTCGGGGGAGACGACACCGACCCCCACGGTCACCGCCGCGTCGGCGACGAAGCCGTCCTTTTCCACGGTCACGTCCATCTTGAGAAGATCCCCGTCCGCCAGGACCCGGTCGGAGGGGATGCCGTGGACGATCTCCTCGTTCACGCTGATGCACATCTCGGCCGGGAAGCCGTACACCAGCATCGGGGCCGAGCGGGCCCGGTTCCGCTCGAGCACGCGGGCCCCGGCCTGGTTGAGCTCGGCAGTTGTCACGCCGGGACGGACGTGGCGCGCCATCTCGTCCAAGCAGCGCCGCACGACACGGCCGGCCTCGATCAGTCCCTCGAGCTCCCCTTCGCGAGTGATGGTCATACGGGTCCCTCCCTGCGCGGTTCGTCAGCACCACGTAGTATGCGCCTGCCGTCGTCCGCACGCTCAACTGAACATGTCCGATTGCGGATCCCAGAACGGCCCCTGCAGGCCGGCGGCGGTGAATATCGCGCGCATTTCGTCCGGGCCGGGCCGGCGCGCGTCGGGGTTCAGCCGGTTCGAATACCAGGCCAGAGCCAGGCTCCACAACTGCTCCAGCGACATCAGCGGGCGCCGGGGGACGGCGTGCGCCCGGCACCACTCATCGACCCGTTCTTCCGACCGGAAGAATGACATCGTGTTTCACGTGTGGACGATGTCGTCCCACCAGTGGGCCGCCGGCACGGCGAAGTGGATGACGCACGGCACAGGCTCCGGCCGGCCTCCACGGACGCAGATGCGCAGCTTTTCGAGGCTTTGCTCGCACCGGGAGAAGACGTCGGCATCGGCGTGCAGCGCCGCCGGGACGCCCAGCGCGTCCCAGGCGCAGTTCGCGGCGTACTCCTTGCCGTCCACGACGACACGATGCTGCGTCGCGATGCCCGAGAAGGGCGGCGCCATCCTTATGGTTTCGCCGTCCGGCTGAAGGACCAGGACGCGCTTCCGGTAAAGGCGCCCGAAAGCCTCCCGGATCTCCCCGGGATGCGCTCCGACCTCGGCCGCCACCTCGGCGACCGCGGGCGTCCGGGTCGTCGCCGCGATGTGTGAGTAGATCGCCGTCTTGACCTGCGTGTCGAAATCCACGCGTTCTCCTCTCCCGGACCCACTTTATACGCCATCGGACATCATCATGTCCCGGCCGCCGCCGAGACCGCGGCCGGAACGCTGCGGGGAATGACTACGACGGTCCGGCGTGCCGGGTTCAACGGCCCGGGTCGAGACGCCGGTCGAGATGGATCCAGAGGATGCGGGGTATCGACACCGCCATGGCGTAGCTGATGTACATCGCGCCGACGAAGTAACCCGGCTCGCGCTCGAAGGGAGTGTGACAGCCCGGGCAGGCGTCATTCATCCTCCAGCGCCCATCCGCCGGCTCTCAGGGCGCCAGGTAGATGATGGCGACCACGACGCCGATGAAAACGACCGCCCGGCGGAGTGTTCCCGGCCTGACGCGGCCCGCGAAGCGGCCGCCCACGGCACCCCCGAGAAGCGCCGCCGCGGCCATCACGAGGGCCGCAGGCCACTCGACATGCCGCGTGAAGACGAAGAGAGTCGCGGCTGCCACGTTGACCCCGAAGGTGATCGCCTGCTTGAGGGCGTTGAGGCGGGTCAGTGAATCCTCGAGCGTGAGCCCCAGGACCGCGAGGAGAATCACGCTGAGTCCGGCGCCGAAGTACCCGCCGTAGATTGCCGCCAAGCCGACCGGGAGGGCCGTCCATCCCGCAGGCTTCGTGCCGGAGGGACTCGCCGCTCCCGCGCCGTCGTGACGGCGCCCGGCCGCAAGGCGCCCCTCCATCCAGACGCGCAGACGGTCCTGCGCCGCCAGGAGCGCCGAGGCGAGCAGTATCAGGAAAGGAACGGCGGCGCGAAAGGATTGCTCGCCCGTGCGCAGCAGAAGCATCCCGCCTGCCACGCCGCCGAGGATGCCGGCCGGCACCGTGAGCCAGAGCCGTCCCGCCTGGCCGCGCAAATCCCCGGCCTGGGCGAGGGCCGCTCCCAGGTACCCGGGGCAGAGCGCGACCGTGCTGGTGACGTTGGCGGCCACGGCCGGGATCCCGAGGGCGGTGAGCGCCGGAAAAGATATCAGCGTGCCGCCCCCCGCGAGCGCGTTCAGCGCCCCGGCCGCCAGCCCCGCAATCGCCACGAGAGCGTACTCGAGCCAGCCCGTCATCGCGCACACCCCCGGCGATCCGGACAGAGCCTCAGCGTGTGTGGACGGACTACTCCGAGGTTGTCGGGTCGATGATCTCGCGCACCACCGAGATGCGATTGGCCGGGAAGCCACCCTGGCGCGCGTGCTCCCGGATGGAATTCTCGTTCGGGGCGACGTAGACGCAATAGATCTTGTCGTCCGTGACGTAGCTGTGAACCCACTGGATTTCCGGACCCATCTTTCTCAGAACGTCGCATGACTTCTGCGCGACACCCTTGAGATCCTGCGATGACATCTGGCCCGCCTTCGGAATCTCCCTCTCGATCACGTACTTGGGCATGACGTCCTCCTTGACGAACTGGTTAACCCCTGGTCGCCACGAGCAGCAACCGCTGCGACCCGAATCGGAACGGTTCCTGTTCGAGGGTGCCGTATCCCTCGCAGCCGCTGAACCCCGCCTCCGCGAAGAGCCGGTGCAACTCACGATAGCCGTAGACCCGGGTCGAAGCCAGTCGTGTCTCGACCTTGCCCTCGTGCACGAAGGTGTACTCCGTGTCCAGCCGTCCACGGACCGGATCGGGGCGGCCGCTCGTGAGGAACAGGATGTCCCCGGCCTGGAGCCAGCGCCTCTCCACGAAGGACGGATAGAGGCTTTCGGCGATCAATCCGGTGTCGAGGACGAACCGCGCCCCCGTCTTCAAGACCGAGGCGACCGCTTCGATGAAGCGGGCGTTGCCGGCATCATCCATGTAACCGAAGCTGTTCCCAAAGCAGAATGCGCCGTCGAATTCCGCCTTCCAGGGCAGGTCGGTCATCTCGCGCTGCTCCCAGGCGACCTCCTGCCTGCGCCCGGCGGCCAGCGTTCGCGCCGCCTTCAGGAAGTCGGCCGACAGGTCGACCCCGGTCACCCGGTGGCCGCGGGCCGCCAGCTCCACGGAATGCCGTCCGCCGCCGCAGGGCACGTCGAGCACCCTGGCCCCCGAAGCGATCCGGAGCGCCTTCTCGATGAACCCGGCTTCGGCGCGCGTCTGCTCCTCGGTCGTCATTCGAAGCCAGAACTCGACCGCGACCCCCGAGAAGAAATCGCGCCACCAGTCGGGCCGGGTCACGGCGCCCCCCCGGAGGCCGGGCCGCGCGACGCCGCAGGCCGCCCGTTGGGGTTGTCCATGTCGGACACGATCAGCCAGCGCCCGCCGGGGCCCTTGCGAAGCGTCAGCGTGAATTTCCCGGTGTCGGGGTCGTCTGCGCGGGGCGCGTACCCGCCGATGATGTAACCGACGGCGCCGTTCGTGTCGAAGGCGAAGGCGCGAAGCGCCAGCGAACGGGGAGCGCCCGATCCTGAGTAGCTCTTTTCGATCGCCGCTCGTCCCCTGACGGGGGGCCCGCCGTTCGGAAGGACGAACCCGTCCTCCGTGAACAGGCGCGCGAGAGCTGCGGCGTCACGGACCGACCAGGCGGCTTCGTAGTCGGTGAGGACCCGCGCCAGGCCGGGCGGCAACGTGACGGCCGGCAGCGGCTGGCCGGTCTCCGCTTTCCCGGCGGGGAGTTCCTCGGCCCGCGGGGATTCCGGGCGCGGTTCGAAGGACAGGGCGGCCACGGCGATCCCGAGAAGAACGGTCGCGGCGACGGCGGCCGTGCGATACGCTCGTCTCACGACTCTCCCTCCCAGTAATCGACACCGTCCTTCAGGCGGGTGAAATGCCGGATCGTCTCCGCCGTGGCGGGCCGCGCGCCGAGCGTCTCGGCGAACACGCCGAGCTTCCCGGAGTCGGGGTAATCCACCACCTCGGGGACGATCATCGTGCTCACGGCCAGGTACCGGAGCGGTGCTTTCGAGTCGTTGACGATCTGATGCGCCGAATCGCGCCCCGGCGGCAGGGAGATGAAGTCCCCCTGCCTGATTCTGTGCGTCTCCCCCGCGATACGGATGGACCCCTCCCCCTCGAGGACGAAGAACATCTCCTCGTTGGCGCGGTGCGCGTGGTAGGGGAAGGGCTTCTTGCCGGGAGGCACGACCGTGATGTTGAAACCCAGCTTCTTCGAATCGAGTTCGGCGCCCACGGGCGCTATCTGGCACTCGAACGACTCCCCCTGCGACCGCTTCATGAACGCCACTTTCTCGAAATTCAGGATCCGTGGTTTCATGCCTGCCCCCGTGTGTCGTGATTCGCCCGGCGCGATTCAGTCCCGCTGGCGGCGCTACCTGACGGGCAGCGACAGGGTGAACTCGGTGGCCCTGGTGATCCAGGCCTTCAGGCCGGCGGCCGAGGTGAAGCCGGCCGGCTCCACGTACACGAACCCTTTGAGCGGCTTCCCGGTGAAGTCCATCTCCCGGGCGTGCGGACGGGCCAGGGCCTCTTCGTAGGCCCGCGGGCCGACACGAATCATGAGCTTGTCGCCGACTACCCCGCAGCACATGTTCCCGCACACGATGAACGCAAGACCACCGAACATCCGCTTTTCAACAACCTGGGGATGCTTGTCCAGCATCTTGCGGACACGACGTGCAACCGCTTCGTTGAAGGCCATCGTCGGGACCCCGGGATTCCACTCGTCGTTGAACGGCCCAATTGTAAGCCTCCGGCATGACTTTCGGAAGGCGCCCGGAGGCGTTCGTCAACATGAGGGTCATCGGGAGAGGAAGGTGGCCATTCCCGGCCGTGGGCACTAAATTGAAGACCCTATGGTTGACATCGCGCGCCGGGGATCGCCGGCTTCGCATCCACGCCCGTCACGTCTCCGGCGGATCGTCCGGATTGCGCGGTGGTGTGTGCCCGCGATTCTCGTGATCGTTCTTCTCCTGATCCTGCGCCCCGGCAATCCACCGGACGTGCGTCCTGACCCGGAGGCACAGCACAGGCTCGACGCGAAACTCCAGCGGATCGGGCGCCAGGAAGGCGAGGCGGGCGACCGGACCCTCCGCCTCGACGAAGCGGAGCTGAACGCCTGGATGCGCTCGACACTGAACGTGGCGCTCCAGCACGGCCCGGCTCCGGAAAAACGCCAGCCCTCCCTCGCGGGGCTCGATGCCGGGGCTACCCACGACCTGAGCGTCGAGGAGGTCCAGTCCAGGGTGCTCGATGTCCGGACCCGGCTGTCCGGCGACCAGGTCGCGGCCTATGTCCTCTTCGACCTCTTCGGCAAGGAGATCTCGCTCGAGGTGCAGGGGCGGCTGGGCGTGCGGGACGGCTACCTGTGCCTCGACCCGACGGCCATGTGGATCGGGTCGCTTCCGGTCCCCGAGTCCAGCGTGAAGGGAGCCGTCGATCGTCTGTTCGGCGACCCGGCGCACCGCGAGACGCTCCGCGTGCCCCCCGGCGTGCGGGACATCCGGGTGGAGGACGGCCAACTGGTGATCGTCCACGACTAACGGGCCCGCGCCCGCCGGGTCCGTCGGGCGCTACTCCTTGATCATGACTAGGAGCATCTTGAAGCGCGTGCGCGCCTTGAGCGCGTGGGGCCGGCCTGCCGGCAGCCGGAGGATCTGCCCCGCCGCGAGACGGTGCGGGACTCCAGAGATCGACACCTCCGACTCCCCCTCGATCATGAGCACGAGGGCGTCAAAGGGCGCCGTGTGCTCGCTGAGTCCCTCCCCCTGGTCGAAGGCGAAGGCGGTCACAGTGCCCGCCGGCTTCTTGATGAGGGCCCGGCTTACCACCGCGCCGGGTTGGTACTCGACGATCGCGGCCAGCGCGACGGCACCGTCGAATTCCTCGCTAGATTTCGAATCTGCCGGCATGGCGTTCCCTCGAATATCCTCAGCCTGGGATCCAGATCCTTTTGGCGATTATCGTCTCGGCCGACGAGGGCAGAGGGATCGGCTCTGAGGTCCTGGTGAAGAACGCGAACCCCTTGTAGCTGACGAGGTAGTCGTACTTGGTCCAAAAGATGCCCCCCCGGGCGTGGACCACGACCGCTCCACTGGCCCGGTCGAGGATGGTCTGGAAGTCGCCCGGGCTGACACGCACGACGACACCGGAAGCCTTGATCGCGTTGGCGATCGCGGCCGCCGCTGCCCCTGCCGCGACTGCTCCTCCGCTTGACATGGTCGATCTCCAGGAAGAAAAAGTGGACCCCGCCTGCGCCGGCAGGCCGCCGCGCCTTGCGAACTCGTCGTTGTTCAAAGGGGTAATTTATCACCCTTTCGGCGTTCGCTTGCGTCCGTCTTCGAAGAGCGCCCGGAAGCCTGATGCGTCGGGAGCCATGGCTGCCTCGACGATCCTTCCAAGTCCAGCGCGCAGCCGCTCGAGGGCCGCCCCCGAATGGGGGTTCCGGGCCTGGATCTCGTAGTAGACGTCCGGGCTCTCCCGCACGACGGCCCCGGCCAGCGATTCGAGGGCCTGGAAGGTGGTGCTTCGCACGGGGTGCCCGGCCGGTGGCAGGGCGAGGGCAAAGGCGATCGCGGCGGCATGCGCGAGGCTCAGGAGGTCGGCCATGATGCGATCGTGATCGTCAAGCGGCAGGCGCACGAGATGCGCCGTGGTCGGATGGAACAGTTGCTCCACCTCGGCGGCGGCTGCGGCGTCGTCCGTGTCGCAGACGACCACGTCGGCGTCGCGCAAAAGGACTACGGACGGACCAAACATCGGATGAATGGAAGCGACGCGGCCACCGGCCCGCTGCAAGGCACGGATCGGTTCGATGATAGGCGTCTTGATGCTGGCGATGTCGACCACGACACCGGCCGGCGGCCTCCTGGACCAGTCGGTGTAGAGGCTTGCAATCGTGGCGGGCGGGGCGGCGCAGACGACGAACGCAGCATCGGGGAAGGCCATGCGGGCCCAGGCGTTCTCCTCAGGTGCCGCTGCCGGGTCGAGAACGCCGACCGTGAATCCTTGGGCCGACAGAAAACGCCCCAGCCACCGGCCCATGCGGCCGGCTCCGCCGACGACCACGGCCCTCTTGCCGGCACCCTGGCCCGCCACGCGAAGGCTGTCCTCGTCCTGCGCCGTCAGCGAGGCCCGGACGAGCCGCGCGATGAGATCCTCGGCCACTCCTGGATCGAGCCCGTGTTCCCGGGCCGCGGAGCGCGCGCGCTCGATGACCGTCCGTTCCTGGAAATAATCGGCCGTTGGGAGGTTCCGGCGCCTCTTGATGTCTCCCACCTGCCTCGCCAGATCCACGCGCTCCGCCACGCTCGCCACAAGGTCCAGGTCGAGCTGCCGGATGCGCTCGCGCAGGCTCTCGATATCCTTTCCGACGTCATTCATCAAGGTCTTCGATCCTCATGCCGCGCCCTGTTCTCAGGATACGCCGCGTTGCCTCGACATGGCGACCGCGCAGGGGGGGCGCAGGACCATGGCGGACATGGAAAGCATCGCGCTCACCCCGGAATCGAGCGCCAAAAACCATGGCAGGCCCCCCGAGGCCGCTTCTCTTGAGGCATCGCGCAGGTTGCTTGCTCGATACATTACCAGCGCCTGCCTCGACCACCGATGCGACGAAGGCGCCTGGGACGGCCCCGGAGAGCAGGCCCGGCTCTCCGGCGGATGCCGTCCATCACGCCGCCCCGGGCAAAGTGGGAATCGGGATCGTCGATCCGAACGCAGAGCGCCTGATTGACGGCGGGCAGGCTGCGGGGGCTGACCCTTCCGGCGTCCGGCTTGGCGGAACTCACCATGATCACTCCCGGCCCCAGGCTCAACTCGGAGCGCATGACGCTGCCATCCGGCCCCGGCACGACGAGTCTCTTCGTGAAGCCGAACGCGCTGCAGAGCCACTCGATGGCCGCGGGGGCGTCGTGATAGGTGAGAGAAGGGTAGATGTTCGAGGAAATCGGCTCCGTGTCGGGCATTCTTGCCTCCTTGCCACGGCCCTGATGTCCGGCGATCCGGGGAGGAGCGCACGTATCATCAGCGTGAGCTTCCCGGATCGGGATGGAATCCTCACTTGGCCGTGGACGACTCTGGCGCCGGCGGAAGCGGGGTCCTCGAGTACAGGCCAACCGGATGTCCGGCAGGATCGACGACCACGGCGATGGCTCCGATGCCGTCCGGCAGGTTGAAGGGGAACCCTTCCTCGACGGTTCCCCCAAGCTCCTTCGCTTTCTTGCAGCTGGCCTGGATGTCGCCCACCTGGACATAAACCACCCCGTTGAACGCCGTGATCTTCCCCTCCGCGACGCGCAGTGTCCCGATCGCCGTCACGCCGGAGACAATCTCCGCCGCATGATCCGTGCCCTGGACCGGGGCAAACTGCCAGTTGAAGAGCTTCCCGTAGAATTCCTTCGATCGGGGCAGGCTGGTCGTGGTGATGTCGAACCAGGCTATGCGCCCCGGTCCGACATCCGCCGGGGGAGTCTTGGGGGGCGCTGCATGCAGATCCCCGGTCACGAGTATCGAGGCCATGATCATCGTCAGCATCGCGTTTCGCATCGCTGATCTCCCTGCCATCGTCAATCTGTGTTGGTTACCGCAATGGCGCTCATTGCCACCAGTGAGCCCTCTGGCCGACGCTCGCCCTGTATGGTCGATCTTGCCGGGGCCTTCTGGCCGAAGAACTCTTCAAATACCTCGTTCATCTCCTCGAAGTATGCCCAGTCGTGCAGCAATACGGTGACCATCACTACGTGCGAAAGGTCACTTCCCACCGTCTCCGGGATGGCCTGGAGATTGCGGATGGTCTGACGAGTTTGCCCTCGAATGCCACCCTCGACGAGCTTGCCTGTTGTTGGGTCGACGCCACCTTGGCCAGCACAGAAAATGAACTGCCCGGCTCGCGTGGCTTGAGAATACGGCCCCATGCTGATTTCAGCCATCATGGGCGGCGTTCCGGGACATTGTGTTTCGATCAACCACGATCCCTTTTCCCGGTCGCCGCACGGAGGAGTATGGTCTGACCGACCGCCAGTCGACCGATGCGCGTGACCGCGCCGTAGATTCCCGCGTTGTTCTGGTTCGCACGAACGACCGCCTTCAGCACTTCTGGCGCAGGACTTGCTAAGTCGGGATCAAGGTTCACCATCGAGCAGCGAACGTCGCGCATCGTGACGGTGATGGCGGGGGCGTCGTCCCCCTCGCCGAATGAGAGGACACCGCCCAGCCACTCGTCCTCCTGGAAGGGAACCGATCGCAGTAGACGAACTACAACATTCGGGCGAAATCGTCGCACGTCCGGGCTCCGCCCTGCGAGTCGTCCGATCTCGCGCACCGTATCGAAGGCGATCACGGAGAGGCTCGCTTCATCGAAGATGCCATGATTCAACTGCATCATCTGCACGGGAGCCCCGTACCGACCTCCGACCGCCCTGGCCAAGTCCTCCCCGAAGACAGGCATCTCTTCGCCATCCGGCGTGCGAACATGCGTAGGAAGGTCTCCCTGAGCACCGTCTTCACGGCGGTGGGGAGCAAACAGAGCAGGTCGGGAAGCTTGCTCGCTGTCCGCCACGGGAACCCGCCGCGGTCGTCTATCCGCCGGAGTGCGAGTCGCCTGTCACCATCGAGGCCGTGCCAGCCGTGATTGGCGACCTCGAGTCGTTCGCTGCCCATGGACTACACGGGATACCGGAAGATCGCCTCCACATGTCCGATTTCTATAGGCATGCTCGATCCGAGTCCGCCCAACGCTCCGGCTAAGCTGCGGCGCCGACGTTGTGATCGGCGCCGACGGCTCCAGCGCGATGTTGGGCTGCATCGTCCGCTCGCAATCTCACCGTAGCCCGCTTCCCATATCACATAGCATATCGATCACCGGATTGCTATGGATGGGTCTCGGGTCAGCTTGAACGAGGGCCGCGGAAGAAACCGACCAGCTTAGCGAGGGCGACGCCGAAGAACAATCCGGCGGCTATTAACTGGACAACGTCAGACCCGTGATAATTCGCGAAGCGGGGCTTGCCAGCGATGTCGAAAAAAGCCATTAGTCCGGCCAACAGGGGAACGAAAACAGGGACAAGTTTGCGCCAGCTGCTCATCACACGTCCTCCGTGCGAAGGATATCACCGCACACCTTGAATGGGATGGAGTGATTCGGCTTCCCGCCTTCGGGCACGATGCCCGAGAACGAGGCTACTGGTCTCCCGGATCAATCGGGTAATTCGTTCGGCAGCCCAACGCCCGCGTTCAGCGGCGCGCCGCGTGGCGCGGCCCGTGCGTTCTTCCAGCACGGGACGTGACACGCGAGTGCGTCCGCTGCAACGCGTTGTTAGCCAGCCGGTCGGTATGGTCCGGGCTCATAGGTAACAAAACAGTCCGGGTACATGGGTAACAGTTCCGCAACACTGGGGACCTCTCGGAGGTGCCCCGATGCCGTGGAGCAGGACGTCACCCATGGACCAGAAGATTCATTTCATCGCCGACTACCAACGTCGCTTCTTCTCGCTGTCCGAGCTCTGCGCGCGCTTCGGCATCAGCCGGAGAACCGCCTACAAGTGGATCGAGCGTTACCAGCTCGAAGGGCCCACCGGGCTTGAGGACCGATCGCGCCGACCGCATGCGTGCCCTCATCAGACTCCGGCGATGGTCGTGGAGGCGCTTCTGGAAGGCCGGCGCCGGCACCCCACCTGGGGAGCCAAGAAGTTACTCCGCATTCTCTCTCCAAAGCACCCCGATTGGGAATGGCCTGCGCGCAGCACCGGCTGCGCCATCCTGAAGCGCCACGGCCTGGTCTCCGCCCGCAGGCGCCGGAGCTTTCCAGGTCACCCTGGCCGGCCGATGACGCCGATGGACGCGCCCAACGCGATCTGGACCGC
>JANMQK010000335.1:0-6457 GCA_031370485.1 Acidobacteriota bacterium | reverse complement strand
GGTGGACGTCCGGGAGGCCGGCGCCCTGCTCGATGTGGATCTTGGAGGTGCCGCAACCGGTGGCGACGACGGCGGCACCGGTGCGCTCGAGGCTGTCGAGGAGGGGGCGGCCCATCCGCATCGACTGGTCGAAGTGGGCCTCCTTCATGCCGAACGTCCCCGCGATGCCGCAGCAGTGGTCCTCGACTATCGGCACGACCTCGACGCCGGGGACGAGTCCCAGGAGCCGCGTGACCTCCTCCCCCATCCCGCGCGCCTGCAGGTGGCAGGGGTTGTGGTAGGTGATCCGGAGCGGCACCGGGCGCATGCGCGCGCGCGCCGCGGGGTCCTGCTCGAGGAGGTCGAGGACGTACCGGTGAATGTCCACGATGTGGCGCGCCAGCACGTCGGACTGGGGCGTGCCGAGGAGCCGCGGGTAGTCCTCGACCAGCGCCAGCCCGCATGAGGGCGCGCTATAGACGACGGTGTAGCCGCGCCGCGCGAGGTCGAGGAAGGTGGCGACGTTTCGCGCCGCGGCGGGACGCACATCATCCAGGTGCCCGTAGGTCATCGCCGCGACGCCGCAGCACTCCTGGGGCGGCACGGCGACCGTCACGCCGAGGTGCTCGAGGAGATCGACCGAGGCGCGCCCCTCTCCTTCGAGGTCCTGGTAGCCGCCGAAACAGCCATGAAAGTACGCGACCTTGCGTCCCGCGGGATCGACCGACGGCAGGCGCGTCCTGAGAGGCGACGCGGAGAACGGGGCCATCACGCGCCGCGCCGCGACACCGGTCAGCGCCGACATCATCGTGTGCAGCGGCCGCAACCGGAGCGCCGCGTTGGCCAGCGGAGCGAAGAGGCTCCCGAGACGAAGCACCGCGCCCGAGGACGTGAGCACCCGGTCGGCGAGGCGCTTGCCCTGAGAGCGGACATAGATCTCCTTGGCCATGATCGACATGCCGGGGATGTCGATCGCGGTCGGGCATTCGGTGTGGCACAACCGGCAGTTGACGCAGAGATCCATGATCGCCTTGAACCCCGGCGTCGCGACGATCCCCGGCTCGAGCCGCCCCGAGATGACCGAGCGGAGTAGATTCGCCTTGGAGCGCGCGGTGGCCGCCTCGTCCCCCGTCTCGACCGCCACCGGGCAGTAGTTCCGGCAGGCGCCGCAGCCGTGGCATTTCTCAATTTCGCGCTGCCAGGCGTCCGTGTCGATCGATGTGGACGTGACGACGCGACGGTATTTCTCCCCGTAGCGCAGGTCGTCGGTCAGCCGGGACGATCCGTCGTGGACGATGATGCCGGGATTGAGGATCCCCTCCGGGTCGAAGAGTGTCTTGACCTCGGCGAACGCGTCGGTCAGCGGGCCGTAGGCGCGCCTGAGAAAGGGCGTGCGCAGGCGCCCGTCGCCGTGCTCGCCGGAGAGAGAGCCCTTCATCTCGATGACGAGGTCGACGAACTCCTCCGCCACCGCCTCCATCGTCTCGAGGTCTTTCCGGTCCTTCGGGTTCATCAGGGGATTGCAGTGCAGGTTGCAGTCCCCGGCATGCCCGAAGATAGCCGCCTGGAGATCGTATTTCTTCAGGAGCGCCCGCAGGCGGCCGATGAAGGCGGCCATCCGCTCCGGGTGGACCGCAGCGTCCTCGATGAACCTCGTGTTCCTCAGCCTTCCCTCCCGCCGCGAAAGTATCGGTGACGCCGACTTGCGGATGGCCCACAGCCTCGCCGCCTCTTCGGGGCGCACGGCGCGGCGCACCTCGGTCGCGAGCCGCTCGCGTCCCGTCAGGCCGGCCGCCAGGGTCGCCAGCCGATCCTGGACCTCCTTCGGGTCGTCGCCGTCGAGCTCGATGATCAGGATTGCCTCGGTGCCGGCTGGCAGCGACGCGGCGGCTTTTGGATCGGCCTCGCGGATCACGTCAACGAAGGTCCGGTCGAGCAGCTCCACCGCCGACGGCCGGGCTTTCAGGATTTCGACAACACCCGCCCCGGCGCGCACGAGGTCGTCGAAGAGGGCGAGGGCCGTCGCCTTCGCCTTCGGGATCGGCAGGACCCGGACGGTCGCGTTGAGGATGAGGCCAAGCGTCCCCTCCGACCCGACCAGGAGCCTCCCGAGATCGATCGGCCCGCCCAGCATCTCGCGCAGCGCGTACCCCGAGGAGTTCTTGTGCGTGCCAGGCTGGCGTTCTTCGATCACGTCGCGGCGGCTCTCGACGATCCGCTGGACCTCCGAGGCCAGGCGCGCCTGCCGGTCGGCGTTCCGGTCCATAGCGGATAGTTCCCGACCGGACTGCGAGGGTCCGCCGGGCGACTCCGGCATCGCCCGGGTCCGAGGCTGCGGCGATGTCTCGATGACGGTGCCGTCGGCGAGAGCGACGCGCAGCGACACGATGTTGTCGCGCGTGGATCCGTGGCGGATGGTGTGGGCGCCGCCGGCGTTGTTCGCCAGCATCCCGCCCAGGGTGCACCACTCCGAGGACGAAGGGTCCGGGGCGAAGTGCACGCCGCTTCGCCCGAGGAACCGGTTGAGCCGGGCCTGGATGACCCCGGGCTCAACGCGCACCGTTCCCCTATCGCAGTCGAGATCGGTGCTGCTCTGGAAGTGCTTCGAGAAATCGAGGATGATCCCGCGGCCGAGGGTCTGGCCCGCGACCCCGGTGCCGCCCCCACGGGCCGTGATCGGGATCCGGTGCCGCCTCGCGTAGTCGAGGACCGCCAGGACGTCCGCCTCGTGGCGCGGCACGACCGCTCCGAGCGGCATGACCTGGTAGATGCAGGCAGCGGTGCTGTAGAGGGTCCGGTGGAGCGAGTCGAAGAGGACCTCCCCCTCGACCCTGCGCCTCAGATCATCGGCGACCGATCTTGGATCCACGCCTGGCAAGCCGTCCATGTTTTCTCCCCGCGCCTCCTTCGAGAAGCCCGGCGACGTGCGACATCTCCGGCAGGATGAGGCGGCGCATCGCCAGCCGCACAGCCTCCGGCGAGCCGGGCATCGAGAAGATCGCCATCCCCCGCCAGGTGCCGGCCACCGCGCGGCTGAGCATGGCGGAGGGCCCGACCTGCCGGTAGCTCAGGGCCCGGAACAGCTCCCCGAATCCCGGCAGTGTCTTCTCGAGGAGCCGCGAAACCGCCTCGTGGGTCGTGTCGCGTCCCGCTATCCCGGTGCCCCCGGTCAGCAGCACGACCCGCGCCTCGCGACCCGCCGCCAGGGCCCGGAGACGCGCCGCGATCCGGCGCGGCTCGTCCTTGAGGATATCGTGACTGACGACATGGTGCCCGGATGCCAGGAGGGCCCGCTTGATGAAACGGCCGCTCGTGTCGCTGGCGCCGTCGCGCGTGTCGCTGACCGTGATGACGCTGCAAGGGACCGACGCCGGGCCCCCGCGACGGTGCTCGAGGTGTCCCATGAGCGCGGGCCGGTCAGGCCCCCTGGTCCATCAGGTAGCGGATGAGGGTGCGCACGCCGGCTCCCGTCGCCCCTTTCTTGATGTAGGAGTAGTCCTTCTCGCCGAACGCGGGGCCGGCGATGTCGATGTGCGCCCAGCGGGTCGTCGGGCTCACGAATTCGCGCAGGAACAGCGCCGCGGTGATGGCGCCCCCCCAGCGGAACCCCGTGTTCTTGATGTCGGCGATGTCGCTCCGGATGTGCTCGAGGTATTCCGTGTACAGCGGCAGCGGCCACATGTGCTCGCCCGCCCGCTCCGCGGCTTTCAGGATTTCATCCACCAGCCCCTTGTCGTTGCCCATGATCCCGGCGGCCAGCGGCCCCAGGGCCACGACACAGGCGCCCGTCAGCGTCGCGAGATCGATCATCGTGTCGACACCCCCGAGAGTGGCGGCGTAGGACAGGACATCGCCCAGCACCAGACGTCCCTCGGCATCGGTGTTCCGCACCTCGACCGTCTTTCCGTTCATCAGCTTCAGGACGTCTCCCGGACGGATGGCGCTGCCGCTCGGCATGTTCTCGGCCATCCCCATGAGCCCGACCACCTCGACGGGGGGGCCCAGCACCGGGAGCGCCTTCATGACTCCCAGCACGCAGCCCGAGCCGGCCATGTCGTACTTCATCGTCTCCATCCCGTCCGAGCTCTTGATCGACAGCCCCCCGGAGTCGAAGGTTATCCCCTTGCCGATCAGCGCTATCTTTCGCACCGTCTTGCCCCCGGGACGGTAGGTCAAATGGATGAGCCTGGGGGGATTCTCCGAGCCCTGCCCGACGCCGAGAATGCCGCCCATGCCCAGGCGGCGCATCTCCTCCGGCTCGAGGACCTTGATGTCGAGCTTTCCCTCGGCGGCGACCTCGGTGGCGACCTCGGCCATGCGCGCGGGTGTCAAGGCGCCCGGAGTCTCGTTGATCAGATCGCGCGCGAAGTTCGTGACCGAGGCGGTGACTTCTCCAACAGCCACCCCGCTGGCGACATCCTTCGCCGTGGCCGAGCCCACGGCCAGCGCCACCTGGCGAAGATGGCGGCGGCCCGGGCGTGGCTCCGAGCGGTACCGGTCGAAGCGGTAGGTGCCCAGCAGGATCCCTTCGGCGATCGCCTGGGCCGCGTCGCGAGGCGGGATGGGAGCGGCGCCCGCATCGAGGAGCGTCAGCGCCACCTTGGTGGCCCCCAGCCGGTCGGCCTCGACCAGGGCGTCCCCGAGATACCGCCGGTAGCGCTCCAGGGTCAGTTCGTCGCGCGACCCGAGCGCCAGGATCAGGTAGCGCCGGCAGCGCAGCCCCGCTTCTTCCGGGGCGTGCCACAGGAGCGTCCTCCCCGGGCGCCCGCCGAAACGATCCTCCTTGGCGACCGCCAAAAGACGCGCCGCGAGAGCTTTGCCGACCGGGCCCGCCAAGCTCGGCTCGCCCTTGTACTTGTGGACGATCCCGATGTCGGCCGCGATGCCGGCGAGGTCTCCCGCCTTCACCTCGAACTGGACCGGAGAGCTCACGCACGGCCCCGCACGATGCCGCGGACGCGCTCCACCAGGCGGGCCGGCGACAGGCCGATCTCCTCGAAGAGCTGAGCCACGGTTCCGTGCGTCACGAACCGATCGGGGATGCCGATGTGGTGCAGGCCGCCCACGGGTACGCCCGACTCGCTGAAGAACTCGTGCACCCCGCTTCCGAAACCGCCCCGCAGGGTGTTTTCCTCGATCGTGATCAGGAGGGGATAGCCTGCGGCAAGCTGCCGCAGCATCGTTTCGTCGAGCGGCTTGACGAACCTGGAATTGACGACACCGAGATCGATCCCTTCCTTCGCGAGGTCGTCACGCACCATTAGCGCGGATTCGACCATCGCGCCGACCGCCAGAAGACAGGCGTCTCTCCCCTCGTGCAGCATCTCCCAGGTCCCGATCGGGATCGCCTGGAACGGACGCCCCGGGGTGAACCGGCGGCTGGGGCGCTTCGGGTAGCGGATGGCGAACGGGTACGTCTGCTGATCGACGGCCGTCTTGAGCAGGTCGCACATCTCGTCGCCGTCCTTCGGCGCCGCCACGACCATGTTCGGGACGGCGCGCAGGTACGCCAGGTCGAAGACCCCGTGGTGGGTGGGGCCGTCGGCGCCGACGAGGCCCGCCCGATCGAGGCAGAAGGTGACCGGGAGGCACTGGACCCCCACGTCATGGATGATCTGGTCGTAGGCTCTTTGCAGAAACGTCGAGTAGATCGCCGCCACCGGGCGCATCCCGGAGATCGCCAGTCCCGCGGCGAAGGTCACGCCGTAGGCCTCGGCGATGCCCACGTCGAAGAAGCGGTCCGGGTGCTTGTCCCGAAAACGGGTCAGGCCCGTCCCGTCGGCCATCGCCGCCGTGATGGCGACGACCTTGTCGTTCTCGTCGGCAAGGTGGATGAGCGCGTCCGCGAAGACCTTGTTGTAGTCCGGCGCCGCCGCCTTCCCGCCGGCCGACATCGTCCCCGAGGCGGGGTCGAAGGCGGACACGCCGTGGAACACGCACGAATTCGCCTCCGCGAACGAGTACCCCTTCCCCTTCTTGGTGATGACGTGCAGCAGGCAGGGCCCGCGGACCCCCTTCAGGTTCTGCAGCACCTGGATCAGCTCGGACATGTTGTGCCCGTCGATCGGACCGAAATACTGGAAGCCGAGGGCCTGGAACAGCCCGCCCGGGACGACCACTTCCTTCAGGCTGCGCTCGATGCGCTTGGCCAGCTCTCCCGCCTCCTCCCCCATGGGCATCTTGCGGATCAACGAGCGCACCTCGTCCTTGAGGCGGTTGTAGTACTTGCTCGAGGTGATCCCGGTCAGGTACTTGGATATGGCCCCGACGTTGGGAGAGATCGACATCTCGTTGTCGTTCAGGATGACCAGTAGGTCCCGTCCCGAGTGACCGGCGTTGTTCAGGCCCTCGTAGGCAGGCCCCCGGTCATCGCGCCGTCGCCGGTGACGGTTACGACGTGATAGTCCTCCCCGGCGCGGTCCCGCGCGATCACCATCCCCATGGCGGCGGCGATCGAGGTGCTGGCGTGCGCCACGCC
>JANMQK010000328.1:0-16756 GCA_031370485.1 Acidobacteriota bacterium | reverse complement strand
GGATACTCCTGCGCCTGTGGCCGGGCTGCCCGGAGGGGGAGCCGCCGGTCGTCGACGTCCCGAGTCCTAGGGACGGCCCTGCGGGGCATGGGAGGAGATCGAAATGCAGCGCTCGTGGATACGTAGCGGACTCGTCCTCGCGGGAGTGATCCTCGGCGCCGCTCTCAGTGGCGACGTGGCCATCGCCGGCATCAGCGAAGGCACCTGGGAGGTGGGCGGCTATGTCGCCAACGAGAAATTCTCCAATTCCGCCGAGCTCAAGGATGTCCTCGCCCTGGGTGCGCGGGGCGCCTATTTCATCAAGGCGAACCATGGGGTGGAGATCGACTTCGACACCGGGAGCGGCGATTCGCGCACTACCGGGGGCCCCTCGGTTGACGTCACGCGGCTGACCGTGGGCTACATCCACAACATCACGCTGAAGGGCAAGGATAAATTCACCCCGTTCGTCAAGTTCAATTACGGCAAGATCGACCTCGACAACGGCACCGATTCCGGGAGCAGGAACCTCATCGGCGTCGGCGGCGGCTTCCGGTACTTCTATACGCCCCGGGTCGCCCTGCGCCTGGACGGCAGGATCTACCGGTGGCGCGGTGACGGCGACGTGGTCCCCTCCACATCCTTCTACTCCTTCGACCTCATGGTCGGGGTCTCCTTCGCGATCGGCTCGGCCAAGTAGGATCCGCGGAGACTCCCGTCCGCCGTCGCGGCCCGGGATGCACCTTGTAACGCTTTCACGAGCGGGCTAGAATCTGCGCCAGAGGAGAGTGTCGATGGCCGGCGCGGCGAATTTTTCCAGGATGTTCACGGTGGACGAGGCGAATCTCCTCCTGCCGCGCATCGTTCCCGACGTGGAGGAGCTTCTAAGGACGTTCCAGGAGATCCGCGAGGAAATCGAGGCCGCCTCGAAGCAGGCGGGCGTTCCCGTCGACAGCTCGAAGCTCCACGGGCACCTCGAGGCGCGCGGCCTCGCGCCGCGCCTGTTCGAGAAGGTCAAGACGATCATCGAGCGCATCCAGGCGAATGGTTGCCTGGTGAACGGTCCCGAGGTCGGCCTGATCGACTTTCCCTGCCTCTACGGCAACGAGATCGTCTTCCTATGCTGGAAGCAAGGGGAACCCCGGGTCGCCCACTGGCACCGCATACCGGACGGTTTTGCCGGGCGCAAGCCGCTGCTCGACGCATCGGAGAGCGAGGCGGATACTCCCGTTCACTGAGACCGCGCCGCCAGCGTCGAGAGACCGATCCGTGACAGACCCGACATCCCACGCAGACGTTGACCCTCCCCGGCGCGGGGAGGAGGTCGAGCTCGAGATCCAGGATCTCGCGTTCGGCGGACGGGGTGTCGCCCGGCACGCCGGCATGGTGATCTTCGTTCCGGGAGCCCTCCCCGGAGAGCGAGTACGCGCGCGCCTCTTGACGATACGCCGGAGTTACGGCGAGGCGTCCGTCCTGGAGATTCTGCGGCCCTCCGCCGATCGCGTCTCGCCCCCCTGCGGTCACTACGGCGCCTGCGGCGGCTGCGATCTGCAGCATCTTCGTGCCGATGCGCAAGCCGCCGCCAAGGGGTCGCAGGTGAGGACGATCCTGGAGCGGGTGGGCGGCATCCGGGACCCTCCCGTCGGAGAGACCATGACGGGAGGCGAGCCCTGGGCCTACCGCTTCAGGATGGACTTCGAGTGGACCGCGGATCGGCGGGGGCCCCGCCTGGGACTCCACCGCCGCGGCAGCGCCAGGGAGATCGTCCCTATTGATCGCTGCCACCTGGTCTCGGACACCGTCAACGCCATCGTGTCCTGGCTCGGAGAGGAGGCGCGTGTTCGCCGCCTGGCGCCCTGGGATCCCGCGCGCCACCGGGGGCTTCTCCGCCGGACCGGCATCCAGGAGGCCCGTGGCACGGGAGAAATCCTGATCTCGCTGGCCACGGGGCGAGGCGATCCCCCCGCCCTGGCCACCCTGGCGAGCGACCTGATGCGACGCTTTCCCCGCGTCGTCGGCGTCGCCCGCGAGGAGATAGACCGCGGGGGGATGCCGGCGGGCGAGTCGATCCTGGCGGGACGCGACTACGTGGTCGAGGTCGTGGATGGCGATCGATTCATGGTCCCCTCGGACGCGTTTTTCCAGCCGAATGCGACCGCGTGCGGGACGCTGCGGCGCGCCGTGACCGAAGCGTTTCGCGGGGAAAAGGCCGCCACGGTCCTGGAGCTCTACTGCGGGGTCGGATTCTTCACGCTCGCCCTCGCGCGCCACGCAGAAAGCGTGGTGGCGGTCGAGGGGTCGCGGCGCGCATGCGCCGCGGCGCGGGCCAATGCCTCCGCGGCCCGGCTGTCGAACTGCCGGTTCATTCATGGAGAGGTCGCGGCCGTCCTGGCCCGGGCCGTGGACGAGACGCGCCCGGACGCCATCGTCCTCGACCCGCCGCGCGCCGGCCTGCCGCGTGGCGCCGCGGTGGCGCTCGCCGCCTCGGAGGTCCCGCGGATCCTTTACGTATCCTGTGACCCCGCGACCCTGGCCCGCGACCTGAGGCTGCTCGCCGAGGAAGGAGGCTACAGGGTGGAATCGGTGCAGCCGATCGATCTCTTCCCGCAGACGCACCACGTGGAGTGCGTGGCGCGCCTGCGCCGGTCTTCATGATCGGAGGGGACGCTCCGCGGGAAGGGATCTAGGAGGCGGCCCGCCTCGCGGGGCGGCCGGAACTCCTGGGGCGCGCGACTCCGAGCGCGTGCAGCCTGAAGAGCGCGAGATAGCACTCGAACTCCCCCAGACGTGCAAGATCGACGATCTCACCGAGTGTGCGGGTCCCGTCGATGAGGGGGAAGAGCCTTTTCTCCTCAGGTGTGAGGTCGGGGCGCGCCGCGACCTCGCCGGGCGGCCGGACCGGTTCGAGGACGATGCCGTCGTCCGGAAGCGTGGCGCGTATCTTCGCCCATTCATCCAGCCGGTGGATGCCGTCCATCACGATCTTGGTGGTGGACATCGAGAGGGTGATTTTCTCCTGGCTTTCCGTTTCGCCTTCGACAAACTCGAAGAAACCCCCGCGCCAGTGAAACACCGAATAGATGATCTCGAGCACCTGGTGCTTCACCGCCCAGTGCAGCTGGTCCGCGCTGATGAATCCCATGCGTACCAGGACCTTCCCGTGCCGCGTCGTCTCGTCGATCTTGGCGGCCGAGACGGCGTTCTGCTCGGGAGTGATGATGCCCTGGCGGATCAGGAAGTTCCCGAGGCTGTAACGCACCGAATTCGAGCGGGCGAAGACGATCTCCCCCTGCTCCCAGTGCAGGGTCCGGGTCTCGGCTCCCCGCGTCAGCTTCAGGATGCCGGTCTTTTTCCCCATGCCGAGCAGGGTGAAGATGTCCGCCAGGCCGAAGGTGCCGAGATCACCGCTCAGGACGCTCTTGGAGGACATCCGGACCTCCCGGGTTCCCCGGAATATGTCATCCGCTCGACGATCCGGGCCCTTGGATTACGATGCTGTATGCTCCCCGCGCACTCCCCAGGTTCGTCCTTGACAGCCCCGGAGGCTCCCCGTACACTTAGCCCGCTCAAGGAGTGCGGGAGTAATTGGAGCGCTTTATCTTCAAGGTTTTCAGTCCAAAATCGCGCCGGCATTTCTCGTTTTCTTGTTGCCTCATGCCGGCCGGGCGTTTCTGGGGAATGCGGCGGCATTCGAGGAATGCGCCGAGCGCCTGTCGACTGTGACTTGCGACAGCGGGAGGGTCTGAACAGATGGCTTCGAAGCAAGCTTCCGTCGCGCTGCTGGTCCTGGCCACAGGGCTTGTGATCGGATGCAGCAAGACCGCGGACACTACTCCAGAGCGGCGGTTGTTCGGCACACCCCCCACCATTGAAAGCGTCACATTTACTCCTGCTACAGTTCACGCCACCTGCGATTATTCCGATTATGCCAGGTTCAGTTTCTGCGCGGAGGATCCCTCGGCCCCCCCGTTTACGCTTGACGGGGTTGGCATGATGATCACGGCGAATTACTCCGATCTGACGATGACGGTTAAGGTCACGGATCCGGATTCCGGCCCCTCCGGGAGCGACATACTTCTCGTCGGAGCCAGCTACAAGCTTCCCGAAAACAATGTAGAGAACACCATCGTGCTTTTCGACGACGGCTCGAAGAACTCTTTCCCCGGATCCGCAGACGGGCAGATAAACAGAACATGCACGGTGGATGAAGATGCAGGGACATGCGAATGCGTGCAGCCACCCAAGGGGAATCGCTCGCTGCTGTCGGGGGACACGACGGCTGGCGACGAGACCTTTACGCGCCGATTCGCCTTTTTCGGGTTCAAGAGCGGCATCAAGAATCAGGAAAATGCCTTCTTTGACTGTATTCAGAGGGCCGAGCATGAGGCTCCCTTCACCTTCTCCGGCGACCCGCATTTCCAGTTTCGGATCGACGTCACGGACAAATCCGGAAATCTGACCACCTGGCCCGATAGGCCGCAGTTCGACGCCACGACCGGCACGTTCGCGTGCAGTGGTGACAGGTGCGCCTGTTGCATATTCTTCGAGACAACCACCCCCAGTCCCGATTGTCGTGGATTACCCGGGATGATCGGCCCCCCCGGCTCCCCGTATGAGTCAGGTGTATGCATGACCCTCTAGTATCCCAGGCTATCAATCACAAGACGGATCCTCGTACCCCCCTCCGGACCGGTCTTGAAGCGGTACACTCTCCCGGCGAGCCTATGCGCGCGTCGACACATTCCAGTTCCGAAATCTAGTGCCGGAACCCCCTCGAATCAAGTAATCGACCCGAGCAGCCGCGACAGCCTGAGCGCCGTCTCCGGGGTAATCGTGCCGGCTTCCAGGGCGAGCGAGATGGACCGAAGGGCCAGGAGACGGTGGAGCTTGCGCAGGTCGGCGGGCAGGGTGCGCAGCGCCTCGCCGTGCAGCCTGAGAGTTCCGGCGTCCCCTCGCGACACGGGGCCGGTCAAGGCCTTCGCCGGGCCGAGCCGGACGACGTTGTCCAGTGTGCCGCGCACCAGCGGCAGGAAAATCCGGGCCGCCTGCCGGCGATCGAGGCCGAGCCCCGTCGCGGCGTCCAGCCCGCCGGAGAGAAAGGCCACGAGGTCGTTGGACAGCATGCAGGCGATCAGGTGATAGAGCGCTTTCGCCTCCCGCGGTATCGTGAAGGGCCTCCCGCCCAGAACAATGACGAGCCGCCTGAGGGGGCCCAAAGCGCGTGGATCCCCCTCGATGGCGAAAGGCACGTCCCGCGCGTCTTCCGGTCCGCTGCGGGGTTCGGCTACGCTGATCAGGGGGTGCAGCGACGCCACTCGCGCTCCGGCCCGGCTAAGCGGTTCCAGGACTGAGGAGGAGAGCGCGCCGCTCGTGTGGGCGACGATCCTGTTTCTCCACGGGCCGCCCTTGGCGAGCTCGCGCGCCACGGGCGCTATCTGGCTGTCGGGCGTTGCCAGGATCACGAGCGCGGCCTCCGCCGCCGCCTCATGGTTGGATGTCGTCGGCCTTCCCCCGCCGATGAAGGCCGCGGCCTGGCGAGCGGATTTCAATCTTCGACAGGAGACACCCGTCGGCACAAAGCCACGCCGCGCCATGAGCCTTCCCAGCGTCCGGCCGAGCCGACCGGCGCCGACGATGGCGAACGTGCCCCGTTTCATCGCCCGCCACCGCCTGGGGCGCCCGGCTTCGAGACCACGAGGCGCAGGCCTCCTATCAGATCTTCGAGAGCTCCGGGACGTGGCGCCTCGAACTCGCGCCATTCGCCCGTCCCCGGATGCGTGAATCCCAGGCGTCGCGCGTGCAATGCGAGTCCCGCGTAAGAAGAGAGCGCCTCCCGAAAGCGGCGATCGACCAGGGCGGGGGAGCGGTCCCCGCCGTAAACCCTGTCTCCCACGATGGAGTGTCCTATCGACTGGAGATGGACCCGCAGCTGGTGCGTCCGGCCGGTTTCCGGCCGCAACTCGAGAAGGGCGACCGGGCCGAGGCTCTCGAGCACCTGGTACCCGGTCTTCGCCGCCCGCCCGTCGCGGCGCACGGCCATCTTCACGCGGGCGGTGGGATGGCGGCCCAGGGGCGCGTCGATGACCCCTTTTTCAACCCGCGGCCTGCCCCAGACCAGGGCCTCGTAGATCTTCCTCACCGATCGGGCCTTGAACTGGGCCGCCAGGGACCGGTGCGCCAGGTCGTTCTTGACGACCACCAGGACGCCCGATGTGTCGCGATCCAGACGGTGGACGATGCCCGGCCTCTCCTCCCCACCGATCGTGGAGAGACCCCGGCAATGGTGCAGCAACGCGTTCACAAGGGTGCCGGCGCTCGCGCCGGCCCCGGGGTGGACGGTGACGCCGGGGGGCTTGTCGAGCACCAGCAGGTCCTTGTCTTCGTGGAGTATGGCCAGGGGGCGATCCTCGGCGGCGATCGCGGAGGGGCGGGGCTCCGGGATGTCTATCACGATCCGCTCACCCCCGCGCACCTTGTACGAGGCCCGCGCGACATCGTCGCCGAGGGTCACGCGCCCCTCCCTCAGCAGGCGCTGCAGGGCGCTGCGGCTGTATTCCGGGAGAAGGTCCGCCAGGACCCGGTCGAGGCGATCCCCTCGCCGCTCCGCCGTCAGGCTGACGCTGACGCGGCGGCTGGTCGGGGCCGGGCCGGAGGAGGGCATGTCATGCCGCGGCGCCACCGCCCCGCGCCGGGCGGCGGGACCGCCGGGAAAGGACGATGAGCATCACGACGGCGACCAGCGCCATCGGAAGGGCCACCAGCTGCGAGGTCGAGATCTGATCATTCAGGAACAGGCCGCGGACCGAGTCCCCCCTGTAGACCTCGACCCAGGCCCGCAGGACCGCGTAGGAGAGGACGTAGACCCAGAAGACCTGTCCGGGAAACCGGCGCCGCTTCATCACCGCCATCGTCAGACCGAGGACCACGAGATTGGCCGCGGCGTGATAGAGCTGCGTGGGATGGAGGGGCATGCCCAGCGGAACTCCCGTGAGATGGAAGGCCCGCTCATCGCTGAAGGTGACCGCCCAGGGCAGGTCGCAGCTTTTCCCGTAGCAACAACCGGCCGCAAAGCACCCGAGCCGCCCTAAGGCCTGTCCCAGAGCGACGGGAGGAGCCAGCAAATCAGCCACCCGTCCGAGCGGCAGGGCGTGGCGGCGGATATAGACGAGGGCGGCGATGGCCGCGAGCACGAAGCCGCCGTAGAACACCCCGGCGGAACGGAGGTTTCGCAGCATCTCCATGGGATGCTCGAGATAGTAACGCGCGTCAACCAGGTAGAGCGCCAGCTTGGCGCCGACGAATCCGCCCAGAAGCGTGACGATCCCGAGATCGACGATGCGTCCCGTGTCGATTCCCTCGCGACGGGCGTAGACGATCGCCAGCCGGAGAGCCAGGAGGAAGCCGGCCGCGTAGAACAGGCCGTAGGTGCCGATGGTGAACTGGCCGAACCGCCCGAGATCGAGCTCGTAGAGGACGGGGAACACGCTCAGCCCGCCGGCGGCATGTCGGCCGCATGATGCCGGCGTCCCTGGAGGACCAGATCGACGACCAGCAGCGTCACCCCGATGCAGATGGACGAGTCAGCCACGTTGAATGCGGGCCAGTGATGCTCTGCCAGGAACACATCAACAAAGTCCACCACGTAGCCGAGCCGCAGCCGGTCGACGAGATTCCCCAGAGCCCCCCCGAGGATCAGGGCCAGCCCCGCCTGCGCGGCCCGATCGGCGAGGGTCGTGCGGAACTGGAAAAAAAGGATGAGCCCGATCGCGACGATTGGAATCGAGGTGAACAGCACCGGCCTGTAAGGCTCGGCGAGATCGTGAAAAAGACCGAACAAGGCTCCCCGGTTGGTCACGTAGGTGAGATGGAGAAACCCCGGGATGACCGGGATCGACGAATAAAGCGTCATTCGCGAGGTTACCATGTCCTTCGTCGCCTGGTCGGCCGCCAGCACCGCGAGCGTCGCGAGTGCGTAGATCACCCGGAGCAGGGCGCCGCGGCTCACGAGGCGGCCTTCCCGCCCGCCACCAGCGCGCTCAGGGTCCGGGCGCAGCGAGCGCAGAGAGTGGGGCACTCAGCGACCGACCCCACGTCCTCGGTGACGTTCCAGCAGCGCTCGCACTTGGTCCCCGGGGCCCGGCGGACCGCGATGCGCAGCCCCGGCACCCGGACGCCTTCATGCGTGGGGGAGGGCACGGGCCCGAGCACCACCCGCGAGACGATGAAGATGTACCTGAGCTCGTGAGCGTAGCGCTTGAGAAGGGGCGCCAGCTCACCTTCCGCCTGGAGGACGACCTCCGCCTCCAGCGAATTCCCCAGCTCTCCCGTGCCGCGCACCATCTCGATCGCCTTCAGCACTTCCTCGCGCACCTCCCGGAGCCGCTCCCACGCCTCGAGGAGCCCGCGGTCCTCCGGAAGCGGCACCGGCGCGGGGAACTCCTCGGCGTGGACCGTGGTCTCCATCGCGTCCCCTTCCTTGCGTCCGCGCAACGACTGCCAGACCTCCTCCGCGGTGAAACAGAGAATGGGAGCCATCAGCCGGGTCATCCCGTCGAGGATGATGTGCATCGCCGTCTGCGCCGACCGCCGCGCCGGCGAATCCTTCGCGCTGGTGTAGAGGCGGTCCTTCAGGATGTCGAGGTAGAAGGCGCTGAGGGTCACCGTGCTGAAGCGGTGAATCGCCTGGGTCGCCAGGTGGAACTCGTAGCGCGCGTAGGCCTCCCGGGCGTCCGCGGCCATCCGGTTGAAGCGGTGCAGGGCCCACCGGTCGATCTCCTCCAGTCGCTCGGCGGGGACGGCGTCGCGCGCCGGGTCGAAATCATGCAGGTTGCCGAGGATGAACCGGCAGGTGTTGCGGATCTTGCGGTAGGCCTCGGCGCTGCGCGCCAGGATCTCGGGGGAGAGCCTCATGTCCTCGAGAAAATTCACCGTGGCCACCCAGAGCCGGAGCACGTCCGCCCCGTGCTGCTTGATGACCTCCTGGGGCGCGATGACGTTGCCGAGGGACTTGGACATCTTCCGCCCGTTCCCGTCGAGAGTGAAGCCGTGCGTCAGGACCTGGCGGTAGGGCGCGTCCCCGCGGTCGTTGATGGCAACGAGGAGGGAGGAGTGAAACCAGCCGCGATGCTGATCGCTGCCTTCGAGGTAGAGATCGCAGGGCCACGGGTATCCCGGCCGCGCTCCCTGCAGGGCCAGGTAGGAAACACCCGACTCGAACCAGACATCGACGACTTCGGTGCGCTGCTCGAGCTCCCGCCCCCCGCAGCGCGCGCACACCGTCCCCGCCAGCAGATTCCCGACCTCGTCCTCGCGGAACCACGCATCCGCGCCCTTCCTGCGGAACAGATCGGCCGTGCGCGCGATAAGCCCCGGGTCCACTACCCCGGCGTCGCAGGCGCGGCAGAACACGAAGGGAAGAGGCACGCCCCAGACCCGCTGGCGCGAGATGCACCAGTCCGGACGGGTCCCTATCATGCCGCCGATCCGCAGCGACCCCGCGGGCGGGATCCAGGTCACCTCCCCGATCGCGGCGAGGCTCCGCTTCCGGAGATCGTTGTGGTCGAGGGCGATCCACCACTGCTCGGTGGCGCGGAAGATAATCGGCTTCTTGCACCGCCAGCAGTGCGGGTAGCTGTGGCTGATGGTCGCCGCGTGGTAGAGAAGGCCCCTGGACTCGAGGTCCTGAACGATGAGCGGGTTGGCGTCGAACACCTTCACGCCGCTCCAGGGCCCCATGCCCTCGACAAATCGGCCGCGCGCATCGACGGGGGAGACGATCGGGAGCGAGTACCTGCGGCCGGTCGAGAAATCGTCGAGGCCGTGCCCCGGCGCCGTGTGCACGGCTCCGGTGCCCACGTCGCGCGCCACGTAGTCCCCGAGGACGATCCGCGAGACCCCCTGGGCCGCGAAGGGGTAGGGTGCCTCGGCCGCGCCCAGGCCTTCGAGATCGCGTCCCTTGACCGTGCCGAGGACCCCCTTCGGCCGCAGCCCCTTGAGCGCCAGGACCTGGGCCGAAAGGTCGGCCGCCAGGAGAAGGACCTCCTCTCCGAGGTCCACCCACTGGTAGTTGTAGTCAGGGTGCAGCGCGATCGCCAGGTTTGCGGGAAGGGTCCAGGGGGTCGTGGTCCAGATTAGAATCGATGTTTTCCGGCCGGCGAGAAATGGGTAGCGGGACTCGAGGTCCTTGCCGCGGTACGGGAAGCGGACGTACACCGACGGCGACGCGTGGTCCTCGTACTCAACCTCCGCCTCGGCCAGGGCCGTGGCGCATTGCGGGCACCAATGGACCGAGCGCTTGTCGCGGTAGACGTTTCCGTTGGCGACGAACCGTCCAATCTGCTCGACGACCGTCGCCTCGTAGCCCGCGTCGAGGGTCAGGTAGGGGGCGCTCCATTCTCCGAACACCCCCAGGCGCACGAACTCCTCCCGCTGGATGGCGATGAATTTCTCCGCGTAGGCACGGCAGGCCGCCCGGATCTCCAGGGGCGACATGGAGGCCTTCCGGGCGCCGAGATCCCTGTCCACCTGGTGCTCGATGGGCAGACCATGGCAGTCCCAGCCCGGGACATACGGCGCGTCGTGGCCCATCATCGTCCGCGACTTGACCACGATGTCCTTCAGGATCTTGTTGAGGGACTGCCCCAGGTGAATGTGCCCGTTGGCGTAGGGAGGCCCGTCGTGCAGCGTGAACAGCGGGCGGCCACGCCGGGCCTTGCGGACGAAGTCGTAGATGCCGAGCCGATCCCATGCCTCCAGGATCCGGGGCTCGCGGCGCTGCAGATCGGCCTTCATCGGGAAGTCGGTCCGCGGCAGGTTGACGGTCGACTTTATATCCAGCGGCGGCATCGCCACGGGTTCCTCTATCACTTTGACGGCGAATGACTTTGGATTCGCGAACGAAGGCCGGAATCTAGCATCCGCCCCGGAATATTGTCAAGAATGGCGCTCCTATGCTACGGTCTCGCGGTGAACCGCATCTATCTCGATCACAGCGCCACGAGTCCGCTTCGGTCCGAGGCCAGGGCTGCCATGATGGCGGTCCTCGACGCGCCTTCAGGCAACGCGAGCAGCGTCCATTCCTTCGGCCATCGCGCCCGCATCAACATCGAGACGGCGCGCACCCGGGTGGCCCGACTCGTGGGCGCTGCCCCGGAAGAAATCGCCTTCACCGGCGGCGGCACGGAGGCGAACAATCTCGCCCTCTACGGCGCGGCGCATTCCGCCCCGGCCGGCTCGCGCCGTGTGGTGACCTCGGGGTTCGAGCATCCCTCGGTGGCAGCGGTTATGGATGATCTCGAGGAGCAGGGGTACGAAGTCGTCCGCGTTCCCCCCGGCCCTTCCGGCGTGATCGACCCGCGGTCCCTGCTCGAGGCGGCCTCAACGGGGACGGCCCTCGTGTCGCTGATGCTGGCGAACAACGAGATCGGCACCCTGCAGCCGGTGGCGGAGATCGCCCCCGAGCTGCGGCGACGCGGGATCATGCTCCACACGGACGCCTGCCACGCCGCGGGCAGGATTCCGGTGAGTGTCGAGGCGCTGGGTGTCGATCTCCTTTCGATCGCGGCCCACAAGCTCGGCGGCCCGCAGGGGGTCGGAGCGCTTTACGCGCGCCGGGGCCTGCGACTCAGGCCCCACCTCCGGGGCGGCGGCCAGGAGCTTCACCGGCGGCCGGGAACGGAGAACACCGCCGCCATCGCGGGCTTCGGGGCGGCCGCACTGGCCGCGGAACAGGCCCTGGCCGCGGAGTCCCGCCGCATCGAGCGCCTGCGGGACGATCTCGAGACACGTATGGCGGGACCGGGTCTCGACGCTGAGGTCAACGGCAAGGGTGTTCCGCGCATACCGGGGACGAGCAGCATCGCCTTCGCAGGGGCCAGCGCCGAAACGCTCGTGATCGCCCTCGACCTCGAGGGGGTCGCGGTATCGGCCGGGTCCGCCTGCTCCGCCGGCACGATCCGGCACTCCCCGACCCTCAGGGCGATGGGGCTCGGCTGGCAGGCCGGGTCGTCGATCCGCGTGAGCCTCGGGCCGGAAACGACCGACGACGAGATCGATCGCGCCGCCCGCATCATGAAAAGTGTCCTCGATCGGGTGCGAACGTTCGCCGGCAGCGCCCGCGGCGCCGCACAGTGATGATCATCTCCTGCGGCTCGTGCGCCAAGCGCTACAACTTCGACGAGTCCCGCCTCAAGGGCCGGTCGAGCGGGACCTTGCGCTGCCCGAACTGCAAGGCCCCCATAGCGATCTCCGTTCCCATGTTTGAAGAAGGCCCTGCCGCGGCTCCCGCGCCCGCCGACGCCTCTGCGGCCGTCGCCGCTCCAGCGGTCCCCGGAAACACGCAGTCTCCGGGCGACATGACGACCCGCCTCGAGGCCGACGCCAATCTCCTGCCCACCAGCCAGAAGGTGCCCGGGGGGGGACTGGCCATGCCGCAGGGGCTCAAGATCTCCCTCGCGGTCCTGCAGGGAAAGGACAGCGGCAAGATTTTTCCGGTCGAGAAGCCCGCCGTCATCCTGGGCCGCGGGGACGCCGACGTCCTGCTCGACGACGCCGAGGTCTCCCGCCACCACGCCTGCCTCGAGGTGCACGGGCCGCGCCTGGTCCTGAAGGATCTCGGCAGCACGAACGGGACCTTCGTCAACGACGTGAAAATAACTCAATGCGAGATGGAGAATCGCGAGGAGTTCCGAGTGGGCGCCACGCGCCTCATGGTGATTCTCACGGATCTCAAGCCGGAAACCGGTGACATGTCGTGAGCCGGGTGGCGGTCGCCATGAGCGGCGGCGTCGACTCATCGGTCGCGGCGCTGCTGCTCAGCCAGGCGGGCGAGCCGGTCGTCGGCCTGTCCATGCAGCTTTACGACCGCACGCGGGACGGACAGCCCGTGTACGGCCGCTGCTGCTCGCCGCGCGACCTTTACGACGCCCGCGCCGCGGCCGACCAGCTTGGCATTCCGTTCTACGTCCTGAACATGGAGGAGGAGTTCCGCCGCGAGGTGGTCGACACCTTCATTTCCGAATATCGCGCCGGGCGCACCCCGGTGCCCTGTGTGCAGTGCAATACCGGGCCCAAGTTCAGGCATCTCGCGGCGCGGGCCGCCGGCCTCGGGGCAAGCCGGCTGGCCACGGGACACTACGCGCGGGCTTCCCGGAACCCGCGCAGCGGCCGCCACGAGTTGCGCCGGGCCCGGGACCTTTCCAAGGACCAGTCCTATTTCCTTTTCGACCTCACCCAGGAACAGATCGCCCGGGCGCTTTTCCCCGTGGGGGAGCTGACCAAGGAGGAGGTCCGGCGCCTCGCCCAGCGGCATGGCCTCCCGAACGCCGGAAAACCGGAGAGCCAGGACATCTGTTTCGTCCCCGACGGGCGCTATGCCGACTTCATCCGACGGGAGACCGGAGACACCGGGACTCCCGGAGACATCGTGGACACCTCCGGCCAGACGGTGGGTCGTCACGCGGGAATCGTGTCCTTCACGGTGGGACAGCGGAAGGGACTCGGCATCGCCTCGAGCCGGAAGTCCTATGTCGTGGCGCTCGACAGGGAAGCGAACCGGGTGGTCGTGGGACCCGAGGAGGCGCAGTACCATTCGTCCCTCATCGCCGGGCGGGCGAGCTGGCTGTCGATTCCCGAGCCCGGAGAGCCGATCGAGGCCTGCGCGCGCATCCGGTCCTCGCACCGGGGCGCGCCGGCGCGGATCGAGCCGCTGCCGGGGCGGAGATTTCGCGCGACCTTCGAGGAGCCTCAGCGGGCCATTACGCCGGGACAGGCGGTCGTGCTGTACCGCGACGACCTGGTCCTCGGCGGGGGATTCATCGACGAGGTGCTCTAGGGTCCAATTGACACCTCCCGAAGCCGGGTGCTACATTCGACGCCGTACAGGGCGGGCATAGCTCAGTTGGTAGAGTACGAGCTTCCCAAGCTCGGGGTCGCGGGTTCGAACCCCGCTGCCCGCTCCACTTTCTTCCCTCGACCATGGGCCCGGTATTGCACGGGACGGGTGGCCTTGATGCTGTTCCGCAGGCGCAATGGAAGTTCGAAAGAAGCCCTGGACGAGAACGCGATCCTCGGCGGCCGGCTCTCTCATGGCCGCTCGGGGGGCGGGACCGTCATCGGCGCCGGGACACGCGTGACCGGGACCATCAAGGGGGACGGCCCGGTGCTCGTCCACGGGACGGTGCTCGGTGGCATCGACATCCGCGGCGGTCTTACCGTTACCTCGACCGGACGGGTGGATGCCGACGTCGACGTGGCCAGCGCCCGGGTGTCGGGCGAAGCGCGCGGCTCCATCCGCGCCTCCGATCGGGTCGTCCTCGCGGCCACCGGTCTGTTCGAGGGCTTGATGGCCACTCCGATCATCGAGATGCACCCGGGCTCGGTCCTGCGAGGTCGCGCCACGGTTGCCGGCGTCGCGCTCCCGCCGCGGCGAGCCCTCGCCCACTGAGCCCTCTCCCATACGCCTGCACGACGTTTGTTCCGCCCTGGATCGGTTCCAATCAGCCTGATGCCTCCGTCGCCCTCCTGACAGAGAGTCGTTCTCCTGACGCTTTTTTTCCATTCCATTGACGATTTCCGTCACACATCTGACGAATCGCCGGGCTATTCCCCCGCCCACCCCGCAAGAGAGGGCGGTTTCAGCGTGGCACGGGGCGCGTCACTTCTGGCACATGGCTTGCTGAACGGCCTCCCGAGTTCTCATGGGGGGACGCGGAGTGAAAGAGAAAATCCTAATCGTGGACGACGACGAAGGAGTGCGCGAGGTCCTGGGACGCTCGCTGCAGGAGTCGGGGTACACCGTCACGGGCGCCGACTCGGGCGAGCGCGCCGTCGCGAGCCTGCGCGAGGCCCCTTTCGACCTGGTCATCCTCGACATGGTCCTGCCGCGCATCGACGGGCTGGAGGTGCTCAAGGAGGTCTCGGCCCTGCGCCCCGAGGTCGGTGTCATCATGATCACCGGTTATGCTTCGGTCGAGACCGCCATTAAGGCGATGAAGATGGGCGCCGTCGACTACATCGTGAAACCGTTCCGGATGGAAGAGGTCGAGGTCGTGGTCGGCCGGGCCCTCGAGCGCAGCCGTCTCAAGCGCGAGAACGCCACACTGCGCCGCCAGCTGGAGAGCACCTACGGCATCCACAACCTCGTCGGGCAGAGCCCGCAGATGCGGCGCATCTTCGCTCTCATCGGGCAGATCGCCTCGACGCGCAGCACGGTGCTCATCACGGGCGCCGCGGGCACAGGGAAGGAGCTCGTGGGGAAGGCGCTTCACTTCAATGGCGAGCGGAGGGAGCAGCCGTTCGTCTCGGTGAACTGCGGTGGCATCCCGGAGTCCCTCCTCGAGGACGAGCTCTTCGGTCATGTGCGGGGCGCATTCCCCGACGCGGTTGCCGATCGTCCGGGCCGCTTCGAGTCCGCGGCGGGAGGCACGCTGTTCCTGGACGAAATCGGCACGATCAGTCCCAGCCTGCAGATCAAGCTGCTCAGGGTCCTGCAGGAGCGCGAGCTTCTGCCGCTGGGGGGGACACGCAAGATCGCGGTCGACGTGCGGGTCATCGCGGCGAGCGTTCATGACCTGAAGCGGATGGTCGACGAGGGCCGGTTTCGCGAGGACCTGCTCTACCGGCTCAACGTGATCCATATCCAGCTGCCGACCCTGCGCGAGAGACGGGAGGACGTTCCGCCGCTCATCCAGCACTTCCTCGCGAAGCACTGCCAGGAGATGCATGTCCCGACCAAGCGGTTCACGCCCGACGCGCTCCGCGTGCTGTCCGAGTATTCGTGGCCCGGCAACGTGCGGCAGCTCGAGAACGTCATCGAGCGGTGCGTGGCGCTTTCGTTCGGCAAGCAGGACCTGGGGCGCGAGGACCTGCCCCGCGAGATCCTCGAGGAGGGCGCCGTCGAGATGCCGCTGCTCCAGGTGGGGGGGGACGGTTTCTCGCTGGACGAGGTGCTGGCGAACTACGAGCAAAGGATGCTCTACCAGGCCCTCGAGTACTCGGGTTGGGTCAAGACGCGCGCGGCCGGCCTGCTGAAGATCAAGAGGACGACGCTCATAGAAAAAATGAAGCGGCTGGGCATCCCGCTCAAGGGGCAGGCCGGGGGGGCATCGCAGGACGCGGAGCCCGCCGCCGAAGAGGGCGGCGTCCCCGTCTCGCATTCCAGGAACTGAAAGACCGTGCCCGGGTCGCCGCCCGGGCCGCGATACCGTCCGTCCGGGGCGCATTCGACGCCCGAGCGGTCTTGATGGGGCGCACCCGATTATGGTAACGTCCTCGCCTGAACCCCGGATTGCCGGGATGATCCCGGCAGCGCCCTCCCAGAGCTCCGATATCCGTCACGGTCGATCCCGAGCGAGCCGATTGATGTCCCGGATCCTGATGGTCGACGACACGGCGCTTTTCCAGATCCTCGAGACGTCGTTCCTGCGGCGGGACCGGTACGAGATTGTCCGGGCGGCCAGCTCCGAGGAGGTCATCGAAAAGGCCCGGGGGTGTTCTCCGGATCTCATCCTCCTCGACGACGGCCACGCCCGCATTGACGCCCGCGCCTGCCTGACATCCCTGCGGTCCGACGCGGGTCTGCGCTCCATACCCATCCTGATGGTCGGCGATCCCCGGACCGCCCCGGGGATGGAGTCCGGTAGCGCCGTGGCGTTCGCCGCGCGGCCCCTCGATGCGCTGACCCTCGAAAGCGCGCTCTCCGAACTCGGACACGTTCCCCGCCGCGATGACTCGCGCCGGGCAGCGCGGCTGAGCGCCCGGGTCGGCGGGCCGGCCGGCA
>JANMQK010000320.1:0-9975 GCA_031370485.1 Acidobacteriota bacterium | reverse complement strand
CCGAAGAGGCCGGGCTCGAAGTCGCCGCCGTGATCGCCGTCGTCGACCGCGAGCAGGGGGGCGCCGACGCGCTCTCGCGCTACCGTTACCTGCCGCTATTCCAGAAAAGCGAGTTTGGTCTGTAGGGACCAGCACATCGTGCAATCCGGAGGAGACCGCATGCGCCGCTTGCTGCCATCCGTCCTCGTTTTTATTGTCGCCGCCTTTGCGATCGCTGGCGCTGCGGAGTCTTTCGCCGCCTCCACCCGGAAACCCCGCGCAAAACCAGCCGCCGCGGCGCCGGGCAAGTCCGCGGGAGCCGGCGTGTATCCGATCCAGTCAGGGTTCGTCGATGCGAACGGAGTGCTCATCTACTACGAGTCGGTCGGGCGCGGGGCGCCGCTTTTCGTCGTGCATGGCGGGCCCGGCGCGTCGCACGATTATTTCCTCCCGTATCTGCTGCCGCTGGCGCGGCGCAACCGGCTTGTCTTCATCGACGAGCGCGGCTCGGGCAAGTCAGAGAAGCTGGAAGACCCCAAGGGCTACACCGTCGAGGCGATGGTCGAGGATGTCGAAGCGGTCCGGCACGCCCTGGGGCTGGGCAAGGTGGCGCTTCTTGGCCACTCGTTCGGCGGGGTCCTGGCGCAGGCCTACGCCTTCAAGTACCAGGCGAACCTCAGCCGGCTGGTCCTCTGCAGCACCTTCCACAGCACGCGCGAGCTGAACGACGTCTTCCTCCGCATGAAAGAGAAGATGCCGCCCGAACTGCTGAAGCGCATCGACACGCTCGAGAAAGCCGGCCTCTTCGGCCACGGGAAGGATTACGAGAAGAACCGCTATACCGAGGAGTACATGAAGGCCGCCTGGGGCGAGGGCTATTTCCCGTACCTGTACCAGAGACGCCCCGACCCCGGCTACGACCCGGGCAGCGCGGGGAACATGTCCTGGGATCTCTACCGCGAGATGTGGGGATCGCACGGTGAGTTCGTCGTGGACGGCAACCTCGTCTCTGTCGAGTACGCCGACCGGCTGCCGGCGCTGCGCGTCCCGACCCTCATCACTGCCGGCGACCACGACGAGTGCGACCCCGCCATGTCGCGCGAGATGCACGAGAAGATCCCCGGGTCGAAGCTCGTCCTCTTCCCCCAGAGCGGCCACATGACCTTCGTCGACCAGCCGTCGCTGTTCATCCGGACGGTCGACGACTTCCTGCACCCGGCCCGCTGAATGGCCGCGGAGTCCCAAGGGCGGGCAGTGTGGATGCAGGCGCCCCGATCACGAAAGGGTGATCGCCGCAGCCTCTCGTCCCAAAGAGACGGCTATTGACCCGGGTCCGCCGCTTCCTTAGAATGACCAGTCTCCGGCGTATGTGGCGTGTTCGGCCTGTATCATCTTTATACGCCATGGCCAGGTGCCCGGCCCCGGAGGATATGCAGTCCGACCAATGTTCCTCAGTAGCTCAATGGTAGAGCATCCGGCTGTTAACCGGAGGGTTGTAGGTTCGAGTCCTACCTGAGGAGCCAGACCTCATCCTTCCCAAACCGGCGGGCCCCTGGTTAACAGGAGCCCGCCTCTTCGTCCCCCCCGGAAGTATCGAACGTCGCGCGACATCACCCAACTGACGTCGCCCTGTTCGACCGGACGGTGCTGTGCGGAGAGCCCAGCGGTAGACGACGTGGGGCCCCTCCATGGCCACCTGCACTCTCTCGCTCTCTGGGTGCCGTCGGAGAGCCGGCGACGGGTCGGGCCACTTCCCGCATGTGAGCGTGGGATAGCCCAGCCTACATGCTACTGCGGTGACACCTATACGGCCGTACAGCCCCGTCCCTTCCGATTTGGGCTCCGCACTCCGTCACCCTTTTCCGCTGGTCCCCCAGGGCCCCGATCGGTGGTAGCCTCAACGCAACCGAGGGCTCCGGACAGCCAGCCCTCGACGCCTCCACCGAAATAGGCTGACTGAGCTTGCGGGAGAAGCGTGGTTCGGTCCATTTGGCGTGACTTCGCTCTGGTCTGACCCCCATTTCGACTAGACACCTTTCAGCCCTAGAATAAGGGCACGAAAGGCGGTCCGTGTGTGAGACGACTGGATTGGTTCGGGTGGATTGTGATTGCGGTCGCTGATAGAATCCATCCACTACCTTCCCCCGGAGGTGCCAGTGTGGATGACGCTGCGGCCCGGCTGAGCTTGTCGGAGCCCGCGCGCTCGTTCGGCCCCCTATCTCAATTGATCGTCCGAGGCCTCGATCCCGAACAGAGAATGCAAGCAGCCAGCAAGGACGCCAACGTCTGCCTCGACGAAGACGTGGCTACGAACCAGTTCCGTCCACCCCGGGCAGGACCGACGCGCGATCACCGTGTCGTACACGAAGCAGCCTGGAGCGTGGTCGTCTCCGCGAACCGTGGAGCGGTCTCAGGCCGCGGTCAGCTTCTTGAGGGCAGCGTTGTTTTGCGGGACGGCCGAGGTGATTCGGGTGAGCTTGTTGGCAAGAACGATGGTGGCGACGTTGTGGCCATGGAGGCAGCAGGAGTGGTGCGGTGAGCAGGCTCACGCGACATGGGGTGCCGGTCTTTTTGGTGCTTGGTATCGCGTGCCTGGCAGTTGGAATGAGCGGCACCCGCGCGTTCTGGTATATCGGGCTCGCGTTCATCGCCATCGGAGTGGTCGCTCTCGTGCGGAATTCGCTCGCGGACAAAACGCCGAAGGTGTGAAGGTCCTCGAGACGAAGCGTGCTCCTGATGCCTCGTGGCTCAATGGTGCTTGAGGGGTTGGGTGGCCCGACTACCACACGCAGGCGGCGATGGGCAACGGGCTCGCGGCGGACCGCAAATCGCGCTCGCTTGGCGGGGGCGGGGTGGAGCGTTAGATGCACCGAAGGGACATTGCATGAAACCACTTCCATGTCATCGCTGGGCAGCTATAGCGATGCTCAGTTCCGTTGCCCTATCCCTCGGTGCAAACGGTGACGAGTGGGGCGGGGTTGCTTTGCATCACGTCGAGTTTGCAAAGCGCCTCGCCGACGAAGGGGTCAGGTACGGTCCCGACTTCGATGATGTAGTAGGGGACTCAGTGGTCGCATGTGAGCCGATCGATTCCAAGCTGACCACCCTGGGTAAATCCCAACAGGGTCAGATCAACCTCTTTTGTGAGCAGCTCTGCATGCCATGGCTCAAGGCGTGGTCGGCGGACTTGGAGCCCTGCGACCAAGATCCTGGTCCGCGCTGGTGTCGTGATTTCACGCTTGCGGGCAAGCACCTTGGCTTCGGACCATACTTTCAAACCCTTACGGCGGCGATCCGGGATTCGACGAAATCACTCGAGAGGTACAATATCATGGCCGTGATGGCGGACAGTCTGACCAAAAAGGTTCTTCGCGACTATCCCCATCGTGACATCGACACCTGGACAGCGCAGGCAGTCGATGCCTATTTGGAGCGCGCAAGCGGTGATGACGTCCTTCTGATCGCACGGCAGTTGGCGGCTGCGTCGCTTGGGAAGCGGTCGGCGGTTGCAAAACGGTTTCGGACCTACTCCAGGCGATCCGCCAACCTTACCGCGAAGCAGCGGGAAGAGCTGCAGGGCGTCGCTCAAACGATCGGCGACTGAGTCGGTGCCGGCTAACCGCATGAACTCGACGGCGGGCACGCCCCCTGAGCAAACAGAGTTGCTCGGGCGGGTGTTGCGCGCCAGCCCAGAGCGCCTGACGTATAGGGAAGGCATTTAATCATGGGCACAGTCATTCCAGAACTGAAGTCCTTGCGCAGCCCCGATCTGCCTCAACGCCAGGAGCCAGGGGACCCAGCTGACGTTGCGGTGCTGGTTGAAGCGAGCATCGGGCCGAAGGGTCAAGGCGGCGCGGAAGTCTTCTCATTCGTCGCTATCACTCCGCGTGCTCTGGCTCGGGACCAAGGTACTCGTTGGGGCCGCGGCTACTTAATCCTGAACCATGTGTCGTGGGCCAGCGTCGAAGCAGCCGTTCGCGACCTGCTCTCACGCTGCTCGGGAGACAGCTGGGCGCAAGTTGCTGAGAGGCTCAGCCGCGAAATGCACTGGGAATTCGAGACGGATCGGAAATGAATACCAACCGCATGCCCACGACGGCGGGCGGGCTGGTAGGTGCAGAGCCGTCGGGTCGGGTGTGCGCCCACCGCGCTTGATGCGGAGCGTGAGACGGGCTCCCGTTGCGTGAATCACGATGCGCGATCCAGACGGCGGAGAGTTTCGATTAATGTCTGGTTAAACTCGGATCACTCAGGAGGGCGCATGACACAAACCGAATCCAAAGTTTTTGTCTTCGAGAAGGTGCCCACAAAAGGCTTCAAGCTGGAGCTCCTTGACGATCGTATCCGGCGAGCCGGGATTCCCGGCGGATGGCTTGTCACCATCCGAGACGAAGGCGTCACATTCGTCCCCGACCCGAAGCACGAATGGGACGGCGGGTCGATGACGTAGACTTGTCGTGTCTGGCTAATTCGCCACCTTTTCGTACAGTTTCTCCTAACCCGGGAGGACAGTCTTGCCACACCCTCGCCGCAGTCAAGTCGCCAACGAGATCCTGAACCTGCGCCGCAGCCTCAGGGCGCTCGACAAATCTCTCCGTCGCCTGGGCCCCATGCTGTCATCGGGCGAAGGTGACGGACGCGTCCAGAAGCGGGCGCCAGTTCGCCGGACGCTCCATCTGTCCCCGCAGCGTCGGGCCGCGCTGAAGCTCCACGGGCGCTACATCGGGTACATCCGCCAACTGAAGCCCAGGCAGAAGGCGCAGGTCAGAAAGACTCGGGAGGCGAAGGGGGTGAGGGTGGCGATTGCGCGGGCGAGGAGGCTTGCTCAGGTATAGAGGCTTATCGGTTTTCTTCGAAGGGGGCAACCATGAATAGGCTGTATCGGATACTTTCATGTAGCGCCTTGCTACTATGTGGCGCCGTCCTGTCTGGCACGCCGCCGTTCTACCACGTTGCCAAGAGCATCACGCTCGGCGGGGAAGGGAGGTGGGACTACCTCGCCTTCGATGCCGCCGGCCACCGGCTGTTCATTGCGCGGGAGACGCGCGTAATGATCGTCGACCCCGACAACGGCAAGGTGCTCGGCGAGATCCCGGGTCTGAATGGCGCTCACGGTGTCGCGTTCGCGTACGACACCGGACACGGCTTCGCCACTTCGGGCCGCGATGGCACCGTCACGATGTTCGATCTCGGGACCCTGAAGGTGCTCGGGCAAATGCCGGCCGCACCAGATGCTGACGCCATCCTCTACGACCCGGCGTCGAAGCACATCTTCACATTCAACGGGGACGCTGGCTCCTCAGCCGTGATCGATGCCGCGTCGGGCAAGCGGATCGCCACGATCGACCTCGGGGGAAAGCCCGAGTTCGCCGTCACGGCCGGGGACGGCAAGCTGTACGTGAACCTGGAGGACAAGGGCTCCGTGGCCGAGATCGACGCAGCGGCCATGCAGGTCACCCGTCAGTGGTCGCTCGCGCCTTGCGAGTCACCGACTGGCCTCGCCATCGACCGCGCGCATCACAGGCTGTTCAGCGGCTGCCGGAACAAGGTGATGGCGATCTCCGACGCGACCGCTGGCAGGCTGGTGACCACCGTACCGATCGGGGAGGGCGTCGATGGGTGTGCCTTCGACCCGGGCACTCAGTTGGCCTTCGCCTCGAACGGAGATGGGACGCTGACGGTAGTGCACGAAGACACGCCTGCCCAGTTTCGCATGGTGGCGAATGTGGGCACGCGGAAGGGCGCCCGCACTATGGCACTCGATGAGAAGACGCATCGCATCTATTCCGTCACCGCCGATCTCGGGCCACCGCCGGCTTCAACCGCGGATCAACCGCACCCCCGGCCCAGCATCGTGCCGGGGACATTCACGTTGCTCGTCCTCGACCCGTAACCCAGGGAGCAGTGAGACAGCGTCCGGCAACCCCGATCCGGTCAGCAGTCCAGTCGACGAACGCTCGCCCAGAGGTCCTGGTCGCTCGGGTGCGTGCGTCGTGGTCAATGGGCTTACATGTCTCGCCGACCCTTCCAGCTTGGTGAGATTTTCCAGGCTTCCCTGGAGTGATCCGCCCTTTCAATTCGAGGTCCCCCGACAAAGGACCGGACATGAATTTCGGGTTTGACGAATCTCTGCTACGGGCCTACACTCCGAGCCGGTTTGCCCTCCCAGCCAATCCGATGCGCGCGGGATGGAGTTGGCTTCTTCGCCGACCGCTCGTCCATTTGGCTTCGGTTCCGGCCAGTGCCACCGCTGCGGAGGGTATGAGTTCATCCCGGGGCGGCGAGCCAAACCACGAACCTGCCGTGAATGTGAAGGCACCGGCAAATGTGCCCTCTGCCTCGAGACAGGATGGAGGGATCGGCGGAAGCCCGACAAGGGGGGGGTAACCGCACCTGAGGCGGCTCTGAACGAGTGAGGAACTGGCGGCGACCATTAGACGGAGAGGTGTGGCGGCATGAAGTGGAGCCCGAGATCGATTTTGAGTCTTCTTTCGAACGATCTGGCTATCGATCTGGGCACCGCCAACACCCTGGTCTACGTCCAGGGAAAGGGAATTGTGGTCTGCGAGCCCTCCATCATCGCCGTGAATCAGAAGACGGGGAGGGTAGAGGCGGTCGGCAAAGAGGCGAAGGAGATGCTCGGGAGAACGCCAGGGAACATCATCGCCATCCGTCCCATGAAGGACGGCGTCATCGCCGACTTCGAGCACACCGAGAAGATGCTGGACCATTTCATCAAGAAGGCCCACAACCGCTCCCTGGGAGTGCGTCCCCGGATCGTCATCGGGGTGCCGTCGGAGATCACGCCGGTGGAAAAGCGGGCTGTCAAGGACTGTGCCTACCGGGCCAAAGCTTCCGAGGTTTACCTGGTGGAGCAGGCCATGATGGCGGCGTTGGGAGCCGGGCTCCCGGTCACGGAGCCCACCGGCAACATGGTGGTGGACATCGGCGGCGGCACCACCGACGTGGCCGTGATTTCCATGTCCGGCATCGTCTACAGCCGATCGGTCCGGATCGCCGGCAACAGGATGGACGAAGACATCGTCCAGTACATCAAGCGGAAGTACAACCTCATGGTGGGAGAGAGGACGGCGGAGGCGATTAAGATCCACATCGGGTCCGCCTTTCCCCTGGACGAGGAGCTCACGATGGAGATCAAGGGGCGCGACCTGGTGGAGGGGATCCCCAAGACCCTGGTGATTTCCGACGCAGAGATCCGGGAGGCCCTGTCCGAGACGGTCTCCAACATTATCGAGGCGGTGCACATGGCGCTGGAGCAGACGCCGCCCGAGCTTTCGGCAGACATCGTGGACAAGGGGATCGTGCTCACGGGGGGCGGCTCGCTTCTGAAGAACCTGGACAAGCGGCTCCGGGAAGAGACGAACCTGCCTGTTTCCGTGGCCGATGATCCCCTGGCCGCCGTGGTGCTGGGTACGGGGAAAATGCTGGACGACTTCAATCTTCTCCGGAGGATTTCCATCGACTGAAGGCCGCAAATAAATGGGATCTGTGTATTCGAAGACACACGATTGCCCCAATACCCTCCACAGCCGAGAATGGCCAGACACAGGACTCAACAGGGCAGCGGCCGGATTTGGTCAAACATCTCCTGCTCACTCGGATGCGTGTAACCGGTGTTCTGAGCGGCGAGACGTGCATCGCAAACCGCTGCGCCAGGAAGAAAGTGCCCGAGGGGGAACGTACCCGCTTAACGGGCCTAGCACGAAACCCAGGCTAGGGCCCCGTGCGAGCCGCACTGGAGACCCGCTCCAGTCGTCTCCTGATTTCAACGTCACTAAGGTCGGCCAGCTCAGGATAGAGCGTTCTGAAGTCGTCGGGATGGATCTCGGTCGGTTGAAGGAACCTGACCTCCTGCCATAGTTCAAGAGCGCGGATTTTGGCGAACTCTTGGGTGCGGTACTGGGCGGCAGTCATCCGGACCTCATTTCCTAGGTCATCCACGACGACCGCGATGTTGCCCCCCGCCTTGCCCGGTGTTGCACCCAGTATCTCTGACGCTGCCACATATCTGATGATCTTGTAAACCACGGGGACCTCTTTGGCTAGCACGCGGGCTTCCTGACATTCTCCCACATTTCCTGATCCGAGGGATGCGTGGACACCATCGTCAACGGGCTCGGGTCCCTGGTGAATCGTTGCGACAGGAACGGGTCCTTCAAGCGTCATCGGACGTATACGACTGTCCATCACCCAAGGACGTAGAATGCTGGTGGGAGGGAGAGTAGAGGCCTGACTGCTCGCAGGCGCCGGACTAACCAACAGCGCCTCCCCAACACAAGGCGCGGCAATCGCCGAAGCTACTCTCCAGGGCGACGGTGGAAGAGAAAACCGAGGTCTGCTTCATCTGCAAGGGCTCGGGTCGCTGCCACGCGTGCAGCGGCACAGGGATGCGTGTGATCCAGAGAAGGGGACTGAGGTTGACGCGTCCCGTCCCCTGCAGAGCCTGTCAAGGTTCTGGGCGCTGCGAGCTGTGCCGTGGGACAGGGAAGGTGGGACCTCAAGGCTGATGGAGTGTAGATGCTGGCATCGGCCAGTCGAGTTCTCGCCGGCACGGCAACCTTCGGACGCTTTCCCAGATCTCCTGGCCCGAAGGGTGCTTGGTCGCCGTCAGCGGCGAGACCTGCCTCGCGAACCGCTGCAGGAACATGTCCTTGCGGGCCCCGTGGAGGTTGGTGACCGCAATGGGCCCGAAGGTGAGCCTCCGGCGCGCGCCCCCGTAGCCCCATGGCGACGTAGCACCGCCCGACACCGGTCGCCGGATCGGGCAGCGAGGGCGTGCCGCGCGTTCTGCGGATGCCTTTGGTGTGCGGCGGGGTGAGCGCCCTCGGTGAACCCTCGGGGGTCGCCGCCCGGGCGCCCTACCTCGGCTGCGGCACGACCCGGATGTAGGGTTTCTTCGCCTTCCAGCCGCCCGGGAACTTCTGCTTCGCCTCATCGTCGCTGACCGCCGGGACGATGATCACGTCCTGCCCCTGCTTCCAGTTGACCGGCGTGGCGACCCTGTGCTTGGCGGTGAGCTGGATCGAGTCGAGCAGGCGCAGGACCTCATCGAAATTGCGGCCGGTGCTCATCGGGTAGGTCAGCGTCGCCTTGATCTTCTTGTCGGGCCCGATGACGAACACGGAGCGGATGGTGGCGTTGTCCTGGGCCGTGCGCGCCTTGGCCTCGCCGGTGGCGTTCGGGTGAATCATGTCGTAGAGCTTTGCGACCGTGAGGTCCGTGTCGCCGATCATCGGGTAGTTGACGGCGTGTCCCTGGGTCTCCTCGATGTCCTTGGACCACTTCTTGTGATCGTCGACCGAGTCGATGCTCAGGCCGAGGATCTTGCAACGCCTCTTCTCGAACTCCGGCTTGAGCCCTGCCATGTAGCCGAGCTCGGTCGTGCAGACTGGCGTGAAGTCCTTCGGATGCGAGAACAGGATGGCGTACCCGTCGCCGATCCACTCGTGGAATTTGATCGGACCCTGGGTCGTCTGGGCCGTGAAATCGGGAGCTACGTCCCCAATACGCAGTGCCATGGTGCACCTCCAAAAATCTCAGCGCCGAGGAACGGCGCACGGATTGAAAGGTGGTTGATTGTACCACCGCCGGCCGCGGCGTGGCTCAAGGCTCGGTCGGGAGCCCCTCTTGGACCCAGGCCGTTGTGCCGCCGATCATGCTCTTCACGCGGGAATAGCCGCGTGCTTTCAGGTACAGCATGCCGTTCAACAGCCAGCGCTCGAGGCCGCCGATGAATGCCGAGCCCGGCGTGAACGCCAGACTGTAGCCGGCCACGACCCACAGCAACGTGATGATGCAGGTGGTGACGAAACTGTGCGCCATCGTATCGAGCACGTTCTTGCGACGGACCATGCCGGCATAGAACAGCGCAAGACCGGGAATCGTCATCAGCAGAATCAGTGCGGTCGAGGTCAGCATCCAGGCAGTGTCGCCGGAATTGATGCCGGCAGCGCCGACCAGCGTGCCGAGCGTGAT
>JANMQK010000178.1:0-2062 GCA_031370485.1 Acidobacteriota bacterium | reverse complement strand
GGGTGGATCGACTACGCCCGGCGCATCGAGCAGGCCGGCGCCGACGCCCTGGAGCTGAATCTCTACCACATCCCCGCCGACCTCGAAACGACGAGCGAGGAGGTCGAAGAGCGCTATCTCGACGTGGTGCGCCAGGTGCGCGGCGGCGTCCGCCTGCCGCTGGCGGTGAAGATCGGGCCTTACTTCAGCGCCATGGGGCAGATGGCCCGCCGCCTGGTGCGGGCTGGGTCCCAGGGGCTGGTGCTGTTCAACCGCTTCTACCAGCCCGACATCGATCTCGAGGAGCTCGAGGTCAGGCCGAACGTCCTGCTCAGCACGCCCCAGGCCATGCGCCTGCCGCTTCGCTGGATCGCCATTCTCCACGGGCGGGTCCGGTGCAGCCTTGCGGCCACGGGCGGTGTGCACACCCACGAGGACGCCCTCAAGATGATTATGGCGGGCGCGGACGTCACGATGATGGCCTCGGCCCTGCTGAAGAAGGGGATCCCGCACCTGGCGGAGGTGCGCGCCGGCATGGTGCGCTGGATGGAGGAGCACGAATACGTCTCGGTCGCGCAGATGAAGGGCAGCCTCAGCCAGCGATCCTGCCCCGACCCCACGGCCTTCGAGCGCGCCAACTACATGAAGGCCCTGACGGGGTACCATATTCCCGGACGAGGTCCCGGCACGCCTCCGCCCGGTGACGGCGGATCACGCGATCCCCGGCGGACGGAGAAGTATTAGAATGAAGGCATGAAGCCAAATAACCAGAAACTCGAGGCTTGGGTCACCGAGCGCGCCGGGCTGTGCAAGCCGGACTCGGTCGTCTGGTGCGACGGCTCCGAGGAAGAGCGCGCGCGGCTCACCCGCACGGCCCTCGGAAACGGGGAACTCATCGAGCTCGATCAGAAGACTCTTCCCGGCTGCTACCTGCACCGGAGCGCCGTCAATGACGTCGCACGCACCGAGAAGCTCACCTTCATCTGCTGCGAAAAGAAGGAGGACGCCGGCCCCAACAACAACTGGATGGCCCCCGCCGAGGCCTACGACCGCCTGCGGCCCATCTTCGAAGGCTCGATGAAAGGCCGGACCATGTACGTGGTCCCCTTCCTCATGGGGCCCTCCGGCTCCCCCTTCAGCAAGGTCGGCGTCGAGCTGACCGACAGCGTGTACGTGGCGCTCAACATGGGCCTGATGACCCGGATGGGTCAGGTGGCGCTCGAGCACCTCGGCGCCTCCGGGGACTTCACCCGCGGGCTGCACTCGAAGGCCGACCTGAACGAGAACCGTCGCTTCATCTGCCACTTTCCGCAGGACAACACGATCTGGAGCGTCGGGTCGGGGTACGGCGGCAACGCCCTTCTTTCAAAGAAGTGCCTGGCGCTCCGCCTGGCGAGCGTCCACGGGCGCGACGAAGGTTGGCTGGCCGAGCACATGCTCATCGTGGGGCTCCAGGATCCCAAGGGCGCCATCACCTACGTCTGCGGGGCCTTCCCGAGCGCCTGCGGCAAGACGAACCTGGCGATGCTCGTGCCTCCGGACCGGTTCAAGGGCTGGAAGGTGTGGACCGTGGGAGACGACATCGCGTGGCTGCGCCCAGGGGATGACGGCCGGCTGTACGCCATCAATCCCGAGGCGGGCTACTTCGGCGTCGCGCCCGGCACTAACGTCCAGGCTACCGGCCGATGGGCGATGGCGGGGGCGAGCTCTAGTGGCGCAGGCGCAGGGGTTCTTCCACGAAGACGAGATCCTCGGGAAGGCCTATGACCGGACACTGACCCGCCGGCTGATCGGGTACCTCAAGCCGTATCGCGGGCGCACGTTCCTGTCGTTCTTCCTGTTGCTGCTCCTGTCGGCGTCCCAGATCGCCCCGCCGATCATCGCCAAGTTCATCGTCGATAGCGCGATCACGCCGGCGGTCAACGGCGAGGTGACTCCCGACGTCGCGAGCGGGCGACTAGGCGCTCTCGGCCTCCTCTACCTCGCGGTGCTCTTCGCCTCCGCCGGCCTTCGATACTGGCAGTCGCTCCTTGCGACCTGGATCGGCCAGCGGGCGATGTTCGACCTGCGTGGCGAGCTGTTC
>JANMQK010000159.1:0-4382 GCA_031370485.1 Acidobacteriota bacterium | reverse complement strand
CCTCTGGATTTCACCTTTGGCCGCGAGGCCTTCGCGCGGCGCGTGGGAGACCTCGCCGAGCGGGGGACGGCGCCCTCCCACGCCGGGCTCGACACGGTCCTGGCGGCCGGCATCCGGTCGCTCGCGAACCGGCGGGGCTCGCGCGTCCTGGTGGCGTTGCTGGCGGGGGACCCTGCTTCCGCGGAGGCCGGAACGGCGCCGGCAGGAGACCTGGCAGGCGCCCTGGAGGCTTTGAAGCACGCCCGCGTGACCCTCTACGCCATCCGGCTCGGCGCGGGCGGCGGGGCGGGAGGCCCGGACGATGCTATCCGGAGTGCCGCCACCGAGAGCGGCGGCGAATACATCGAAACCGCCTCCCCGGAGGAGGTGGGAGCCTCCTGCCACGCCGTGGGGCTCGACCTGACCCATCGCTACATGATTGGTTACCAGCCCGAGCGCCCCGACCGGCCCGGCCACCGCGTCCTGAAGATATCGGTGCGGCAGCCGTCGCTTGAGGTCCTGGCGCGCAAGGTGTACGGGGCCGACTAGGAGGACGGGGCGCCCGCGCCGGAGGGGCCGCCGGGGCCCGCCGGTTCTCCCGAGGCGGGTGGCGGCACCCCGGAGCCGCCGGCCCCGGGCGCGCGCCTGACAACAACCGCCGAATCATCCCCCTCCTGCGCCGCCCAGTTGATGGCGCGGCATTCGCGCAGCAGCTCGCAGCGGACGCACTCCTTCATCTTTTTGAGGCTGGCGATGACGGTTCCGAAGCAGTCCTTGGTCACGTGTGGCACGGGGTCTCCGCGGCGTCCGCCCGGACGAAGCGCGTGTCCGACGGTCCCTGGATAATCTATCGGTCCTTGCAAGCATGTCAACCCGCGGCGTGAATTGAAAAGGCAAAGGGGTGTGGACTATACTCGCGGCGCTCTCACCTTTCTTGATGGCGCGGCCCGCGCCAGGCCGGCGGTCCGGATGGAGGGCGCCCAACCTCGACATGCGACGACGACGGGTTCGATTTTCCGGCCTCATGATCCTCGCCCTGGCGGTCGCGGGGGCCGGCGGCAACCTGTCCGCCAGGGAGGAGATGAAGTTCGGTGTCGAGGCGGCCCGGCAGGGACTCTGGCGGGAAGCGCTCTTTCGCTGGGAGAGGGCGCTGAAAAAGGACGCGGACAATCCTCATCTTCTCAACAACCTGGCGGTCGCGTACGAAAGCCTCGGGCAGTTCGAGAAGGCCCTGCAGATGTACACGGACGCGCTCGGCCGCGATCCGGAGAGCAAGGACATCCGCGATAACTACACCTCGTTCGTCGAGCTTCACCCGCCTCCCAAAGAGGAGCACGGTTCCGATGGCCACTAGGGCTGTGGCGCGGGCGGCGGCGCTCGGGCTCTGCGCCGCGCTGGGATTTCCGGCCTCCGGCCCCGCGGGGGAGGCGCTGGCGGGGACGGAGAGGGTGACTCTCAGCATCCCGACGCCGCAGCGGATCGACACCCAGGGGATCAAGAAGATCCTGGTGACGCGCTTCATCATCGAGAACGAGGTGCCGGAGACCGATCTGAACAAGGAAATGGTCACGCTCTGCCGGCGGCTGCTGCGCAAGCGGACGCGCTTCGAGGTCCTGGATGTAGAGCCGCCGCCGCTGCCGGAGCAGCCGATCAAGGACCTCCTGGCCAACAGCGGCTTCTGGCGCAAGCTCGGCGAGGAGCACGGCGCCGACCTCATCATCGCCGGCAAGGCCTCGTTCACGGTGGCCGACCGATCGGGGTTCGTGAACCAGGACGAGGTGTCGCCGATCACCGGGCAGCGCGTCCGGCGCACGCGGTTCGTCGACCGCGAGGGTTTCACGCTCGACACGAACCTCTTCTTCCTGCAGGGAAAGACCGGGGCCCTGGTTTACGAGGATCATTTCTCGGGGGAGAACACGTCTCTGGGCCACGCGGACCGGCTGGCCACGCTCTATACGATCTTCGAGGAGTTCGAGGGTACCATCGCCGCGATCCTCGTGCCGGGCACGAGGACGGTCCAACGGCACCTGTTCACCGACTAGCACCGCGGGCGGGCAGGCCCCGCCACGCCCTGGAGGGTCCCGAGTGAGACGCCTCGTCCTGGCCACCCTCGCCGCGCTGATCCCGGCCCTGCTCGTTCCGTCCCCTGCCCTCGGGTTCGGCAAGAACAAGATCGCCTACGAGCGATTCGACTGGCACGTCTACACGGCACCCCATTTCGACGTCTATTACTACCCCGAAGAGGAGAGCCAGCTCGACCAGGTGGTCTCCTACGCCGAGAGCCAGTACCTGCGCCTCTCGCAGATCCTCGACCACGAGATCAAGTTCCGCATCTCGCTCATCTATTACCGCACCCATGTCGAGTTCGAGCAGACCAACATCAGCCTCGACTTCATCCCCGAGTTCGTCGCCGCGTTTGCCGAGCCGATCGCCAACCGCATGGTCCTGCCGGTCGACGAGCCGCCCGACAAGCTTTACACGCTCATCGGCCACGAGCTGACCCACGTCTTCCAGTTCAGCATCCTGTTTCAGGAGTCGCTGTCGCGCGCCTTCCGCGCCACGACCCCCACCTGGGTGACCGAGGGGATGGCGAGCCACCTGGGGCAGGACGAGGACAACATCGACCGCATGATCATCCGGGACGCCGTCGTCAACGGCCTCATCCCGCCGATCCACAAGGTCAATGCCCTGACCTTCCTGACCTACCGCTACGGCCAGGCAGCCTTCCAGTTCATCGAGGACCGCTACGGCCAGGAGGGCCTGCGGAATTTCGTCTGGGAATTCCGCAAGAGCCTCCTGACGAGCAACATTGAGAAGCCCATCAAGGACGCGTTCGGCATCGAGGCGGACGAGTTCGACCGCCAGTTCAAGCGGTATCTCCAGAAGAAATACCTGCCCGACCTGCTCGAGAAGAAAGAGCCGGAGGACTATGGCAAGCCGATCACCACCAAGCGCCGGCCCGGCGACTCGGACGACAACATCGTGACCTTCTCGCCGGCCCTGTCCCCCTCGGGCGAGCTGATCGCCGTGATCACCACACGCTGGGAGGATCTCGACGTCGCCATCCTCTCGGCCAAGGACGGCAAGGTGATCCGCAACCTGACCAAAGGGTTCACGAACAAGTGGGAGTACCTGGTCTACGGGGCGTTCCAGGGAAAGCACGACCTGACCTGGTCCCCCGAAGGGGACAAGGTCGCCTTTTTCGTCCGCCGCGAGAACGAGCGGGCGCTCGTCATCTACAACGCCGTGCGCGGCAACCTCGACCGGGTGATCAGCATCCCGGGGGTCGACGACGAGCTGTCCCCTTCGTGGAGCGCCGACGGGACGCGGATCGCCTTCGAAGGGATCAAGGAGGGCGTGACCGACATCTTTTCCTACGTTCTCGATTCGGGCGAGATCGCCAACCTGACCCAGGACGGGTTCTACGACAGCAACCCCGCCTGGTCCCCCGACGGGAAGCAGATCCTCTACGATCGCAGGATAGGCGAGTACGCCAAGATTTTCATGGTGGACGCCGCCGACCCCACTCGCAAGATCCAGCTGACTTTCGGCGACAGCAGCGACCTGCAACCGTCCTTCTCGCGCGACGGCAAGACGGTGTATTACACCTCCGACGAGGCAAGCGGGATCTTCAACCTGCACTCCCTGAGCCTGGAGACCGGGGAAATCCGCCGCCTCACCGACGTCGTGGGCGGCATCTTCACGCCGCTCGAGCTTCCGGACGAGGGCGGGAGGGCCTCTCTCGCGTTCGCCTCCTACGGCTCGGGACGGTTCCGCCTTTTCCGGATGGCGCCGGGCGAGCCCGAGGCGATCCAGAGGCCGGCCGATCTGGCCCGCGAGCCCAAGGATCTCCAGCCCTTCGAACCGCCGCTCCGTCTGACCCTCGACGACGACAAGAAAAAGCGTTACGAAAAGCTCCATTACCACATCGAAAACGCCCCTTCGGTCCTGGTCGGCGTGGCGGACGACGGCACCGTGCTGAGCAACGCGCAGGTGCAATTGTCCGACCTGCTGGGGGACCACCGGATGCTCTTCAATTTCCAGTCGGTCTCGACCTTCTCCAACTTCTATTTCGGGTACTACAATCTCAAGCGCCGCCTCAACTGGGACGTCTTCGCGACCGACTACCGCGACTTCTACATCGCGCAGTCGCTCGGGGGGAGCACCGCCCGCGTCCGGCAGTTCAGCCGCTACACGGGCGCCGGCATCGAGATCAACTACCCCTTCAACCGCTACTACCGGATCGGGGCCTCGGCCGGGTATTTCGAGCGGAGCATTGAACGGCCGAACTTCGAACTGCAGGAATTCCAAGTCCTAAAGCAATCTTACCCTCTGCTCTCTTGGACCCTAGACGGTGACACCACCCGGTACAAGGAATTTGGCCCGTACCATGGTCAGCGCTT
>JANMQK010000103.1:0-4054 GCA_031370485.1 Acidobacteriota bacterium | reverse complement strand
GCCGCTCGTCGGGCCGCTCGACATGTGGCGGATGTCGTTGGCGATCTTCATCAGCGACACGGCGAGGGTGTTGAGAGCGCCGGCCGCCATCACGTAGGCGTCTTTCGCCGCCTGCGCCTCGAAATGGTCCGCGGCCTCGCGGAACTTCAGGCCCGTCTCGTCGCTGATGTAGCCGATCGCTTTCGTGGGGAAGCCGGGCGGGCAATTGATGCCGGTGCCGACGGCGGTCCCGCCGAGCGCCAGCTCGGCCAGATCGTCCGAGGCAAAGCGAAGCCGCTTGATGCCGTGGGCGACCTGGGACGCGTAGCCCCCGAACTCCTGCCCCAGGCGGACGGGGGTCGCGTCCATCAGGTGGGTGCGGCCGCTTTTCAGGACGTCGTCGAACTCCTTCGCCTTTTTCTTCAGCCCCGCCTCGAGCCGCTCGAGCGCCGGGATCAGCTCTTTCTCGAGGGAGAGGCGCGCCGCCACGTGCATGGCCGTCGGGATCACGTCGTTCGACGACTGGCTCATGTTCACGTCGTCGTTCGGGTGGACCGCCTTGCTTCCCCGGCCGCTGCCCATCGCCTCGGACGCCACGTTGGCGATGACTTCGTTGGCGTTCATGTTGGTCGAGGTGCCGCTGCCGGTCTGGAAGATGTCGATCGGGAACTGGGCGTCGAGCCCCCCCTCGCGGACGCGCCCCGCCGCGTCGAGGATCGCCTTCGCCTTGTCGGCGGCGAGAAGCCCGAGATCCTTGTTGGCCTTCGCCGAAGCCTGCTTGATGATCCCGAGCGCCTCGATAAAGCGGCGCGGATAGCGCAGTCCGCTGATGGGGAAATTCTCGACGGCCCGCTGCGTCTGCGCGCCATAGAGCGCGTCGGCGGGCACGCGCACCTCGCCGAGCGAGTCTTTTTCGATCCGATGGCCGGCCATGGGTGAGTCCTCCTTCACGGATGCCGTGGCGAAGGCGGTCCGCGACTTACTATAGCCCACGCGGCGCCGGATGCTACCCATCAGGGTCAGGGGGGGCGACCAAGGCGTCGAGCTCGGCGTCGAACCGATCGATCACCCGCTCCCACGCAAAGCCCGCCATCGCGGCCGACAGGGCATGCCGGCGTTCCTGGAGGGTCTGCGGACGCTTCAGAAGCGGCTCGAGCCGGTTGACCAGGTCCTCGGGGCCGTCGTACAGGCAGGCGGCGTGGAATTCTTCAGGAAGCAGCTCCGGGTACGCGAGGCGGCGCGGCAAAAGCGGGTGGCAGCCGTGGCGCACCGCCTCGACGACCGCCATGCCGAAATTCTCCTGGTCGGCGGTGCTGATGACGATGGCGCCGCGGCGGAGCCATTCGACATATTCCTCGCGCGCCTCGACGAAGCCGTAGCGGACGATTCTCTCGCCGTAGCGCTCGCGGGCCTCGAGGAACTCCTTGGGCACGGCCTGGAAGTTTTCACCCAATAGCGCCAGCCGGAACTCCGCGCCGCGCGCCCGCACGGCGTCGAGCGCCGCGAAGAATTCGCGCGGGTTCTTGTCGAACTCCCAGCGATGGTTCCAGATGATGAGGGGCGGCCCCGGTTCGGGAGGCCCTGGATCACTTGTTCCGTCCGGCAGGTCGCAGCCCGGGTAAAGGACCGCCGACCGGGAGCGGATCGCCTCCACCACCCACCCCGGCCGGTGGTCCGGCATCATCTTGATGAAGCCCGGCAGCCGCGCGAAGAAAGCGTCGTGGTGAAAGTGCGAATTGAACAGCGCCCTCCGCGCGGCAAGCGCCGTCGTGATGTCGGTGAAGCCGAACTGGTAGTCCATCACCTCCCCCGGCGGCAGCGGGTAGGACAGCTGCGTCTCGTGGAAGTAGACGAGCGCCGGCGGACAGCGCGGGCCAAAGAGCGCCTTCAGGTCGGCCAGGCTCATCAGGCCGGTCGTGACCAGGGCGTCATATTTCTGCGGCGACTCCACACGGTGCGCGAAATGCAGCGCCGCCCCCCGCATCCGCCACTTCCAGGCCCGCGCCGGCAGAGTCTGCAGATCGATGTCGTGCCGCGAGTGGCGCGCCCACCCCTCCGCGAACTGCCGGTGCGACCCGCCATGGAACGGATTCAGGAACAGCACCTTCACCGCGCGATCCCTCCCGCCGTCCGCCGTATACTATCTTGGCCGATGATCGAACCCGCCCGGATCCAGGCCCTCACGTTCGACTGCTACGGAACTCTCATCGACTGGGAGAGCGGCATCCTGGCCGGGCTGCGCCCGCTCCTGGCGCGTCACGCGGCGCAGGTCGAGGACGAGCGGCTACTGGAAATGTACGGGGAGGCCGAGGCGGAAGCCGAGCGGGGGGCCTACCTGCCGTACCGTGAGGTGCTGCGCCGTGTTGTCCGGCGGCTGGGAGATCTGCTGGCTTTCTCCCCCACGGACGCCGAGACCGACTGCCTGGCCGACTCGCTGCCGTCCCGGCCACCCTTCGAGGACACGGTCGAATCGCTTCGCAGTCTCAAGAAAAGATTCCGGCTGGCGATCGTTTCGAACATCGACGACGATCTCTTCGCCCGCACCGCCCGCGTGCTCGAGGTGCCGTTCGACGCGGTCGTGACAGCGGCGCAGGTCCGCTCCTACAAGCCGACGACCGCCCACTTCCACCGCGTCCTCGAGCGGCTGGGCCTCTCAGCGGACCAGGTGCTGCACGTCGCGCAGAGCCTCTATCACGACATCGCGCCTGCGTCGCGCCTCGGGCTCGCGACGGTCTGGGTCAACCGGCGCGGCCGCAAGAGAGGTCCGGGCGCAACCCCGCCTGCCTCGGCGAAGTCTTCTCTCGAGGTGCCAGACTTACGCACCCTCGTCACCAACCTTTTGCAATAGAGGAAGGCTGATTGCCCGGCGATCCAACTACGTTGGATAGACCGTCACCGGGATGCAACCAGAGAATAGGTTTGCAGACGATACAAGTCCTGAAACGCGGCTTGAATCTACTATGAACAGCCGGCGATCAGGCGGTCAGGGCGAAGGGTTCCGGGTCGCCGCATTCGGGGCAGGAACCGCTGCCGGCAAGGATGTTGGCCGAGCAGATCTGGCAGGGAGCGAAGGGAGCGGAGCCGCATTTTGGGCACTTCTGCGCCCGCTTCGAGATTCGCGCCTCACAGGAAGGGCAGGCCATCAACATCCCCGCGGCTGGTGCGGGGGATGATCCGCCGGCAGGCTTACGGGCAGGGACGCGCGCCGCGCGGGCCGGCCTCCGGACGGGTTCAGGGGCCGGGGGGTCCGGCTCAGTGACTTCCACATTCGGTTCCGGCGCTCCGGCGGGATCAACGACCTCCGCACCCGACCGGACGATGCCGGGAGCCTGCAACGCCTCCATCTCTTCGATCGACAGACCACAGGGGCATTCAAAGGCATCGTCCGGCAACGAATACCCGCAATGTGGGCAGATCCTTCCGCTCATCCCCTCACCCATGGAGCCATCATTCCGGGCACCCCGCGAGGCAATATATGTCCCGGTGGCATCGAAGTCGATGGATTCATGAGCGGTTCAAGCCGGGTTCCCGGGCGCGGCAAGATCACCGGGTCGGGTGAGGTGCGGGCGGATTGCGCGCTACAGCCGATGATTCGGCGCGGCCAGCTGCAACCCCAGGCCATCGGGATCGTCGAAGTAGATCCTGTCGCCTTCGATGCGGGGGGCGATTCCCTGCTTGCGCAGCCGCGCGGCGGCGTCCTCGACGCTGTAGTCCTCGACCGAGAAGCAGTAGTGGTGCAGGCCGGGCTGCGTGCCCCGGAAGAGCGCCAGGAAATTGTTCCCGATGTTGAGGAAGGCGCTGCCGCCGCTTTCCCGTTCGACCGTCAGGCCGAGATGGCGGACATAGAAGTCGCGCGAGCGCTGGATGTCTTTGACCGTGAGGGCGATGTGGTTGAGCCCGACGGCGCGGAAGGTGGCGGCGGGCGCCGGGGTTTCGGGGGCGGCCGCGCCCGCGCCTGTGGCGAAACCACCCGCCCCGGCGGCCAGCGCCACGAGGCCGCCCAGTTGTGAGACCAGCTCGCGGCGTGTCAGCCGGCCGCGGTCGTAGTCGCTGACCATCGTCTCCAGGATCTCCT
>JANMQK010000101.1:0-1780 GCA_031370485.1 Acidobacteriota bacterium | reverse complement strand
CCATGGCAGTATGTCTATATCGAACACGATCCGGCCAAGTGGGACTCCGGCCAGGCGTCCATCCTGAACCCCTGCGAGCGAGAAGGCCACCTGGCGGAGCGCCGCAATCTGCTGGAGGGTGGCGCAGGCGCCTACGGTGGCCAGCAGCAGAATGGCAAAAGCTCGTCGCGGTGCCACGGTCATTTTGAGGCACCTGGCCAGGCCATGCTGGATCGCGACAACGGCATTTCTGAATATACCGCTCGCCGGCGCCATACTCACGGGCCCCGAGAGGCCTTAGGTTTACGGCGTGTCACGAGTCTCCCGACGCGACGCGCTCAAGAGCCTGAGCTCAGGTGCCATCGCCCTCGGCCTGCCGGGACCCCTCTGGCGCCTCCCGGGCCGGGAATCTTTGATCGTCGCCGGACAACCCGCCGAGCTGCAGGTATCTCAGGTCAGCCGAGTGACGGTTCGACTCACGCTGCGCGCGACGGCCGCCGTGGGGCAGCCGATTCCGTCCACCGGCGCGCTGGTCCAGGACGAGTTCGGCACGCCCGTGGCCCACTTTCGCGACCCGGCGCACACTCGCGTCGGAAACGTCGTGGTCAGGCTCACGGCGAATCCTCCAACCATCCACGTCCAGACGAGGCGGGGCGAGCCGGTCCAGCGGCTCAGCCTCGATGCGCACGCGCCCGGCTTCTCGTTCCTGCTTCCCCGCGGTCCACTGCTCGGCCTGGGCGAAGGCGGTCCGCAGTTCGATCGCAAGGGCTCCACGGATCCGATGCGCAACGGCCAGGGCGGCTACCGGCTCGCCACCCACGGCACCCGGGCGCCGGTCCAGTGGCTGATCGGCACCGACGGCTGGGCGATGTTCATTCACCAGCCCTCTGGCGCATTCGACACGACCGCGGCGGAGGGGACATTCACCCCTACCGTCCTGCCTCCGCCGGGCGCATCGCTGGTCAACAGCCCTAACCCGGTCGCGGCCGCCGAAGGCCTCCCGCTCGACCTCTTCGTCGTCGCGTCCCGGGATCCCGTCGTCATCCTGCGCGAGTACGCCCGCATCACCGGCCTCCCCGAGCTTCCTGCGCGCTGGACGCTCGGCTACCAGCAGTCGCACCGCACCCTCGCCGGGCCGGAATCGATCCGGGAGGTCGCGCGCACCCTGCGCGACAAGCGGCTGCCCTGCGACACGCTGATTTACCTGGGCACCGAGTTCACGCCCTCGGGCTGGAACACCCGGAACGGCGAGTTTGCCTGGCATCCGGGCAATTTCCCCGATCCGAAAGGAATGCTGGACGAGCTCCATTCCCATCACTTCAAGGTCGTGCTGCACATCGTGATCGAGGGCCGGCGACTGGTCGGCGCGGTGGGCGATCCCTGTTCGGCCGAGCCGGTGCCGCCCGGGCGTACCCCGGACAACCGCTGGCCCGCCGAACGCCAGGTCGCGTGTTACTGGCCCGTACATAAGGAGCTGATGGACTTAGGGGTGGACGGATGGTGGCCCGACCAGGGCGACGGCTACGACGCCGAGTCCCGCTTCAATCGCCACCGGATGTACTGGGAGGGGACCCAGCGCTATCGCCCGAATGAGCGGCCCTACGCCTTGCACCGCAACGCCTCCGCCGGCATCCAGCGCTACGGCGGTTTCATCTGGTCCGGCGACGTCCAGTCGCGCTGGGAGACGCTCAAGGCGCACGTGCCGGTGGCGATCAACACCGGGCTCTCGGGCTTGCCGCTGTGGGGAACCGACATCGGCGGGTTCTATGGCACGCCGGACTTCACCGGCGAGCTGTTCGTG
>JANMQK010000128.1:0-1863 GCA_031370485.1 Acidobacteriota bacterium | reverse complement strand
GCGGTCCCCGCCTTCGACCCGCAGGTCCCCGGTCTCAATGTCATCGAGCAGCCCGGGGCCAGCGCGAGCCAGTTTCTGGACGCGATCCAGGATCGTTTCATGCACCGGCTGGCGTACCGCAACTTCGGAGGCCAGGAGTCGATCGTGGTCACCCACACCGTCAACGTGGGCCCGGCGCCCTCGACCCCGGCAGGCCATCAGGCCGCCGTCCGTTACTACGAGCTGAGGCGCAACCTTCCCGGCGGGGTATTCTTCGTCAACAACGCGGCCACCTACGCCCCCGACACCGACAACCGCTGGATGGGCAGCGCCGCGGCGGACAACCAGGGGAACATCGCCATCGGCTACAGCGTCTCGAGCGCGACCGTCTCGCCGTCGATACGCTACGCCGGGCGCCTGGCGACCGATCCTCCGAATGGCCTGTTCCAGGGAGAGGGGACGCTGATCGCGGGCTCCGGCAGGCAGACAAGCTCGAGCGGCCGATGGGGAGACTACAGCGCCCTGTCGGTGGATCCCGCGGATGACTGCACCTTCTGGTATACGACCGAGTACTACGCCTCGATCATGTCCGTAAACTGGGTGACCCGGATCGGATCCTTCAAGTTTCCGGTCTGCACGGCGGCGGCGAAAGGGACGCTGCAAGGGACCATCCGGAACTGCTCGACGAGCGCCCTCCTTTCCGGCGCGCTCGTGCAGGCGGCGGGCGCCTACCTGCGATCCACATCGGCGGCGGGAACCTACTCCATGGCCATGGTGCCCGGCACCTACGGCGTGACCGTCTCCCGGCCGGGCTACATGACGGCATCGGCTTCCGGAATCGTGGTGACGAACGGCAGCACGACGACAGCAGACCTCTGCCTAACCCCGGTACCGGACATCGCCTTCTCCGCCGTTCCCTCCGCCTCGGCCGAGACCTGCGCACCCGCCACCGGTGGCCTCGACCCCGGGGAAACGGTCTCGATGAGCTTCTCCCTGAAGAATGGCGGCGCCACCGGCACATCCAACCTGGTGGCGACCCTCCTCGCGACCGGGGGCGTTACGATCCCGGGCGCCGCGCAGTCGTACGGCGCCCTTCCCCCGGGCGGCGCGGCGGTTAGCAGGACGTTCAGCTTCACCGTGGACCCCGCGGCGGTTTGCGGCGACAAGGTGACCGCCACGCTTCACCTCCAGGACGGGGCGAACGATCTCGGCAACCGCTCCTTCGTCCTGACGCTGGGGGAGATCTTCCGTGAAAGCTTCGACCTGGTCCCGGTGTACTCCCTGCCGGCCGGGTGGGAGGACAGCGAGGTCGGCATCGAGACCCCTTCGGCATGGGCCACGACGACCGTCACGGGCCTTTACGCTTCGGCGCCCCAGGCAGCCGCCTGCGGCAGCTCCGCCTCGGTCTCCGAGAGGTTGCTGACCTCTCCCGTCATCGCGATGCCTTCGATCGGCGCCCGGCTCGGCTTCAGGCACTACTACAGCCTCGAGACCGGCAAGGACGGCGGCGTCCTGGAGATCAGCATCGCGGGAGGCGCGTTCACCGACATCATCATGGCGGGCGGCAGCTTCGCCATCGGAGGCTACAACGGGACGATCAGTACTGCCTCGGGGAGCGCCATCGGCGGACGCCAGGCATGGACCGGTGGGGACACATCCGGATCGAACGGGTTCCTCACGACCACGATCAACATGCCGGCCGGCGCGTCGGGCCAGAGCATCAGGCTGCGCTGGCGGGCCGCGTTCGACAACGCCACGTCGCAGCCGGGGGCGGGCTGGAGGATCGACGAAGTCTCGCTGGTGACGATCTCCTGCTGCGGGACGAACGTCCTCGCGGCGCCGCCGGCCCCGGTGACGGCGGAGGGGTGCAGCCCGAATAACGGC
>JANMQK010000381.1:0-11891 GCA_031370485.1 Acidobacteriota bacterium | reverse complement strand
ACGCCCGGCTCGCCGATGAGGACCGGGTTGTTCTTGGTCCGGCGGGAGAGGACCTGGACCACTCGGCGGATCTCCTCGTCCCGGCCGATAACCGGGTCGAGCTTGTTGCGCCGGGCCATCTCCGTCAGGTTCCGGGCGTACTTCTCGATCGCCTGGAAGGCCTCTTCCGGATTCTGCGAGGTGACGCGCTGCGCCCCCCGGACCGCCTTCAAGGCCTCGAGGAGCTTGCTCGTATCGGCCCCGGCCTCGCGCAGCAGGTTTGCTGCGGGCTCCCGGCTTTCCGTGAGCGCCAGCAGGAGGTGATCGACCGAGACGAACTCGTCGTGAAGACCCTCCGCCCGCCGCTCGGCCGCATCCAGCAGAACCCTCAGACGCTCGCCGATGTGCGGGGAAGCCCCGCCCGAGGCCTTGGGCCGGGAATCGAGCAGCGCCGCCAGGCGGCTTCGCAGCCTGGAGACATCGACCCCGATTCGGCCCAGTAGAACCGGCGCGAGACCGTCCTCCTGTTCGAGGAGCGCCTGAAGCAGATGATCCGCCGTAATCTCGGGGTGGCCGAGGCGAATGGCCGATTCCTGGCCCGCCTGCAGCGCTGCCTGGGATTTCACCGTCAGTTTTTGCAGATTCATAGGTTACCGCCTGGAGAAAGCCTTTCAAATTTAGATGATACGATGAATAGTATAAATATTGAGTGTATTATTGTCAAGTATATTATTGATGCATAAAGTATTGTAATTAAATAAGTTATATAAACATTGCCAAGCTAATTTCCGCGCGAATCGAGCATTTTCTGGTGTTTCAAGCCTTTTCGATTCCCACCTGATCGACGGATGATCCCTTGATCGGGACCTCCTTGCCTATGAAATCTCCGAGCATCCTCAGGCAGCGTCGGGTGTGGGTCAGGAACAGGTGATGGCCCGTTCCCCTGACTGTCTCGAGCCGCATCTGAGGATAGAACCCGGGAAGGGGAAGTACCCGCTCGAGCGGGGCGACGGAGTCCTGCTCGCCATGGATGAGCAGCGTGGGAACGGGGGGCACCGAGGGCAGGATGCGGTCGATCTGGTAATTGAGAAGGCAGCACTCGAGGGTCGACGTGAGAGATCGAAAAGTGAACTTGTGTGCGTCGATGAGGACGGCCCACGGGAACCGGAAAAAATACCGGAGGGTGATCTCGATGCCACTGCGCTTCATCTGAGCCAATGTCTCGGCCAGCGAGTGCTCGTTCAGCAGCCTCCGGTAGTGAGGCGACCCCCGCCAGAAGATCGCATGCGCGCTGACGGGGTCCGAGAATCGGGGCAGGCTGAAAAGCACCATGCGCGACACGTGTTCCCTGTGCCGCGCGGCGTACTCGAGCGCGATGAGGCTGCCGAGGGAATGGCCGACGATCACCAGGGGGCGGTCGGCGATATCCAGCTCCTCGATCAGCGCCCGGACGCTGTCGCGGAAAACGTCCATCGTGTACTCGATGTAAGGCTTCGGCGAGTGACCGAACCCGATCAGATCGGGGAGTATCAGGCGGTGATCAGCGGCCAGTGGCAGCACCCGCTTCTGCCAGTAGCGCCTCGACCCGGTGATCCCGTGCAGGAAAAGGATGACCGGGGCGTTCTTCGCGCCGATATCGACATAGTGGAGGGCGTTGGGAGGTCTCATCGGGTCGCCACCCGCTGGAATACCCGGCGGGTCAGCGGGGGATGATAGCACGGGGATCGCCGCCTCCCGGCCGCATGTCCCCGCGCGGCCGGGCACCCGGGCGATTCCCCGTCTTCTTGATCTGCACGGCGCACGAGACATATCATCGCGGGTCTCCGGTGAGGCGGACAATCGTGGCGCCCGGGCCGGGGAGTGTCTTCGGACAGGGGGTTCATGTGCTGGAAGCGATTCGCGAAATCGATCACGAGATCGCCGAGGCCCTGGATGCGGAGGTGATGCGGCAGCAGGAGACGCTGGTCCTGATCGCCTCCGAGAACTTCGCCTCGCGGGCGGTGCTGGAGGCCATGGGAACGGTCTTCACGAACAAGTACGCCGAGGGGTATCCCGGCCGCCGATACTACGGAGGGTGCGAGTACGCGGACCGCGTGGAGAGCCTGGCGATGGAACGCGCGCGGGGTCTTTTCGGCGCCGAGCACGCCAATGTCCAACCGCACTCGGGATCGCAGGCCAACATGGCCGTCTACATGGCGGTCCTCAAGCCCGGAGACACCTTGATGGGGATGGACCTTTCGCACGGAGGACATCTCACACACGGTCACCCGCTCAATTTTTCGGGCCGGTACTTCAAGATCGTCCATTACGGCGTCCACCCGGAGACCGAGAGAATCGACTATGACAACCTGGAGCGCCTGGCGAAGGAGCACCGGCCGAAAATGATCGTGGCCGGGACGAGCGCCTATGCGCGGCAGGTGGACTTCCCCAGGATCCGCAGGATTGCGGATGAGGTCGGGGCCCTGGTCCTGGCCGACATTGCCCATGTCGCCGGACTGGTCGTAGGCGGCGTGCATCCCAACCCGGTGCCCCACGCGGACTTCGTGACCACGACCACCCACAAGACGCTGCGCGGCCCGCGCGGCGCGATCATACTCTGCCGGCAGAAGTACGCCAGGGAGATCGACAGCGCCGTGTTTCCCGGCGTTCAGGGGGGGCCTCTCGTCAACATGATCGCGGCCAAGGCCGTGGCATTCAAGGAAGCTGCCACCGAGGAGTTCCGCGCCGATCAAAGACGCACCGTCCTGAACGCGGCGGCGCTCGCGGCAGCCGTCTCGGAGGGCCAGCTGCGGATCGTCTCGGGCGGCACCGACACCCATCTGTTCCTGGTCGATCTGCGCTCCCGGCGAATCACCGGGCGGGCGGCCGAGCAGCGCCTCGAGACGGTGGGAATCGCGGTGAACAAAAACACCATCCCGTTCGACCCCGAAAAGCCTATGGTCTGCAGCGGTGTGAGAATCGGCACTCCGGCCGTGACCACCCGGGGGATGGATGAGGCGCAGATGAAGGAGATCGGGGACCTCATCCTTCGCGCCCTTTCGGGTCCTCTCGACCGTCCGGCGGATCCCGCCCTGCGCGAGCGCGCCCGGACGTTGTGCCGGGCCTATCCCTTGTACTCCTGGCTCGCTCCCCGCGGGACCACGGCGGGTCGCCGGGATCCAAACCTGTCCGCGCGTTGACGGCGCGAAAGCGAGCGAAGCCGGTGGGGTTCGCCCCGTTAGTGCTCGACCTCAAGGGCGTGCGTTTCGTGGTGGTCGGCGCGGGACGCGTGGCCGGCCGGAAAATCGCGCCACTCCGCCGCGCGGCCGCTAGGGTGAGCGTGATAGCGCCTTGCGCCACGCCCCTTATCCGCCGCCTGGCCCGGCTTGGGCGGCTGCAATGGAGGCAAGGCCCCTACCGGGCGGCCGACCTCAAGGGCGCTCGGTTCGCCGTGGCCGCCGCCTCCGACCCGCGGGTCAACCGGGCGGTGGCCCGCGACGCCCGCCGGCTCGGGATCTTCGTCGACCTGACCGACGACCCACGGCGGTCCACGTTCCACCTCCCCGCGGTTCTGGCGCGCGGCCCGCTTCTGGTGGCGGTCTCGACCTCTGGCGAGAGCCCGGCCTTCGCACGGGCGCTGCGCGATCGGATGGCACGCCGCATCGCCCCCGAGACGGGAGCCTACGTGCGGATCATCGGGCGGGTGCGGCGGCGGCTCCTGGCGGAGGTGCCCGACACGGTGGAGCGGGACCGCCGGTACCGGAGGCTACTGCGTGCGCCTCTCTTGCGGCTGCTACGATCGGGCCGGCTTGCCGAGGCCCGGGCGGCCGCCCGGCGAGCCGCGGGACTCCCATGAGCGGGCGCGAGCAGCCATGATCGATCGACGCGATCCCGAGCGGACGCTGTTCCTATTGGATGGGACGAGCAACCTCTACAGGGCCTTTCACGCTGTCCGTGATTTGAGCAACAAGCAAGGGCTCCCGACCAACGCTCTTTACGGCTTCACGTCGATGCTGAGGAAGCTGGTGAAGGATCTCGGGCCGCGCTACCTGGCCGTCGCCCTGGACCTGCCCGGGCCCACGTTCCGCCACGAGGCCTATCCGGAGTACAAGGCGACCCGCAAGGAGACTCCCGAAGCCCTGGTTGCGCAGATCCCCTACGTCAGGAAAATCTGCCAGGCGTTCAACGTGCCCGTCCTCGAACTGCCCGGGTTCGAAGCGGACGACATCCTCGGGACGCTGGCCGACAAGGCCTCCAAGGCGGGATACGAGGTCGTCGTGGTGGCCTCCGACAAGGATCTGCTGCAGCTCGTCGACGAGAAGGTCACGGTCTACAACCCGGTCAGCGGGCAGTTCCTGGACAGCGACGGGGTGGAGCGCGTCTTCGGCGTCCGGCCCGGGCAGGTCCCGGACGTCCTGGCGCTCTGGGGTGACAGCTCCGACAACATTCCCGGGGTCCCCGGCATCGGCGAGAAGGGCGCCAAGGATCTGATACGGCGATTCGGGGATCTCGAAGAAGTCCTGCGGCAATCCGATTCGGTCGAGCGCAAGAGCTACCGGGAAGGGCTCAAGGAGCACGCGTCGGAGGCCCGCTTGAGCCGCGAGCTCGCAACCCTCCGCCGCGACGCCCCCGTGGCGTTCGACGCGGAGAAGTTCCGCCTGCGGCCGCCCGACCTTGCGGCCGCGCGGGTCCTGTTCGAGGAGCTCGATTTCACCGCGTTCCTGCGCGACCTCGAGGCGCCGATCGCGGCGCCACGCGGCGATCACGAGGCGCTCCTGGACGATGCGGCGCTCGAGCGGGCGGTGGCCCGCCTGCTCTCCGAGCCGACGGTGGCGGTCGGCCTGGAGAGGGACCACGCCGAACCGATGCGCGCCCGGCTCGTCGGGATCTCGCTGGGGTCTCCATCCGGCGCGGCGTACTACGTGCCGCTGGCCCATCGGGGCCTCGGCGTTCCCGGGCAGATTCCCCCCGAGACCGCGCTCCGGCTCATCCGCCCCCTTCTGGACGGCTCCGGTCCGCGCCTGGCCGGCCACGACGTCAAGGGGGACCTGATCCTCTACCACCGCCTGGGAACGGGACCTCCCGTGTTCGAGATGGACACGATGATTGCCAGTTACCTCCTCGACCCGTCACGGGCCAGCCACGCGCTCGAGTCGGTGGCGCAGGAGGTCGCCGGCCTGGAGGTCCCATCCCCCGCCACGGTCCTCGGCGCGGGGGCCAGGGCCACACCCCTCGACGAGGTTCCTATCGAGCGCGCCACACCGCTCTTCTGCGCGCGCATCGCCGCGGTCGCCATGCTGCGGGATCGCCTGCGGGCCGGCCTCGAGAAGGACGGGTTGCTCGGGCTGCTCGTGGATCTCGAGCTCCCCCTCGTCTCCGTCCTCGCGCGGATGGAATGGACGGGGGTTCGGATCGACTCGGAGTTCCTGGAAGGACTCTCGCGGGAGTGGGAGGGCGAGATAGCGCGGCTGACCGGGACGATCCACGCGCTGGCCGGCAAGGAGTTCAACCTCAACTCTCCGCGCCAGCTAGGTGAAATCCTCTTCGAGACGCTCAAGCTGACTCCCGGGCGCAAGACCCGGAAGACCCGCTCCCTCTCGACAAGTGTCGAGGTCCTCGAAGAACTGGCTGGGGAGCACGAGCTGCCGCGCCGGGTGCTCGAATACCGGAGCCTGCAGAAGTTGAAGTCGACCTACGTCGACACCCTGCCGCTCCTGGTGAATCGCGAGACCGGGAGGGTGCACACTTCGTTCAACCAGGCGGTGGCCGCCACCGGCCGGCTGAGCAGCAGCGATCCGAATCTCCAGAACATTCCCATCCGGACCGACCTCGGCCGCCTGATCCGGCGCGCGTTCATCCCGGCGGACGGCGCCCTGATCCTGTCGGCGGACTACTCGCAGATCGAGCTGAGGGTGCTCGCGCATCTGTGCGGAGACCCGCAGCTCCTGCGGGCCTTCAAGAGCGGCGAGGACATCCACCGCCGGACCGCGGCGGAGGTTTTCGGCGTGCTGCCCGAACTGGTGAGCGAGCCGATGCGGCGGCGGGCCAAGGCGGTGAATTTCGGCATTCTCTACGGCATGGGACCGCAGCGCCTGGCCCGCGATCAGGGCGTGTCGGTCAAGGAGGCGGCTGACTTCATCGAGCGGTACTTCGGGCGGTTTCCCCGCGTGAAGGCCTACATCGACGCCACGATCGCGAGTGTCGAATCGGAGGGAAAGGTGCGGACCCTGTTCGGGCGGGTGCGCCACTTCCCGGAGCTCCGAGGGAGCGACCGCAACGCCAGGCAGCAGGCCATCCGCTCCGCGGTCAACACCACCATCCAGGGAACCGCCGCCGACCTCATCAAGATGGCGATGGTCGTCCTCGATGGCCGGCTGCGGGAAGGTGGCAGCGCGGCCCGCGTGACGCTGCAGGTGCACGATGAGCTGGTTCTCGAAGTCCCCGAGCGCGAGGTGAAGCCGGTCGCCGATCTCGTGCGCCAGGTCATGGAGGGGGTGCACGCGCTCGCGGTCCCCCTGGTCGTGGACATGCGGGTCGGACCGAACTGGATCGAGACCCGCGACCTGGCCCAATCCAAAGATTGAAATCCGCCGCGGACGCCGGGCTTTCCGGGCCATCGGATTCGCATGGAACGCGTTGACACTCCCCGGATTTGGCCTAGATTGATTCGGGGGGCATGCCGTCGGACTGCCCGCCCGTCCACGTGGAGCGGACTTGAATTCCCAGGAACACATTCTTGTCGTCGACGACGAGCAGGCCATCCGTGATGTGCTGCGCGAGGGGCTTACCGACAGCGGTTTCATCTGCGAGGATGCCCCGGACGGGCTCGCGGCGCTCGAGAAGCTCAAGAGCAACGGCTTCTCCCTTGTGGTCAGCGACATCGACATGCCGGGAATGGACGGTGTGAGCCTGCTCCGGGAGATCAAGGCCACCAGGCCCGATACCGAGATCATCCTGCTCACCGGTGTGGTCGACGTGGAAACCGCGATCCGCTCGATCCGCATGGGGGCTACGGACTACATCACCAAGCCCTTCACGCTTTCCGAGGTGAGAATCACCGTGGAAAGGGCGCTCGAGAAACGCCGCCTGATCCTCGAGAACCGGGAATACCGCCGGACGCTGGAGGAACGGGTCGCCGAGCGGACCGCCGAGCTGATCCGGAAAAACGGCGAGGTGGAGGACCTGTTCAGCCTCCTCAAGGCCTCCTATGAGACGACCCTCGAGGCCCTGGCGACCGCCCTGGACTCGCGCGATGCCGAGACGCTCGGGCATTCGGCCCGCGTCGCGGCCTACACCGTCGCGGTGGCCCGCCGCCTCGGGGTTAAGGAGACGGAGCTGACCGACATCTACCGGGGCGCGCTCCTGCACGACGTAGGCAAGATCGGCGTTCCTGACGCCATCCTGCGCAAACCCGGGAAACTGAACGCCGAGGAATGGCTGGAGATGCGCAAGCATCCGGAGATCGGCGCCCGCATACTGCAGGGGATCAAGTTTCTCGACGGCGCGAGGCCCATCGTGATGTGCCACCAGGAGCGTTACGACGGGAAGGGTTATCCCCGCGGCCTGAAGGGGAGTGAGATCCCGCTCGGGGCGCGCATATTCGCGGTGGTCGACACCTTCGACGCGATGACTTCCGACCGTCCCTACCGCAAGGCCCTGCCATACGAGACGGCTTTCGCGGAGATCGTCAAGTACAGTGGCACGCAGTTCGATCCGGAGGTTGCGCAAGCGTTCCTGACGATCGCCCCCGAGGAGTGGAAGTCCATCCACGCTCGGGTTCTCCGGGAAGTCTCCTCGCGAAGCAACGCCAGACCCTGAACCCGGATCATCGATCATCGCCCCGGCGTCGCGTCCCGCCGCGGACATCCACCTGCCGGCGCTGCAGACCGTCTCCCAGCGCCTGCGCGCCGAGAACCGCCAGAAAGAGAGCCACTCCGGGAGCGATGGCCAGGTGGGGCGCGTCGAGGAGGTTCTGGCTGCCGCCCTGGATCATGCTGCCCCAGCTGGGCGCCGGAGGCGGGACTCCCAGGCCCAGGAACGACAGGCCGGCCTCGGCGAGGATCGCCCCGCCCAGGCCCAAGGCCGCCTGCACGGTCAGCGGACCCAGGAGGTTCGGCACGACGTGGTGGAACAGGATCCGGGCGGGGGGACCTCCGAGCGACCGCGCCGCCGCGACGAACTCCAGTCCCCGCAATCTCTGCGCCTGGCTGCGCGCGACGCGGGCGTAGGTCACCCAGCCAATCACCGAGAGGGCCAGGATCAGGTTTTCGAGCCGCGGCCCCAGAACCGACACCAAGGCGATGGCCAGCAGGACGCCCGGGAAGCCCAGGAGCAGGTCGACCATCGCCATGAGGAGGGTGTCCGGCCACCCTCCCGAATAGCCCGCGAAGGTTCCCGCAAGAGCCCCGGCCGCCCCGGAGACGAACACCACCAGGAACCCGACCGTCAGTGAGATCCTCGCGCCCCAGAGTAGGCGGGACAGCACGTCCCGCCCCAGGTCGTCGCGTCCCAGAGGGTGGGCGCCGGTGGGGCCTTCGAACCGGTGCGCGAGATCCTGGCGATCGGGGGGTTGTGGCGCCACCCACGGCGCGCTCAGCGCCATGAGACAGAGGCCCGCGAGGACCAGGGCGCCGAGGACCACGCCCGCGGAACCGGGGCGCCGCATCAGGCCGCCACGCGGGGATCGAGCACGGCCATGCAGAGATCCGCCGCCAGGTTCAGGGCGATGTAGGTCGTCGCGAACGCCAGCACGCAGCCCTGGACCAGCGGGTAGTCCCTGTGGGCGATCCCCTGGACCAGGAGCCGCCCGAGACCCGGCCAGGCGAAAATCGTCTCGGTCAGGATCGCCCCGGTGAGCAGCGACCCCATCTGCAGGGCAGTGGCGGCGAGCACGGGGGGCAGGGCGTTTCGAAGGGCGTGTCGCACCGCGGCGGCCCGGCGGGAGAGACCGCGCGATCGGGCAGCCTGCAGGTAGGCCGCCGCCATCTCCTCGCTCATGCTGCCGCGCACCATCCGGGTGAGGAGCGCCGCGATCGAGACCGCGAGGGTCGAGGCGGGGAGGACCACGGCCAGGGGAGTATCGAATCCCGAGACCGGCAGCCAGTCGAGGTGTATCGAGAACGCCAGGATCAGAAGCGGGCCGAGCCAGATGCTCGGGATGGAAAGCGCCAGCGCCGAGCCGAGCGCGGTCGCCCGATCAAAGGGTCCCCCGGGCTTGATCGCCGCGGCGATGCCGGCCGGAAAGGAAACCGCCAGCGCGATAAGCATGCTCGCGGCGGCCAGCAGGATCGTCGCCGGGAACCGTTCGAAGATGAGGGAGGCCACGGGGTCGCGATAACGGAGCGACATGCCGAGATCCCCGCTCACCAGCCCGCCGAGGTACGCCGCGTACTGTGAGGCCAGGGGGCGGTCAAGCCCCAGCCGGTGGCGCAGGTCGGCCACGTCGCCGGGGCCGGCTCCCGGGCCGAGCATCACCTCGACCGGGTCGCCGGGGATGAAGTGGATCAGGAGGAAAATGACGGTCGCGATGCCGAACAGCAGGGGGACCGCCAGCGCGACCCGGCGGACCAGATAAGGGGTCATGGGTGGGGGGACGGAACTCTGGCAACCAGGACCGCCAGGTCGTGTTCCAGGGAAACGCCGAGGCGCGCCTTGCGGGAGAACTGCGACAGGCTTTTGACGTCCTCCGGACCGGGAGTGTATCGATCGTGCTCGGTTCGCTTCATGATCGGTCTCCCCGGAGGATCATCCACGGCTGCCGGACGCCTTGTCAATCACTCACGCGGCCGACCGGCGCGGACCGGCTTTCGGGGCGGCCCGGGAGGCGGGTTGCCGGGTCCCGCAAGGCATCCATCCTTCCTTGCAAACTTGACGGAGCGATCCGCGTCTGTTAGATTGCGCGTGTGCGTCTGTCTGGCGAGGTTCTCCAAGTGCGAAGACTTTTCCCTGCTACCACCTGCGCCGCTTTTCTCATCCTGATCCTGAGTTCAATACCCGGCATCGGATCCGGTATTCAACAGGTCGCCGCCGCGCAACAGGACGAAAAGGCGACCGCTCCCCCGGTCAGCGCCGAGCCGACCCTGGCGCGGATACTGGAGCAGTTTGATCTCAAGCAGACCGAGACCACGACCTTGGTGGCCTCCTTCACGGAGAGAAAGGAACTCAAACTCCTCGCTAAGCCGATCGTCTCGCGCGGCGCCTTCTATTACAACCGCCCCAACCAGGTGCGCTGGGAGTACCTCGAGCCCGACAGCAAGGTGTTCGTCATCACCGAGAGCATGTACCTCGCCTACTACCCGGCGCTCAAGCGCGCCGAGGAGGTCCCAATCAAGAAATTTGTCGGGAAGCGGCTGTTTCGCTTTCTCGGAGTGGGACAGTCGATCGGGGATCTCCGGAAATACTACGATTTCCAGCTGGAGCCCAAAAGCGACATCAGCGACACCTACCTCCTGCGCCTGATTCCTCGCAAGAAATCACTCCGCGATCACGTCGCGGAGATGAAGATCTGGGTCGACCGGTCGAGCTTCCTGCCCCGGCAGCTGGAGTACCTCGAGGCCGACGGCGACTCGACACTTCTCTCCTTCCAGGACATGAAGGTGAACGTCCAAGTCAGCGTCGACCGGTTTCGCATCGATCTCCCCAAGGACGTCGTGGTCTCCCAGCAGTTCAACGGCTTCTCCCTCGGGCAGCAATCCTTCTAGACAAAAAAAGGCCTCCCGGCGAACCGGGAGGCCTTGACTTCAACGGACGCCCCATCGACGGGCGCCCTATCGTTCCCTCAGTACATGTCACCGCCCATGCCGCGTGGTCCGGGCATGGAGGACTTGTCCTTTTCGGGGATCTCGTGCACCATCGCCTCGGTCGTCAGCATCAGCGCTGCGATGCTGGCGGCATTCTGCAGGGCGGTGCGGGTGACCTTGGTCGGGTCGATGATGCCTTCCTCGAACATGTCGACCCACTTGCCCTGATAGGCGTCGAACCCCATCGAGGCCTTGTCCTTCTCCTTGGCCTGCTGCACGATGATGGAGCCCTCGAAGCCCGAGTTGATCGCGATCTGCCTGAGCGGCTCCTCCAGGGCCCGGCGCACGATGTTGATGCCGGTCTGGATGTCCTCGTTCTTCTCCCTAAGCCTGTCGAGGGCCGGAATGGCGCGAACCAGGGCCACGCCGCCGCCGGGAACGATCCCCTCCTCGACGGCCGCCTTGGTGGCGTGCATGGCGTCCTCGACACGGGCCTTCTTTTCCTTCATCTCGGTCTCGGTGGCCGCGCCGACCTTGATGATGGCAACCCCGCCGACCAGCTTGGCGAGCCTCTCCTGGAGCTTCTCGCGGTCGTAGTCGGACGTGGTCTCCTCGACCTGGGCGCGGATCTGCTTCACCCGGCCCTCGATGTCGGCGCGCTTTCCCTTGCCCTCGACGATCGTGGTGTTGTCCTTGTCGGCCGTGATCTTCTTGGCCTGCCCGAGGTCCTCGATCTTCACGTTTTCCAGCTTGATACCGAGGTCCTCGGTGATGCACTTGCCGCCGGTCAGGATGGCGATGTCCTCGAGCATCGCCTTGCGGCGATCCCCGAAGCCGGGGGCCTTGACCGCGAGGACCGAGAGGGTGCCGCGCAGTTTGTTCACGACGAGGGTCGCCAGCGCCTCGCCCTCGACGTCCTCGGCGATGATCACCATCGGACGGCCGCTCTTGGCCACCTGCTCGAGCAGCGGCAGCAGGTCACGCATGTTGGAGATTTTCTTTTCGTGGATCAGGATATAGGCGCTCTCCAGGGCGCACTCCATCCGCTCGGCGTCGGTCACGAAGTAGGGGCTGAGGTAACCGCGATCGAACTGCATCCCCTCGACGATTTCGAGGGACGTCTCGAGTCCCTTGGCCTCTTCGACGGTGATGACGCCGTCCTTGCCGACCTTTTCCATCGCCTGGGCGATGATC
>JANMQK010000321.1:0-1683 GCA_031370485.1 Acidobacteriota bacterium | reverse complement strand
GCTGGATGGTCTTGAGGTTGGCCCTCGCCCCCCGCGCGATGAGCCCCGCCAGCCGCGGCATCCGTCCCTGCCGCAGGAGCGGATCGATGACGCGCCAGTCGAACGAATCAACCCCGATCACGACCACCTTCCGATCGATCGGCTTCGCGTCCACCCGGAGAATCGTCCCCGGCGCGCCGGCCGAGGCCGTGACCGGGCCAAGACGCAGTCCTTCGATGAGCACTCCGTGGGCGTCGAGATCCTTCTCCAGGACCGACTTCTGCGTGCGGGTCAGCACCGGGTCGCGGTTGCGGAACAGGTCGTATGGCGCCGTCCTCAGCGTTTCTTCCGTCCGCCGGCGCAGCATGGGGGCGAGCCACGATCCCTCGTAGCGGGGGCCCAGGGTGCTGTGCAGATCGAGGATCCGATCGGCCGGTATGGAGTACGTCAGCACAGCCTCGATCCCGGCCCTGGTCCCGTCCCGCGTGACGGCGGCCCTCTCGCCGCTCAGTTCGGCGCGCACTGTCCGCTTCGAGACGGGGTAAGAGGACACCCGGGCGAGAAGCCGCGGGACGAACCGCCATCCGGCGTCCACCCGGCGTGGCGTCAGCCGGATAAGCGGCGCGTCGAGCACATAGAGCTCTCCTGCCGCGTCCAGGTGGCGGATCGACGCCAGGAGATAGACAGCGGCCAGCGCGGCAAGCGCCGCGGCGGCGACACGCAGGCGAGACATTGCGCGCGATATTAGCATGCCGAAAAGAGCGCGCGCGAAGGACCGATGCCGCCGCCCGGCGCGCACCGGGAGCGCGCCGGGCCCGCACAGCCGGGCCGATTTCGGCTATAGTTCTCGAGGGCCTTCGAATCGATGCAGACCCGGATCCTCCTCGCCTTCCTGCTCGCCTGCATACTGGCAGGCCGCCCGCAACCCGCGCACGCGATCACAGCGGCCGACGCCCGCTCGCAGTCCTTCAAGGTCCTCTCCGAGGGGATGCGTCTCTATAAGGAAGGCAAGTACCGGGAGGCCACCGAGGCGTTCCAGCAGGTCGTAAACATCAACCTCAATTCATTCATGGCGTTTTACTACCTGGGAGCGAGCCTGGTCGCCGAGAGACGCTACGGCGAGGCGGTCGAGCCGCTCAAGATCGCGATCGATCTCCAGCCCGACTACGTGCAGGCCCATCTGAGCCTCGGCGACGCCTACCTCAAGCAGGGGGACTCCACCGAGGCGCGCGCCGAGTACCTGCGCGCGCTCGACCTGCAGCCGAACTACGCCCCCGCGCTCGACGGCCTCGGCCGGCTGTTCGAGAGCATCGGCCGGGACGACGAGGCCGAAGAGCAGTATCGGAAGGCCCTCGAGGTCAACGTCGCGTTCGCCGACGTCTACACGCACATGGGGGACTTGCTGCTGCGCCGCGGGCGCCTCGACGACGCCATCGAGCTCTTCCTGAAGGCGATCACCGTCAAGCCGGACTTCAGCCAGGCCTACATGCGCCTCGGCGTGGCCTACTCCAGGATCTTTCTCTACGACGACGCCATCGCCGCCATCCGCAAGTCGCAGATCCTGGCCCCGAACGACCCCGAGCCGTACGTGGCGCTGGCCCGGATCTACCTCGATCTCGAAAGCTACGGCAGGGCCGAGTCGGAGATCCAGGCGGCGCTCGCCCAGGATCACGATCACCCGGGCGCCCACCTGGCGCTCTCCGT
>JANMQK010000270.1:0-1724 GCA_031370485.1 Acidobacteriota bacterium | reverse complement strand
TGCGAGGCCAGCACTTCAAGGTCGCGCTGTGGACGCTGCAGGTGCTCAAGCCGCGCGGGGCGACGCTGGATCCGGCCATGAGGGCCTGCTTGAGGGAGCATCAGGAGGAAATGTTGCGATCCTGGGACAGGGTTCGACTGCTGCCCGGAGGCGAACGATGAGACGCCGACGAGATTCGGTGTCCGATGTCTCGAATGGGCTGTACGTCGACTTGACTCGCGTCGGCGCGCAGTCGTTCAGGAAGGCCATTACGCGGGAGATGGCGGGCCTCGGCTACCGGCCGAAGCCGTTCCGTCGCTTCTGGGCGTCCCTGGCCTCGGGCGATGCCGGGGGCTTCCCGGCCCATCTCGTCGTGATGGCCGACCTCTCGCGCCTGGCGGGGGCGTTCGCAGGGGCGCGTCGGGATGTCTGGCGATCGTGCATCCGTCAAAGCAACGCGCTTCTCGTTGCGTTTCTGCGTGGCCCCTCCGACGTTCGGTGCGCCGACGCCATCGACACGATTCTGCGCGGCTCGGAGGGCCGGCTCCGCCTCTGCACGGCCCGCAGGCCCCTGTCGGACCACTTGAGGCGGCATCTGGCCGATGCGCTCGAAATGCCTGATCCGGAGAGCCTGGTCGACGTCCGGTTCTCCGAGGCTGACCGGACCGTCTGGCTCGAGTTCGCCGACGGTCTCAGGCGCGCCCTGCCCTGGCCGGCCCTGAGCGCCGTGCTGAAGCTTGATGAGGTGCGGCCGGCGCTTCGCCCCGAGTCGATCCGCATCGGGGATCACCCGGAAACCCTCGAGCTGCTCGACGCCAGAGGCCACGCGTTTCAGATCGATTCCGCGGCCCTCCGTGCGCTCCTCGACAGCCGGCTCGCGAAAAATGTCTACGCAGCCTCGGAAGCCGCCGCGGCCACCCTCGGAGATCGCCTGCGCGCGCGACGTGAGGCCGCGGGACTGACGCAGTCGCAGCTCGCCGGCCGCTCCCGCATCACGCAGGAGATGATCTCGAACCTGGAGCGCGGCAAGCACCAGCCCCGCTTCGAGACTCTGGAGAAGTACGCGAAGGGGCTCGGGCTTTCGGTCCCGGCCTTGCTGGATGACTGAGGGCGGCTGCGCGGTGCGATCACCGACCAGGATCTCGCGGTGCGCCGCGAAGCGGTGTCGGCATCGCCGCGCGCGCCAGCGGCTTCAGGGTCGCGGGGACTTGAGGATTTCGCACTCCGGTCCTGGATGGTGCTGACCCGGAGGAGGATACAGGCGCTGGAAGACTTCTCCTTCCTGACAGGAGAAATTGTCTTGATTTTCTCCTTCCTGGAAGGAGAGAATGTTCGACGCAATGAGCGACGAATCGCTTCAGCTCCGCCGTCGTCGGCTCGCAGAGAAGCTGGCCGACTCGCTCGCGGCGCCGTTCGCCGCCGCGACCACCCGGCGCGTCCACGGAGCGGTGACCCTTCCAGGGAAGGCTACCGCCGTGGTCGGCATGCGGTGGGCCGGCAAGACCACATTCCTGCACCAGTTGCGGCAGGAGCGGCTTGGACGCGGCGTCGCGCGCGAGCGGCTGCCCTACATCAACTTCGAGGACGAGCAGCTCGACGGGCTCGCCGCGAAGGAGCTGCACCCGCTCGTCGAGGAGTATTACCGTCGCCACCCCGCAGTGCGAGGCAGGGAGACCGTCACCTGGTGCTTCGACGAGATCCAGGTCGTTCCCGGGTGGGAACGGTTTGTGCGCCGGCTGCTCGAT
>JANMQK010000268.1:0-4498 GCA_031370485.1 Acidobacteriota bacterium | reverse complement strand
GACGATGATGACCGAGTTGACGATCGGCGAGGCGTTGAACGGGTTTCTCGCCCGGAGTCCCCGTCCTGGCGTGATCGCCAGGGCGTTCGCGGCGGCGGTGCCGCAGGTGACCGTCGAGGAGACGCCGCTCACCGGGTTGATGTCGGTCACGGTCGCCCGGTTGAACCCGGCCGAAGGAAGGCCGGTCTGGGCGCACATCGTCCCGATGGTGCCGTACGGGTTGAAGTAGGGGATCGACAGCCAGTTGTTCCCCCGCTGTCCGCCGGCCGCGATCGTCAGATCCAGCCCCTTGTTGATCTTGAACCCCATGTTCGACGCGATCGCCGTGCCTGCGGCGACCGCCATGACGGCCGCCACGAGGATCACCGCCATCGTCATGCGCGATGACTTCTGATTCAGCATTTCCTTAGCCTCCCTGGAGATGTTAACTCTGCCCAGTTTCCGACGGTCCCTACGGGGGTGTTTCGCGGCAGAACCCGTCCGACGTTATGTACCCCCAAAACCACGCTTGTCAAGATAAAGCTGACTATACAAACCGTTTAGTTCCCCTGCTATTCGACGCTGTAATAGACAATCGACCCTGTCCCGGGGTTGCTGTCCACCCACTTATTCCCCCTGACCCGATGGGTCTCGGAGCCTGACATGCCTGTCGGGTCATTACTCTTCCGGACCGTGTAGGCCCTCCCCCGGCCGTCGCTCCAGGCCAGCCGCACCTCGCCCCCCGGCTCCACCTGCATGTCTATCCGGACGGCCTCCGTTGAGCCTGTTCCCGGCCCATTCTTCGTGCCGAGCACCTGGACGCCGACGAGAAGGACCAGAAGCGCCGCCGCGGCGGCCAGCGCCGGCCGGGGGAGCCAATCCCCCAGCGGGAAAACGGCCAGCCGGCTGCGCCAGGAGACCCGCTCCTCCATGGCCGCGGCCGTTATCCGCCGGACGGCGTCCTGGGGAAGCCGCAGGTCATCCTGGAACGAGGCCCTGGCCATCGAGATAACCTCTCTCAATTGAGCCACTTGCGCTTCGCATTCCAGGCAGACGCCAAGATGCGCCCGCAGGGCGGACTCGGCGGAATCGTCCAAGTCATGTCCCGCGTAAAGGCTCAACTGTCCCTGGAATCTCGAGCAATCGTTCATGCCCTATATACCCGGCGTCCCGCCGGATCGTTCAAATAAAAGAAAATGTTCGTCTTCCCGGGAAACGTATCGGGAGGGGGCTTTTACTCGGGACAGTCCCCGGAGGAGGGGGTGCCCACCCGGCCGTCGGTGGCCACGGTGTAAGGGCCGAGGCTGCCGCCGATCTTCGTCCGAATAACGTAGAAGAAGGCGTGATTGACCGCCGGCATCACGGTGTCGGGATAGGCCGCCGTGTCGTTCTCGATGATGTCGTTCGCCAGGCAGGTCACCGGCCCCAGGTCGATCGCCGTGAAGAGCTTCGTAACGGTGTTGGTCTCCCCCCGGATGGCATCGTAGGAAGCACCCGGGACGATCCCCCAGCGGTAGACCGTCAGTTTGTTGCCGAACAGCGTGGCTATGGCCAATGGGTCCTGCAGGACCGTCTGGTTGCGAAGGATCGTGACCGTGTCGCTGAACAGGTCGGTCACGGCGATGTCCGGCTTGCCGTCCTTGTTGAAGTCGCCGACGGCGATGGAGGTCGGCATGTCCCGGGTGCCGTACACCCCCGCCTTCGAGAAATGCCCCAAGCCGTCCCCGAGCAGCAGCGACACGTCGTTGGAATTCGTGTTGACGACCGCCGCATCGAGCTTGCCGTCGAGGTTGAAGTCCGCGAGGGCGACGGCGCTCGGCCCCTGCCCGACCGGGCTGTTCGGTGGAGGGAAGGAAAACACCCCGCCGCCGTCCCCCAGCAGCGCGCTGATGCTGGCCGATGCCGTGTTCACGATGACCAGATCGTCGTAGCCGTCGTTGTTGAGATCCCCCCGCGCGATCCCCAGGGGGACACGCTGCACCGCGAAGTTCCCGGGCACGTCGCCGAATCCCCCGGTGCCGTTCGAGAAGCCGATGTAGACCCAGTCCTGCAGCGTCGAGGTGATGGCGATATCGGCGAAGGCGTCGAAATTGAATTGCCCCAGGGCCACCCCTCCCGGGGAGATACTCGACACCGGGACGTTCGGATCGAGGATGGTGCACTGCGCCGGACCGAACGCCAGGTTCGGATTGGCGCTCCCGGTCCCCCTCAGGGTGCACATGTGGCCGCTCGTCTGGCAGACCGTGACGACATCCGCGTACAGGTCCCCCGAGATCTCGCCGGTGGCGATCCCTTGCACTCCGTCGCAGGCGGCGACGGTGATATGAGGCGGCGACGTGAAGCCGCCGGCGCCGTTGTTCTGGAAGTAGTTCACGGTGTCGGTGCAGATACCCGTCACCTCGTCGCAGTATTCGTTGGCCGTCACGACGTCAAGCTTGCCGTCGCGGTTCTCGTCGAGCGTGGCCGCGTAGGACGGGCCGCTGTTCACCCCGGTGCTCGTCGTGACCATCGCCCCGAAGCCTCCGAGTCCGTCGCCGAGGATCAGGCCGACCGATTCGTCGGCCGCATTGACGACGGCCACGTCGGGCTTGGTGTCGTTGTTGAAATCGCCCGAGACAATCGCTGTGGGAGAGCAGGCCGAACCGGTGGTGCAGGTCAGCGGGATGACCCCGGCGACGACGAACCCTCCCGCGGCGTTGTTCGACAGGAGCGACAGGGTGGCCCCGGTGAGGCTCGTGGCGGCCACGTCGAGGCTGCCGTCGAGGTTGAAGTCCCCCACCGCCAGCGATCCCGGAAGCGGCCCGGTGGCGGCGGTGACCGGCGCGCCGAAGTTCCCCGCGTTGTCCCCGTTCATGACCGCGACCTTCCCCGTGCCGGTCTGCTGCGACAGCCCCACGATAAGGTCGAGTTTCGAGTCGTTATTGAGATCAGCGGCCGCGATCCCCCGTGGCCCGTCCCCGGGGCAGGCGATCTTCGCCGCGCCGAAGGTGCCGGTGGTGGTTGCCAGGAAGACCTTGACATCCCCTTGGAGACCGCCGCAGCCGCCGGCGAGATTGTCCGAGACGGCGATGTCCGGCCGGCCGTCGACATTGAAGTCGGCGGCCACAACGGCAAAAGGACCCGAGCCGGTGCCGGTCGACAGGGTGTTTGCCAGCGTGAACCCGCCGGTGCCGTTCCCTCGCCAGACCTGCACGTTGCCCGAGCCGTTGTTGGCGACCGCGATGTCGGCCTTGCCGTCGGCGTTGAAGTCCGCGACGGCCGCCGCCTGGGGCCGTGTGCCGACCGTGATGAGCGACGGAGAGCCGAACGTCCCCGTCCCCGTCCCCAGCAGTATCGAGAGCCTGTTGTTGTTGCTGTCAATGACGGCGACATCCTTCTTGCCGTCCAGGTTCCAGTCCCCCGCGACGATGCCGGCGCCCGTCGTCGAGGCGGGGGTCGAGATCTTGGCCCCGAACCCCCCCAGGCCGTTGCCGAGCATCACCGTGACGTCCTGGCTCAGGAAATTGCCGGTGGCGAGATCGAGCAGTCCGTCGTTGTTGAAATCGGCGAGGACCGCTCCGCCGGGATACGTTCCAGTCGGGAGGGAGGCTATCCGCCTGAAGGTGCCGTCCCCGAACCCCTTCATCAGGCTGAGGGACGACGAGAGCCTGTCGACGCTGACGAGATCGAGAAAGCCGTCGCCGTCGAAATCCCCGGCGATGACCTGGACGGGATGGTCGCCTACTTCGAGATCGATGCGGGATTTGAGGTAACTCTGCGCGGAAGCGGGAGCCGCCACGACCAGGGCCAGGAGCCCTGCCGACAATAACCTCTCAAGCTGTCTCATGCGGCGATGGTCCAGCAACAACTTCTTGAACCCGGGGCGCCACCCCCGGCCCCGCCCGTCGGGGCGCGGAACCGGGGGTGACTGTCCCGGCAATCATTCCTGCTCGGTTACTGCCTTACCGCCGGACCGAACGTCTGCTTGGTCTGGGTGATCTGATCGATCATCTCGATGTAAATGTTCTTCCGGTCACCAGCCCCCTTGACCACGATGAAGCTGTAGGAGGCTCCGATTCCGCCGACGCACTGCTGGCAGGGGATCGGGGTGACGTTGAACTGTCTGCGGTTCTTGAACGCCTGGGTCTTCTTGTCGAACTGCTGCTTGACGACGTTGAAGGTGACCGGGGTCACCTCGGTGGTGGTGTCCCACCTGACGATGATCGTGCTCTTCACGACCTTCGCGGCGGTGATGTTGATCACCCTCTGGATGCAGAAGGTCGGATCCTGGTTGGGGTTCGGGATCGTCGGGCAGTTGTCACAGGCGTCCCCGAATCCGTCCATGTCGGCGTCCGCCTGGCCCGGGTTGAAGAACGCGGCGCAGTTGTCGCAGGCGTCACCCAATCCGTCGGCGTCCTGGTCGGCCTGGCTGGAGTTCGCGTTGACCGGGCAGTTGTCGCAGACGTTCCCGACACCGTCCCCGTCCGTGTCCTGCTGGTTGGGGTTGAAGACGTTCGGGCAGTTGTCGCAGGCGTTGCCG
>JANMQK010000214.1:0-10532 GCA_031370485.1 Acidobacteriota bacterium | reverse complement strand
GGCGAGGGCCAGCGCCAAACCCAGGAGCACCATCGGTACAACCAGCCAAGCGAGAAGCAGACGTCCGCGTCGTGACATCGACATGACGATTCTCCATCAATCATGATTCCTGCGCGGGAAATGGCACGGTCGCAGAAATATCTCGATCCCGGTACGTGGACATTATCCCCGAATCCCCCGCGAGGCGGGGCGTCCTGTGTCAGAATCCGGGAGTCGCGCCGGCCCGGGCGCGGGGCAAGCGGTTGTAAGCCGATCCCGAATGGAAGAGAGGCGGGCATGATCCCCGCGGAGCCGGACCTCACGAGACATCGCTGGCCGAGAGTACCCCGCCAGGCGATAGACCTCCAGAAGCGGATGCGACCCTTGATCGTCGCGTGCGGGGGGCCGCGAAGCGTGCGGCTTGTCGCCGGCGCCGACATTGCGTACGACCTGCGACGCGAACGACTCTTCTCTGCGGTCCTCGTGTATTCCTGGCCTGACATGGTGTTGCGCGAAACCCGGCTCGTCGTGGCCCCCATCCGCTTTCCTTATGTTCCAGGGCTGCTGAGCTTCCGGGAGGCACCCGCCCTCTTGCGGGCCTTCGGCCGGCTTCGTGCCAGGCCCGATCTCCTCCTGTGCGATGGACAGGGGGTCGCCCACCCGCGGGGGATTGGGCTCGCCTCGCACCTGGGGCTCCTTCTTGGTGTGCCGACGATCGGCTGCGCCAAGAGCCTGCTGATCGGATCCCACAAGCCGATTGGACCCCGCGCCGGCGATCGCGCTCCACTGAACGTGGCCGGTCGCGCGGTCGGCTGGGTGCTGAGGACGCGCGTTGCCGTCAAACCGATCTACGTCTCGCCCGGACACCTGATCGGCCGTGAGGCCGCGTCGCGATGGGCGCTCGCGTGCTGCCGCGGGTTCCGCCTCCCCGAGCCGATCCGGCAGGCCGACCTCTTCGTGGGCCGCGCGCGGGACTCCGCAAACGGCGATTCTCCGCGGGGCGGTGCCGGGGAGGAAATCCCGCTGTGATAGACTTTTCCGGAGGCTCCTTTGACATGCTTGGTTCACCTCGTCTCCGGGGATTCACATGGCCGGTGACCGCTTTCCTGCTGCTCTCGTGGGTGGTGATCGGCCTTCCGGACCTGACGAGCGGAGATATGAGCAACGACGCAGCATCGCGCGCCGATGAGGCCTTCACACTGGCCCGCGTGCAAATGGTACGGGAGCAGATCGAGCGGCGCGGCGTGCGGGACCCGCGGGTGCTGCACGCCATGTACACGGTGCCGAGACACTTGTTCGTTCCGGAAGGGTCGAGGGAGCGGGCCTACGATGATGGGCCTCTTCCAATCGGGGACGGGCAGACGATTTCGCAGCCCTACATCGTCGCTTTCATGACCGAGGCAATACGCCCGCAGGCGACGGACCGCGTGCTCGAGGTCGGCACGGGGTCAGGCTACCAGGCGGCGGTGCTCTCCACCTTGGTCGCCGAGGTGTTCAGCATCGAGATCCACCCCGGACTCATGGAAACGGCACGAAGGAGACTGGCGGAACTGGGGTATTCGAACGTGACGTTGCGGACCGGTGACGGTTACCGGGGCTGGCCGGAAGCGGCCCCTTTCGACGCCATTATCGTCACGGCCGCGCCGCCGGCCGTGCCCCAGCCGCTCGTGGACCAGCTCAAGCCCGGCGGGCGGATGATTCTCCCGGTGGGTTCGGGCGACCAGGAGCTCGTGCGGATCGTCCGGACGCCGGGCGGCGTCGAGCGGGAGCCCCTGCTTCCGGTGCGTTTCGTGCCGATGACCGGCGAGGCCCAGCACTCGGACTGAACCGCTCATCCCCCGACCCTCAAGGAGATTTCATGCCCAAGACCATCACACCGAGAAGCGAGGACTATTCCCGCTGGTACACCGACGTCATCATTCAGTCCCAGATGGCAGACTACTCCCCCGTCAAGGGCTGCATGGTCATCCGGCCGCTCGGGTACGCGGTATGGGAGGAGATTCAGAAGGACCTCGACGCGCGCTTCAAAGCGACGGGCCACCAGAACGCCTACTTCCCGCTGTTCATCCCCGAGTCCTTCCTCCATCGCGAGGCCGAGCATGTCAAAGGGTTCGCGCCGGAATGCGCGGTCGTGACCCACGGCGGGGGCAAGGAGCTCGAGGAGCCTCTGGTCGTCCGGCCCACATCGGAGACGATCATCTACGCCATGTACGCGAAATGGATCCGCTCGTACCGCGATTTGCCGGTGCTGATCAACCAGTGGGCGAACGTCGTGCGCTGGGAGATGCGGACGCGGCTTTTCCTGAGGACCACCGAGTTTCTCTGGCAGGAGGGGCACACGGCCCACGCGACCGAGGCGGACGCCGAGGAGGAGGTCCTGCGGATCCTGGAGATCTACCGCAGCTTCATCGAGGAGAAGATGGCCATCCCCGTGTTTACCGGCCGAAAGTCCGAGAGCGAGAAGTTCGCCGGGGCGCTGCGGACCTACTGTATCGAGGCGCTGATGCAGGATGGCAAGGCGCTGCAGGCCGGCACTTCGCACAACCTCGGGCAGAATTTCTCCAAGGCCTTCGACGTCAAGTTCCAGACCGCTGAGGGGGACTGGGCCCACGTCTGGCAGACATCCTGGGGGGTTTCGACGCGCCTGATCGGCGCCCTGGTGATGGCCCACGGTGACGACAACGGCGTGAACTTCCCGCCCCGCCTCGCACCGGTGCAGGTCGCCATCGTCCCCATCTGGAAAACCGAGGAAGAGAAGGCCCGGATCTCCGAGGCGGTGCGCCAGGCGATCGACATTCTCCAGCCCTCCCTGCGGGTCAAGGCCGATCTCCGCGAGGAGGTCTCGCCCGGCTGGAAGTTCAATGAGTGGGAAATCAAGGGCGTCCCTCTGCGCCTTGAGATAGGCCCGAAGGATCTGGAGAAGGATCAGATGATGGCGGTGCGCCGGATGGACCGCAGGAAGACCCCCGTTCCGCGCGGGTCGCTCCTTGCGTCGGTCACCTCCCTCCTGGACGAGATTCAGCGCGACATGCTCGAGCGCGGCAGGAGCTTTCTGCGCGATAACACCCGCGACGCGAGGGACTACGCCGAGTTCCAGAAGTCAATCGAGGAGGCGGGCGGGTTCTACCGGGCGCACTGGTGCGGATCGGCGCAATGCGAGCAGCAGATCAAGGACGAGACGAAGGCGACCATACGCTGCATTCCCCTCGAGGGGAACCAGGAGGAGGGCAAATGCTTGCGCTGCAGCGCGCCGTCGCGCGAATGGGTCTACCTGGCGCGGGCCTACTGAGCCGGGCCGCGGCGACGGCGGTCCTCCTGGTGCCGGCGATCGTCCTGGCGCTGGCGCTGCATACGGCGCCGGCCCTGATGCCGGTCTGGGCCGAGGGACTTGTCAGCGTCCGCTTCGTGGAGCCCTCCCCGCCCGGGCTGGTGCTCGGCGTGACGCGGATCACCGTCGAAGCCGCCACCTCCGCTGATGCGCGCATCGTCAGCGTTGCGATCTACGTCGACGGGTCTCCGCTCTCGGTCCTGACGCGCCCGCCCTACACCCTCACGTGGGACGCCGGGTCGCGTTTCCTTCACCGGTCCCTCCGGGCCGTGGCCACCGACTCGGCCGGCCGGAGCGCCGAGGCGCGGATCGAGGTCCAACCTCTCAACGTCGGCCAGTACGAGGAAGTGAGGCTGGTCAACCTGTACGCCACGGCGCTTGACCGCGAGGGCCGGGCCATTCTCGATCTCGGCCGCGATGACTTCCTGCTCTTTGAGGACGGGGTCCCGCAGACCGTGAGCCATTTCACCTCGGCGCGCGTCCCGCTCACCGTGGCCCTTCTCATCGACGCCAGCAACAGCATGGGAAGAGGCGGCAAGGTGGAGCTGGCCCGCAAGGCGGCCGTGCAGTTCGCGGAGTCGGTCGATCCCTCGGACCACTTGATGGTTCTCCACTTCAACGACGAACTGCGCGGCCCCCGGGAGCCGCTCGCGGATCATAAACGCGTGAAAGAGGAGGTCGAGGGGATCCGGCCGGGGGGAGGCACGGCGCTCTACGACTCCCTGTTCCAGACCGCCCAGCTTCTCGAGGGCCGCGAGGGGCGCCGGGCCATCGTGCTGCTCTCCGACGGCCGGGACCAGGCCCTTACGGACAACGAACCGGGAAGCCTGCGCCTGTTCGAGGAAGCGCTCGAGAAGGCACACCGGTCGGATGCCGCCATTTATGCGGTCGGGCTCGGACGCCACCTCGAGGAGGAGATGGACCTCCAGCGCGTCCGCAGCCTCAAGGAGATTCTGGACACGCTGGCGCGCCAGACCGGAGGACGAAGCTACTTCCCCGAACGCGCCGGGGAACTCTCGGGGATCTACCGGCAAATCGCCATTGACCTGCGCCAGCAGTACGCGCTGGCCTACACGTCGACGAACCGATCCCGGGACGGCCGCTGGCGCGCGATCAGCCTCCGCGTGAAACGTGACGATCTCGAAGTGCGGACTCGGACTGGTTATTACGCGCCCGGCCCCGCGGCTCCCTGAACGCCGGGATCGGGACCACCCGCGCCCGCCCTCCGGATGAGCACCAGGTTGCGCGCGTAGACGACGAGGCCCGCACCCTGCCCCAGCGTGAAAACCAGGTCATGGCGGTAGACCAGAGCGTAGACGAACAGGATTCCCCCGCCCGCGAGGCTGAGGTACCAGAACGCCACCGGAAACACGCTCCGGCCCGTCCGCTCCGAGGCCAGCCACTGGACCAGGAACCGCAGGGTGAAAAACAACTGCCCCAGGAGGCCGAAGACAATCCAGGTGTTGAAGTGCAGGAGCCGTTCAGGAATCATCCTTGACCTCGTAACGGAGCTTTCGTTTTTTCATCCAGCGCACCGCGAGCAGGTCGACAAACGATGGCAACAGCCGGTTCCCGATGCCGTACTTGGACCGTCCCGCCCGCCTTGGCCTGTGGCCGACGGGCGTTTCCCGGACTCGGAAACCCTCCATCCTGAGAAGCGTGGGCAGGAAACGGTGCATGCCGTTGTAGAGGACCAGCCGTGAAAGCGCGCTGCGGCGGTAGGCCTTCAGCGAGCAGCCGGTGTCGGTGATCGTCTCGTCGCTCAGCCGGTTGCGGACGTAATTCGCCACGCGCGAGGAGACCCTGCGCACGATACTGTCGCGCCGGCGCGCCCGCACGCCGACCACGGCGTCCCAGCCTTCGAGGTCCGCGAGGAGACTCGGGATGTCCCGGGGATCGTTCTGCAGGTCTGCATCGAGTGTGATGACAATCTCCCCCCGCGCCCTGCGGAACCCGGCGTCCATGGCGGCCGTCTGCCCCGCGTTATGCGCGAAGGTCACGACGCGAAGGTGAGGATGCGCGCCCCGCAGATCCCGCAATGCGGCGTGGCTGCCGTCGGTGCTGCCGTCGTCGACGATCAGGATCTCGTAAGATCGACCCAGGGACCGGAGCACCGCCTCGATTTCCCCGAGAAGCGGACCCAGGTTCTCCCGTTCGTTGTAGACGGGGATGACGATGGAGAGGTTGAGCGACAAGGGGTCTTTCCGCACGTCAGCTGAAGATCCAGAGTCTCCGCGCGACGCTCATGAACCGGTGGCGCCGCTTCTCGGCCGCGGTCAGAAGCTCGGGGGTAAGGCGGGACTTCCACTTGAGCACCGCGGAGGTGTCGATGCGCCGCAGCAGGGGAAAGACGAAGCGCGCCGCGAGGCCGCCCTCCTCGAAGCAGATCGAGGCGTTGAAGTCGATGATGAGCGGCATGCCGGAATCGGTGATCAGTATGTTGTCCCGCTTGCGGAGGTCCAGGTGCACGATACCGCGCGCGTGGAGTTCGTCCACGAGGCTCTCCAGCCGTGCGAGCATCCGGGCAACGTCGGCGGGAGCGCGCAGGCGCCAGCGGGTGATGCGCTCCCCCTGCACGCGCTCGATGAGGATGCCGCACGGAGACACTTGCCCGTAACACTTGGGGATCCCGCGGAGCCCCTGCAGCCTGATGAGCGCCCGGATCTCGCGGTGCACCTGCCAGCGGCCGATCTTGCGGACGATCCAGGCCTTCTCCGCGAAATCCTTCAGGATCAGCACGTTGTCCCGACGCACGACATTCTTGATGTCGGGCTTGCTCCATCCCCGCCTCGTGATGAGCCGCTCGCCCATGCATGGCTTGGCGGCAGCGTCGGCCGTCGCGCTCATCGTGATCTCCTGTGCTACGCTTCGATCGCCGTGATGGCGACGAATCTTACCATAGACCCCGCGCCGCCCCGGATGGTCCGCACCGGCGCGTCCCTCCCGATATGCCGCCGATCCCGCTCCTGACACGCGCGGGTCTCCGTGGCCTGAAAAGGCACCGTCTCCACGATGGCCGCAACTTCACCAAGGGACGTGTCGACCGCGTGGAATTCGAAGGGCGCGACATGGTCGTGAAGGACGTGGCCGGGCGTCCCTGGGTGGTGCGCCGCCTCCTCGGACCCTTGCAGCTCGACCGCGAGGCGGGCGCCTACCGAAGGCTCGAGGGCCTGCCGGGAATCCCCGCCTTCCTCGGCCGTCCCGATCGCCAGGCGATCGTCCTCGAGTTCGTCCCCGGGCGGACGCTCGCGGAGGTCGGGCGCGGCGAGCTCGCGCCTGCCTTCTTCGACCGTCTCGAGCGGCTGGTCTGCGACATGCACGCCCGCGGAGTCGTCCACGGCGATCTCCACCACCGTGACGTGATCGTCGGCCCCTCGGGACAGCCGCATCTCGTGGATTTCTCGACCTCGCTGGTGTCCGGACCAGCGTCCGGACCGATGCGCCGCCTGCTCTTTTCGCAGATGCGCCAGGCGGACCTGCGCGCGCTCGCGAAACTGAGGCGCCGGCTGTCCACCGGGCCGCAACCCGATCTCCCCCCCCGGCCAGCACTCTACTCGCTGGGAGCCGCCCTGAAGCGGGCGCTGGCGGTCATCCGCCGGAAGGACCGCGTGACCTGAATGTGCAGGGAACAGCCTCACTCCTGCGGAATCTCCCCGTCCGGCTCGGGCGGCGCCTGGCCCCCGGAGGACACGAGGCGTCTCGTGACCTCGAGGACCTTGCCATCCGGGGCGATCGTGATACGCAGCTCCTGCACCGGCCATCCGTCACGGTCCGTGTTCAGGTAGTAGGCGTGCGCGTCGAAACCACGGGCGCTCTCCTCGATGGTGATGCGCGACAGGCCGTCCGTCTGGCCCAGGGTGGCGGCCAGCCGGCGCAGCGACGGCTCGTCCTCCCGCGCCACCTCGATCGCGTCGAGTTCCGCCTCCTCCAGAAGGAAGGCCGTGCGCGTCCCGTCGAGGCGCATCAGGCATCCGGCCATCTCGCGCGCCCCGATCGCGTCCAGGCGAAGCGCCTCGCCCGCCACGACACGATTGAATCTCCGCCGTGATTCCCCCCTTTTCTCCCGGGGAATGCGGTTGAGGTCCGAAATCGTCTCGACGCGCAGCCCCTTCACCGCGACGATTTTCCAGATCTGCCCGCAATCCTCGGTGCAGACGACGTAGAAGTGAACCCGGGCAAGCGGCGCGCAGGGAAGATTCTCCACCGCGGCCGTCCCCACCGGTCCGGGGTAGACCGCGGTGTAGGCCGCCAAACGGAGCCTCACCCCTTCCGGGGGATCCACGACCCCCGCGAGCCAGAGGGCCGCGATCGCCGCAGGGACCAGGGCGGCCCCGAGAAGAACCCGCAGCACCCTCAAGGCGCCACCTCGCGTCGCAACAGGAAGTAGTCCTGCCCCGCGACCCGACCGCGCAGGAGTTCCACGACCCCCGCGGGCAAATCGTCACGAATCTCCGCCAGGACGCGCTCTTCGATGATCAGGTCCCTGGGGGGAGGCTTTGACAGGTAGTCGAGCAACGCCTCGCGCGTGTCGCTCTCGTCGACGTGACGCCCGGTGTAAAAAACCCACGCCTCACGCTTCTGCTCGGTGGTCGCCAGCGGGATCTCCGGCGCGAGCCTCGGCCTCACCTGCTCGGCGAAGCCCCGGAGGTTCTGGTACCCGTTCACCCACGGCACGACCGCCTCGATGCCAATCAGCGCGGCCACCGCGGTTGAGGCCACGATTGCGGAGGCCGCGCCGAGGATACGGCCGCGGCGTTTCAGGAAGAGCGCCGCCAGCCCGCCAAGGAGCAGCGCTCCTCCGAGGGCGAGGGCCGGAGAGCGCAGCTCGGGCGCGCGACGCGCCGCGAGAAACGGCAGGACGGCGGCCAGCACCGCCGCAAGACCGCACCACGCGACGAACGGCAACCACAATCGGCGGCGCAGGGCCCGCGCCGCGTCGTCCGGTCCCGAGGCCCGATCGAGGAGGCGGGCGACCAGGATCGCCGCGGCGGGGTACAAGGGGATGATGTAGACCCCGCGCTTGCCTGTCGAGAACGAGAAGAAAACAAAGATGGCGGCGATCCAGTAGGTCAGGAAGCGGGCCGCGTGGCGCCGCCCGCTCTCCGGCTCTCCCGCGAACGCGTGCCAGAACGCCCAGGGGAGAAAAACACTCCAGGGGAGAAATCCCGCCGGGAACTGCCAGAGGTAGTACCAGACCGGGTGCCGCCCGTTCCACGCATCGACGTAACGCTCCACCGTCTGGTGCGCCGTGATCCCGATGGCCTCTCCCCACCCGAGCCGCCAGGCGAACAGGCCGAACCAGGCCAGCGTGATCGCGAAGTAAAGGACGAGCCCGGTGGGAGTCACGACGCGCCGGGCGGCGCGCCAATCCCTGTCGGCCAGGATCACCGGGAGCACGGCCAGCAAGGGAAGCACGAGACCCACGGGCCCCTTCGCGAGAGTGGCGAACGCCATCGAGACCCAGGCCAGGCGCGCGAGCCAGGGCGAGGGCTCCGCGCGCGTGCGGACCAGCCAGAAAAGCGCGATGGCCGCCAGAACGAACAGGTTCAAAGTCATGTCGATGGACGCCCAGCGCGAGCGGACGAGGATCTCCGCAGAGGTCGCGAACAGCCCCGCCGCAAGCCACCCCGTGCGGGCGCCGTACAGCGAGCGACCGAGAAGCACGATCAGCCCCAGGGACAGCAGGGATGCGACGGCCGATGGGAGCCGCGCCGCCCACTCGTCGACACCGCCCCTGAGCGCCGCGAACCCGTTGATCGCCCAGAAGAACAGCGGCGGCTTGTCCGTGTACAATCGGTCGTTCCGTGAAAGGACGATGTAGTCCCCGCGCGCCTCCATTTCCATGGCGACCAGGCCGAAGCGGGGCTCGTCCGGCGGCCACAGGTCGTGGGACCCGAGACGCCAGAAGAAGAGGAGCGAGCCCGCGGCGAGAAGCAGCAGCCAGGGCGCCCAGCGGCGCGCGCCACGCCGGGGAGCGCCCGGCTCGACGGATTTGACGATGACAGAGAGGCTCTCGTTCACCAGCGTCCCGGAGGATTCACGGAGTGAAGGCGCGCCGCCGCGCAGCAGGATGCTCGGACGGCTGCGCCTGGGTCTCCTGTACCTGTTCGTCGCGGCGCTTCTCGCCCTCGCCCGGCCGACCCCGGCGTGGCTGATTGCGGGCGCCATCCTGGCGATGGCTGGAGAGGGCGTGCGGCTGTGGGCCGCGGGGTATCTCCAGAAATCGATCCGGCTCGTGACCGGAGGTCCGTATTCCCATACCCAGAACCCCCTCTACCTCGGCCGACTGCTCATCTGGACCGGCCTCGGGCTCGCCGCCCGCACGGAACTCTACCTCAACCTCGCGGCCGTGGCCGCCGGTCATGTCCTGTTCTTCTGCTATTACCTTCCACGCAAGCGCCGCGTCGAGGGAGAACGCCTGGCGCGGCGTCACGGGAAGGCGTTCGAGGCCTACCGCAGCCGGGTACCCGTCCTGTTCCCGTCGTTCCGGCGGCAACCCGGCACGGGCGAACGGTGGTCCTTCGTCAGGATAATCGGCAACCAGGAGCCGCTCGTGGTCGCCGGCCTGGTCGCGGCCTTCGGTGTGCTGGCCTGGAAGGCCGCCCGGCCCGCCCCGTGACGGAACGCTTGCGGAGATCGGTATAATCGCCACCGAAGTCGGCGCGTGGAAAGGGGGAACGGTGAAGAAGGCCCTGATCACGGGGATCACCGGGCAGGACGGCAGCTACCTGACCGAGCTCCTGCTGGAAAAAGGCTACGAGGTCCATGGGATCATCCGGCGAGCCAGCACGTTCAATACCCACCGCATCGATCACCTCTACCGGGACCCGCACATCAACGGCGTGCGGCTGTTCCTGCACTACGGCGACATCAGCGATTCGACCAACCTGATCCGCCTCCTGTACCGACTGGAGCCGGACGAGGTCTACCACCTTGCGGCCCAGAGCCACGTCCGGGTCTCATTCGACATCCCCGAATACACCGGCGACACCAGCGGCCTGGGCACGACCCGCATCCTCGAGGCGCTTCGCGAGACCGGACTCAAGACGCGCTTTTACCAGGCATCGTCGAGCGAGATGTTCGGCAATGCCGGCGCGACACCCCAGAGCGAGACGACACCCTTCCGCCCCTGCAGCCCGTACGCATGCGCCAAGGTCTACGCCTACTGGATGACGGTCAACTACCGCGAGGCGTACGGCATCCACGCTTCGAACGGCATCCTGTT
>JANMQK010000209.1:0-2863 GCA_031370485.1 Acidobacteriota bacterium | reverse complement strand
ATTCTGTCAGAATCATATCTGCCGAATTGTCTTTTGTAAATTTCCGCCCGCGCATAGAGGGGCCGGTCGCCGCGTCCACGACCTCCGCGAGGCCCTCCTCGTCCTCGAGGATGAGGAGGCTCCGGTCGCTCTGGAATGTGGCCTCGCGGGCCGTCCCGAAGCTCCCGCCCCGTTTCATCGCCACGGAACCGGACGCCAGGGCGCGATCAAGCTCGCGGCGGCCTCCCGATTCCCGGAGGTAGGCATCCATGCTGTCGGCCGTGAGAGTGGCGTCGGCCCGGGTCAGGCGCACGTCGCCGCGGTACCGTGCCACGCCTGAGACATCGTCGAATGTCATGCCCCGGGCGGTGATGACGGTCACGACCGGCCGTGCCGCCTGCGGCGACACGTTAGGCGGCCGGCTGGTCCATCGGGACATCACGCCTCCCGCCGCCCTCATCTGGCGCCCGGCCTGGTCGACGACGATTTCGTCGGCCTGCAGGCTGTTCCCTTCTTGCCAGGCGCGGGCCGCCCCGGTGTATACGACGGTCTGGGTCGGCTGGTCGGCGCGCATCTGGGCGGCCTGGAAGGAAAGTGCGGAGCGTCCCGTGAAGACCAGGCTTCCCGCCGGCTGCGACGTTCCCGGCAGGGAGACGGTGCGCACCTCCCCGCGGCAATGCATCGATTGCCGGTCCGGGTGGAGGTCGATTTCCTGGGCGGCAATGCGCTCGCGGTCGGTCAGCACGACGGGGTCTCCGCGCAGTTCGATGCGATCCTCCCGGCGCACGTAGACGGCCGAAAGGCTGCGCGATGTGTACAGTCCCGCGGTTACACGGCAGCCTCCCGACGCCTCGGCCTCCTCAATCGCGCCATCGTCGCCGCCGACCTGCGCCGTCAGGCTGTCGGCGCTCAGCTCGCGCACGAGGCCGTCGGGTCGCGCGGCGAGAGTCGCCACGACATCCCCGAAGGCGCGAAGCTCCTTGACCTGGTGCCTGGATTCGTCGAACGTGAGCTTGAGATAGTGCGCCAGGAGAACGTCCCCGGAGCGCTCGAGCCGGACGTCACCGGTGAAAATCGCGGTGTTGTCCTGCAAGGCGGCCACCAGGTCCCCAGAGGCGACCGTGGCGGGCGGACTGCCCTCGACACCCTCGACCTGGAGCCGCACCTGGTCCGGGATCTTGACCTGGCGTTCATTGATCAGGTAGTTGAGCCCCCGCCCGTGCCCCTGGATCTGCCCCACGGTGAACTCGACCTCGTCCCCGGTGAAGATCATGTCCCTGTCGCTGTCGTAGAACAGCGTGCCCGTCCGCAGCGAGAGCCCGTCGGGGGTCCGGACGCTCACGTCGCCGCTGAGCTGGGCGCGGCGCGCGGTCGCGTCGAACTGGCCGTCACGCCCCTCGACCTCGACCGCCCCCCCGTGCTCCTGGTGAATGGTGAGGTTCACCGCCTCGAGGAGCTTGTGCTCGTCTGCGAATCCGGTGACCGTGCGGGCGAGCAGGGTGAACGCGGGGCGCCCCTCCCGGCTGCCGTTGATGCGGAACTTGTCGGACTGGTCGAGCACCTGGCCGCGTGCCGCGGCCACGGGGGGGGTGGCGGTCATGGTGATTGTCGCCTGCGGCTTGCCGCGCCTCCCGTAGGTGAGGGCCGTCCCCACGATGAGCCCCGCCATCACGACAAGCACCAAGATGCGCAGCGCGGTGACCGCCCGCTGGCGGAAGTAAGGGATGCGGGGCGGATCCTGGACCATGGCAGCTCAATGACCCTTGAAGACGGGTTTCCGTTTCTCGATGAAGGCCCGGGTTCCCTCGCGCATGTCCTCGGTGGCGCAGGTCAGCCCGAAGAGCGCCGCCTCGAGGGCGAGGCCTTCCGCCTGGGTCATCTCGAGGCCCTCGAGGATCGCCTGCATGGCGTAGCGGAGCGCCACCGGGCCGCGGGAAAGGAGCGTGCGCGCCAGCGCCTCCGCCGCCGCCGCGAGATCCCCGGGCGCGGCGACGCGGTTCACGAGGCCGATGCGGTGGGCCTCCCGGGCGTCAATCGGATCGCCAGTGAGGATCATCTCGAGCGCGCGCCCCCGGCCGACGAGCCGCGCCAGCCGCTGGGTGCCGCCGTATCCCGGGATGATCCCAAGGGCGGTCTCGGGCTGGCCGAGCCGGGCGGTCTCCGAGGCGATCCGCAGGGTGCAGGCCATGGCGAGCTCGAGCCCCCCGCCCAGTGCATAGCCGTTGATGACGGCAACACTCGGTTTCCCGAGGCTCTCGAGCCTCGAAAAGACCGCCTGCCCGGCCCTCGCGTAGGCCGTCCCCTCGACCGGCGTCTGCCCCGAAAGCTCGTTGATGTCGGCGCCCGCGACGAACGCCTTCTCCCCCACGCCGGTGACGAGCAGGACCCTCGTCCCGGAGTCCTGCCCGGCCGACGCGACGGCGTGGTCGATCGCCTCGACGGTCAGCCTATCGAGGGCGTTCAGCTTCTCGGGGCGGTTGATCGTCAGTCGGGCGATGCCGTCCTTCATCTCGAACAGGACGCGGTCCGAACTCGTGGTCATGGCGCGGTCCTCCTGCCCGGCGCGGGCTCAGCGTGCGGTGAGAAAGTCGTTGGGGCGAGGCGGCTCGACACTGTAATCGTAGAACCCCTTGCCGGTCTTTCGGCCATGGAGCCCGGCGAAAACCATCCTCTTCATGAGCGGCGGCGGCGCGAAGCGCCGCTCCCGGAACTCCTCGAACATGATGTTGGCGATGTAGTAGGTGGTGTCGAGGCCCACCAGGTCGTTCAGCGTCAGAGGGCCCATCGGATGACCGCATCCGAGCTTCATCCCCTGGTCGATGTCCGCGATCGAGCCGACCCCTTCTTCGACGGCGCGGATCGAGTCGAGCAGGTAGGGCACCAG
>JANMQK010000130.1:0-5954 GCA_031370485.1 Acidobacteriota bacterium | reverse complement strand
GCGCCGACAAACTCCGCGAGCAGTCATTCGCCCCACCCCACCGGCAGGTTCGGGACTCTGTGCGATGTCGCCACGGGTGTCGCGCTGACCGTTTTCTCGACCTACCTCCTCGCATTGGCCCTCATGTCGCTCTCCTGGCGTATGGTTCACGACGCGCCGAATTACGCCTACATTGGCTACCTCATGCAGCACTTGCACTATGTACCATATCGGGACATTTTCGAAGTGAACCCGCCTGGCATCTGTCTGCTCAATCAGGCGTACGTATCGATCTTTGGGTACGACGATCTGGGTTTCAGGATTGCGGATCTGATCTGGCTGGGGGCGATCCTGACGACCACCTGGTTCTGGCTCAGGCAGGTCGGCCGAAGGATTGCGTGGGGTGCTGTCGTCCTGTTCGGGGTCGAGTATCTCGGATTCGGCTCCGTGATGAGCATGCAACGTGACTACCTGGCGATCCTCCCGATCAGTGCCGCAATTCTCGTGGCGTCGTCGCTTCCCAAGCTGAATGAATTCACTCGCTACCTGGGGATCGGCGTCCTGTTCGGGATGGCGTCCACGATCAAGCCGCATGCCGCGATTGGCCTCCCGGCGGTGCTATGCCTCGGGCTCTTCACGGGAGAGGCGCGCGGCGTGACCCCGGGGGCGTGGGCCGGGCGCATTCGCGCAAGCACGGTGTCCATCGTGGGCTTTGCAATCCCCATCGTGGGGGTGATGCTCTACCTCTTGGTGAACGGGGCTTTGCCCGCCTTCTGGGAGATCGCGACCCGGTCCTGGCCGCACTACGTGCAGCTGACGGGGAATCTGAGCATGGCCAAGCCCGGCTTCGGCCACATCACGTCACTCGTCCGGGGATACATGCGGTTCGGTGGCCAAGTGCCGTGGCTGTTTGCGGGTCTCGCGGGCGTGTTTGTAGTTCTCGATCAGCCGACCCTCCCCAAGACGAGCAGGGTGCTGGTGATCATCATGGCTCTCTTGACGTTACTGTATGGCATTTATCCGGTCTTCAGTGGAAAGTTCTGGCCCTACCACTGGATCATCTTCACGTACATGGCCATTACGCTGGGTTCGCTTTGCCTCGTTCTCCAGCCGTCGCAGATCAAGCGCAGTGCGTTGCTCGGCCCGCTATTGTTGATCGCGCTGACGGCCGCGGTGCAGGTTCACGCCCCGCGGGAATTCTGGTTTCAGATCAAGGGGTTGCCACCCGCCGCGCCGAAAGGTGGAAGGGTCGACGAGATCGCGGAATTCCTGCGATCCCATCTGCGGCCGATGGACCGGGTCCAGCCGCTCGATTGGACGGGGGGAGGCGTGGTTCAAGCCATGCTCATGGTCCGGGCACGCGTTGCTACGCGCTACCTGTACGACGAAGAATTCTACCACCACGTTTCCACGCCCTACGTGAAGAAGTTGCGCCGAGAGTTCGTGCGCGATCTGCAGGCCTCGAAGGCTCGCTTCATTATCGAGGTCACCATGGAGGACAAGCCCTGGGTCTCGGGACGCGATACGACGAGGGAGTTCCCGGAGCTCCAGCAATTGCTGAAGACCGAGTACTCGGTCGTACTCCAGGGAAACGGGTACCTGATCCACGAGCGACGCCTGAACCGCACCGGGATTCCCGGGGGCTCCGTTCATTGAGAAGATGCGGTCATGGCCCGACTGGGCAGGTTTTCCGCGGAGGCGTAGGACCGTGCGGCACAGATTGTCCTGGAGGACCAGAACGAGCACGCGCCGCAGGGGGCGGCGTAGGGTCGATCTCCGAGAAGAATGGACGACCAGGGCGCCTACGGGTTCAACCCGGTGACCGGCGACTACTCGTTCCAAGCCCAGGGGTTCTGGATCGAGAAGGGTGTCAAGGCGTTCCCGGTGGACGGCGTGACCGTGGCGGGCCGCTCGCTCGACATCCTGCGCGATCTCGACGCGGTGGGCGACGGCCTCAGGCTCGAGGGCAGCGTCGGCTGCCCGACGCTGCTGATCGCCGGGATGACGGTGAGCGGGAGCGGGTAGCGCCACGCATGCCGCGATTCGCGACGATGGCGATCGTGTCGCCGCAGGGGGAGGACGTGGGGCTCGTGTCGGCCCTGGGGTGGCGCGTCAGGCCGAGGGCCGCGGCCGTCGCGGCGACGCATGAGCCAGGGGGACGCGAGCGGGGCGAGTATGACGCCAGGCTGTCGGCGTGCCTCATGGCGTGGCCTGTCGTTCCTCCAGCGTCTGGTAGACCAGCCTGAGGTCGGGGAACGTTGCGGTGGCGGTCGACCCGGCCGCGTCGTAAACGGTTACGCGGATTCCCTTGTACTCGATGTCGGCGTAGGTGATGAAGATATTCCGAGGCGTGGCGACGGCAGGCGGGTAGACCCCGACGGCGAAGAACGGGAGGGGGTAACAGAGGCCGCCGAGGGTGGCACCGAAGAACTCCGAGCCGTTCTCGAGGTGCGGTAGGACGGGGCAAGCCGGCGAACTACCCCCCAGGGCGGGCGCGAAGCCAAAGCTCTCGATGGAGTAGTAGCCGCCGCCGCTGGGCTCGAGCGGGCAGTCCGAGATCCCCGGATAGGTCGTGGCGATGATGGGCATGACGTCGAACGTGTCGAGCGGGGCGTAGGATGGGCCTTCGCAGAAGCCCAGGGAGGCGCCCGGCCGCGCGATGGCTCGGTGCAACACCACCGACCCGACGTCGAGAAGGACCGCGGCGATGTCGTCGAGCCCATCGGGGTCGCCGGCGAGTACGTAGAGCTTCTGGCCCGAGGTCCCGGCGTCGATCGGCCCGGATGGATAGGCGGGGCCTTTCTTGATGATGAGCGGCGGGCGATTCTCGGTGGGCTTCGCCACGCTGGTGACATTCACCCTGTCGCTGCACCCGACCGCGAGGGAGGCGAGCAGCAGAGGGATGCCCCATCGGATCCAATGCGGCGTGGCGGCTCGTTCGCGCATCACGGGAGGCTAGCACCGTTCTTCAAGGGGTCAAGGTGGTCCGGCTCCGGAAGTTCCGGGTCCCGGGGCAGTCCCCCGCTCGCCGCGCAAGGCCCCGCCGCGGCCTGGAGGAGAGGCCTCCACGAGGGCCTCGCACCCATGCCCGGAGGCGGGCCGCGCCTCGCGGCTGAATTGGCGGGCGGGCGGGGTCCGGAGGCATAATCGATGAGCTCCCGCGCGGCCGCCGCGCAACGAGTCCGGTCTCCTTCTCGAGGGCAACCCGATGGCCCCAGCTTCCGAGCTCCGTCGACGGGCGCTTCGGGTGGCCGCCGGGGTCATCACGCTGCTCGCGAGCTGCGCCGATCCCGCGCTTTCCGATTGGCAGGTCTTTCGCGCCGAGGACGGGTTCCCCGGCGGCGGCATGTCGAGAATCCTGGAGGACGCCTCGGGGACTCTCTGGTTCGACGCCATCCGCTTCGACGGTCTGCACTTTGTGATCGATCCCGCCGGCCTCCCCCTCTATTCGGACCCGAGCGGCTCGCTCTGGTTCTCCCGCGAGGCTTCCCTCTCGACATTGCCGAGCGCCCTGCGGTGCGACGGAGTGCGCTGCACGACGTTTACGGTGCCCACGGGCCTCACCGGCGGGCAAGTCACCGGCGTGTTCCAGGACCGGGCCGGCAATCTGTGGTTCTCGACCGGCGCTGGCCTCCGCGGCAGCGACTACGGCGAAGGGGTGACCCGATATGACGGCGTGGGCTGGACGAGATTCACGTCCGCGGAGGGTCTCGCGGACGACAAGGTCCAGGTGATGCTCCAGGACCGGGCCGGCAATCTCTGGTTCGGGACCCGCGATGGCGCCAGCCGCTACGACGGAGCAACCTGGACGAGCTACCTCAGGGGGTCCCCGTTGACGTCGGTCGCCGCGGACTCGTCGGGAAACGTGTGGTTCGGGCTCGCCTACGGCGGCGTCGCCCGCTGGGACGGGACCAGCGTTCAGTACTTCTACACCGACGCCCCGAGCGCCACCGCGTTGCTCGTCGATCGGGTGGGAAACCTGTGGGTGGGATTCAGCAGGGGCGGAGCCCCGCAGCCTTACGCCCTGAGCCGGTACGACGGCGTGAGCTGGCGGTTTTACACCCGAGCGGACGGACTCGCCGGGCGCTCGGTCCAGGCGATCTACCAGGATCACAATGGGAATCTCTGGTTCGGCTCGAGCGGCGGCGTCTCGGACGCGGGCGTGAGTCGTTTCGACGGCGCGAGCGTGCAATCGTTCGGAAGAGCGCTCGGCTCGTGGGAGCCTCTCAACCGAGCCATCTTCGAGGATCGGTCCGGTTCCTTCTGGATCGCCGCGGGCGACAGCGGCGTGAGCCGCTACGATCCGCGAACCGATCGCTGGACCAAGTACACCCGCGGGGATGGTCTGGCGAGCGATCAGGTCCGAGGCATCTCCGAGGACCGCGCCGGAAGGCTCTGGTTCGCGTGCGGAACCGCCGCTGTTGGCCCCGGTGGAGCCACGAGCTATGACCCGGGTTCAGGAGCGTGGACCACCTTCCGGGACAGCCTCGCCGACACGGACGTGCAGGCGATCCTGGAGGACTCGACGGGGTTCGTGTGGATCGCCGGCCAGCACGGCCTCACTCGCCTTGACCCGCGCACCGGGAGCTGGTGGAGGCTCACGGAACAGGATTTCCCCGCCTTGCATTACGTCTACTCGATCTACGTCGATCGCGCCTCGAACCTATGGGTCGCCACCTACACGGGCGTCCTGCACTTCGACGGCAGCAACTGGGAGACCCTGCCGGAGGACGACGTGAGGGCGATCTTGGAGGATCGGGAGGGCCGCTTCTGGTTCGGCAACGGGCAGGGCGTCAGCCGCTACGACCCCCGGACGCGGACCCGGACGCAGTTCAAGCCGCTCGGGGACTTCTTCTACGGCTATGCGGGGCCGTTCGCGATCGTGGAGGACCGGTTCGGGATTCTGTGGTTCGCCACCATCCAGGGCCTCAGCCGCTTCGACGGGGAAGACTTCAAGCTCTTCACCGTCGACGACGGACTCGCCGACGATTGGATCCTCTCGACGATCGGAGACCACGCGGGAAGGCTCTGGATCGGCACAAGCCAGGGTGTCACGGTCCTCGAGCCGGACCGCGTTCCGCCGCAGGCCGTCCTGGTCGTGAACCCCGCGACGCTGATCGCAACGCGCCAGCTCACCCTCTCCTTCGCCGCGGCGTTTGGCGAGACGCGCGGCATCGAGCTCTCCTACCACCTGGACGGCGGGTCCTGGTCGCCGTGGGCCGCCACGAACTTCTGGAACGGAGGGGCTCTCACCGACGGACCCCACACGTTCGAGGTCCGCGCCCGCGATCGACTCCGCCAAGTGAGCCTGTTCCCGGCCCGCGCGAGATTCGCGGTCGACGCCACACCGCCGGCCCCGGTCCTCACCGCGCCGGCATTCGGCGCGGCGGCGAGCGATACGCTCATCATCCTCGGCACGGCCGAGGATGCGCGCCTCAAGAGCTATCGGATCGACATCCGACCGGCGGGGGCCGAGTCGTGGAATGCGCCCGTTTCCACCCGGCTCAAGGAGTGGTTCGGCCCGCAGACGGGGGTGCTCGCCCGCATCGATACCCGCCGATTCCCCGACGGGACGTACGAGCTGCGCCTTGCCGTCACGGACACGCTCGGCCTCACCGGCACGGCTTTTTCGACGTTCATCATCGACAACCAGGAGCCGCGCGCGGCGCAGACGTCGCCCGCGCGCGTCAACGCCCTCACGGGTGGCGACGCGTGGACCACGAACCGTGAGGTACATCTCTACTTTCCACCGCGCGCATTCCAAGAGGACGCGGTCGTAACGTTGGAACCGCTCGCTCCGGGACTCGCGCCGGACACCCTCGCGAACGGGGCGGTGCGCGTTCTGCCCGGCTACGCGATCGGCTGGGGAAGCGAGCGTATCCTCAAGACGGTCGTCGCGGAGTTCTCCTTCGCCGGCGTCACACCGCCATCGGGGACGCTGGCGCTCTACGCCCGGGGAGAGGGCGCGACGTGGC
>JANMQK010000072.1:0-3339 GCA_031370485.1 Acidobacteriota bacterium | reverse complement strand
CGCGACAACGAGATGGCGCGATGGCGGCGGTGAAGGTTGCCTTGATAGGCCGCAGCGGCTTGCAGCGTATTGGAATTAGGGTAGCGCGCCATTCCTATCCCGTTATCTGTCGAGGGGGCTTCGGACGCCGAGCCCGCCGCGGTTCAAAACGTGCGTATAGATCATGGTCGTGGTCACGTCGCTGTGGCCGAGTAGTTCCTGGATGGTTCGGATGTCGTGCCCGGCCTCGAGCAGATGGGTCGCGAAGGAGTGCCTGAGCGTGTGGCACGTCGCGGGCAAGGGGATTCCGGCCCGGCGCACGGCGTCCTTCACGGCCCGCTGTACGACCGATTCGTGAAGGTGGTGGCGGCGCGGCCGGCCTGTGTCGGGGTCAACATAGAAGCGTGAGGCGGGGAACACCCATTGCCATCCCCACTCTCGATCGGCATTTGGGTATTTCCGTGCAAGCGCATTGGGCATTTCGACGCTGCCGAGTCCCAGTTCGAGATCGCGTTGGTGGAGGCGGCGGACCCGCTCGAGGTGCTGCCCCAGGACCGTGGCGGCCTTGTCCGGCAGGACGGTCACACGGTCCTTGCCTCCTTTGCCTTCGCGAACCGTGATCCGGCGCCGGTCGAAATCGATGTCCTTGACGCGTAGTCGCGCGCACTCCATGAGCCTGAGACCTGCACCATAGAGGAGGGAAGCCTGGATCCAGACGACGCCGCGCATGTTGCTCAGAATGGCTTGCACCTGCTCTCGCGTGAGGACGACGGGGAGCCGTATGGTGTGTTTGGCACGCACGATGTCATCGAGCCAATCGAGATCCTGGCCGAGAACGTCCCGGTACAGGAACAGAATCGCGGCCAGCGCCTGGTTCTGAGTCGAGGCGCTCACACGGCCCTGGACGGCCAGGTGCGAAAGGAACTTCGTGACTTCAGCCTCGCCCATGTCGCGAGGGTGGCGCTTCCCGCTGAACACGATGTACCGGCGGATCCACCCGACATACGCCTGCTCGGTGCGAAAACTGAGGTGCCGGGTGCGGATGGCGGCATGTACCTGGTCGAGAAGGCGGGGCGTCCGGGGACCCGAGGCGCTTTCCTCCGCCACGGCGAATCGCGCCTGGGGGCGGGAAGGTCCCACAGGGTACATGTGATTTCTCCTCTGTCGTGCAGAAGGCGGGTGAACGACGATACGCCGGCCCAGCTGCGAGTGTCAAGAAGCGTATCGCGCGACAGCGTATGGCGACGTAGGCGATGCGGCGCCTGGAGGCTCACGGGGCGTCGATCGTGAGACCGGTCGTCCCCCGGCGATCACCGCGCGCAGTACTGGTCTGCGGTGCGGGCGGTGCCGTTCGAGGCGGCGCCGAGCGGGCCTTCGGTGCCTGACCCGTTGTCGGCGGTGACGAGGAAGAAGAGCACGTTTGTCGGCCCCGTGATGCCGCTCTCGAGGCTGTAGCTGGAAAGCTGCAAGAGTCCATTCCCCACGTCGGTGAGGCCGGGCAGGGCGCAGGCGCGCTTGCCATCCGCGGTCGCTGCGACCCTGAAGGGGGCGGTGCCCGGTTTGTTCGAGACGTAGAGGTTGTAATGGAGCGAGCCGGTGTTTTCGAAATAGAGGTCGATGGCGTTGCCGTTCCGCGCGACGGCGAGCGGATGGATGTTGGCCGACGAGACCTCCGGAACGCCGATCACGTTCACGGTCCAGGTGGCGGTGTCGCGGTTTGCGCCGGTTTTCTGGGGCTTGACGAAATTGGTGTCGGCGGTGACTTCGCAGGCGAGAGTGTACTGGCCTGTCTGGGAGAACGCGCCCGAGTAGGCCGGCGACCCGGTCGCCACGGTCGTGGGCGTGGGGAAGCCGGGACCCTGGAGGGTCCAGACAAGGCTGTTGGTGACGGCGGCCCCCTCGGAGAGTCGGGTGTTTGCCGAGAACGGCGTGGGAAGCCCGACCTGGGTGGCTGCGGGCGAGGCCGGTGTCATTCCGCTGAGCGGCGCCGTGGGGCTGATGCGCGGATGGCCGAAGTAGACGAGCGACCACCTCTGATTGCAGACGGCGCAGAAAGGGGGCCCGAGCGAGCGCATCTCGCAATCATCGAAGGGTCGGAAGAGGCACTGCTGGTAGTACTGCGCGCCTTCGCGGGGCGCTCCGATGTCGGCGACCCACTCCGCCCACGCTCCGCCGGCGCCGTTGCTCGACGTGTTGATTTCTCCCGCGGAGGAGCCGCAGCCGGCCGAGTAGGCGTACTCGTCGGCCAGGCCGGCCAGGGCGTGCCCCAGCTCGTGGATGGCGATCTCGGCCGCGGAGCCGTGCCCCGCGGAGTAGACCGCCCGGCTGCCGCCGCATCCGCCATAGCGGCTGGTGTTCACCATGACGATCGTCCTGTCCTGCGCGGGGGAGCGCAGCTCGGCCGCGGCGATGTTGACGGCCGATGTGTTGGGATCGCAGTTGGGACCGCCGTTCCCCGTCCCGTAGTAGATGCAGCGGTTGTTCGGGTCTCCGCAGGGGGAGGCCGGGTTGCCGCCCTGGGGAAACCGGGTGTTCATGGCGGTGTCCCTGACGATTCCGCAGTCGCACTCGTCGGTGCCGCTCTCCGTCGAATACGCGTAGACCAGGATGTAATTCAGGAAGGGGTCGTGCTCCTTGTAGGGTGTCTTGGCGCGGAAGGCGGTCACCGCCGCCAGAGCGTGCGCCTGCATCGTGGACTTTTCGGCATAGGTGTAACCGTCCGGCACGATAACGATGTTGATGCGGCTCGCGATTTCCGCGGCGTTCCCGTAGACCGTGTAGTAGTCCGGGTCGCCGAACTCCTCGGGCCAGTGGACGGTCCCGGGGGTCAGCGGCTCGGGGACCGCCGCCGCGTCGTATCCGGGCCGTATGGCCAGGTCTCGATAGCCCAGCCGGCCGAGGGCTGCGGTGAAGCGGGTGGGGGCAAGCGCCATTGTCCCGAGCGCCACACGCGTGACGTCCTGACCCGAGTCGCGGAAGACGGCGGCCTCGACCTCGTCGAAGCCCGCCAGCTCGGGGACCTCGACGAGCACGGTGTCGCGGTGCACCCTGACGGTGTCCCCCTCGACATGGGGCTTCGCCCCCGCCGGGTGATCGAGGCAGAGGCCCTGCAAGGAAATGCGCTGGGTGTAGGTGCGGCCCGCGGCGTCGCGGAGGAGCAATTCCATGAGCACGGTTCCGGCCTCTGGAGCCGTCCCGGACGCGGGTGACTCGAGGAGGCGCTCGAACGGCCGCTCCTTGGCGGTGAAGGCGACGAGGTCGGCCCCTTCCGAATGAATGTCCAGGGCCAGCAGGAGCGTTCGCTCGGAGAATCGCCCGACGGCGCGTGTCCCGACCTGCCAGGTTTGCAGGGGTTGGACC
>JANMQK010000034.1:0-3557 GCA_031370485.1 Acidobacteriota bacterium | reverse complement strand
CCGTGGCGCCTGTGATCGTCACGAACCCGATGCGGGGATCCCGCACCTCGCGGAGCAGGAGACGGGACACCTCGGCCCGGATCAGGTCGGAGAGCTTTTCCGTGCGCGTGCTCATGCTCCGCCTCCGCTGGTCTGCAGCCGGCTCAGTCGAGGTATTCCACATCGCAGCTGAGCACCTCGCCCGGCACCCGCCGCTCGACCTCCCCCTGGATGGAGGCGAAGGTCCTCTCGAGCGGCACGCGGGCTGCGGCGATGCCGACGATGCCCAGAGTGATCCTCTGCCGCAGATCCTGGTGGTCCACTTCGGCCACGGAAACGTTGAACTGCCCGCGCAGGCGATCCTTGAGGCTGCGCAGCACCTGGCGCTTGTCCTTGAGGGACTGAGCCCCCGGCAGATGGATGTGGATGATGCAGAGGCCGACGTTCAACGAGGATCGCTCCGCGCCCGCCGGGCCGCTCAGAGGCTCTTGGCCGCGATCTTGTCAATCCGGAACGCTTCGATCACGTCCCCGGCCTTGAGGTCGTTGTAATTGGCCAGGCCGATGCCGCACTCGTAGCCCGACTTCACCTCGCTGGCGTCCTCTTTGAAGCGCCTGAGAGACGAGACCTTGCCCGTGAAAACCACCACGTTGTCGCGCAGCAGCCGTACCTCGGAGTTGCGCGCGATGCGGCCGTCCGACACCTGGCAACCGGCAATCGTCCCGACCTTGGGGACCTTGAAGGTCTGGCGCACCTCGGCGCGCCCCATGTAGACCTCCTTCGCCTCCGGCTCCAGCATGCCCATCATGGCGTTCTTGATCTCGTTCGTGATGTCGTAGATGACCGAGTGCAGACGGATGTCGACCTTCTCTTTCTCGGCCAGCTCCTGCGCGCCGCGCTCGGGGCGGACGTTGTACCCGATAATGATGGCGTTGCTGGCGGAGGCGAGCAGGACGTCCGTCTCGGTGATCGCCCCCGAGCCGGCGTGAATGATCCTGGTCTTGACCTTGTCGGAGGGGAGATCCTGGAGAGTCTTCGTGAGCGCCTCGACCGATCCCTGGACGTCGGCCTTCACGACCAGAGGCAGCTCCTTGACCGTCCCTTCCTTAATCTGCGCGTAGAGGTGGTCGAGCGTGAGCCTGGAGGACTTGGCCATCGTCTCCTGGCGCAGCTTCTGCTGGCGGAAGGCCCCTATCTGGCGGACCTTCCACTCCTCCTCGAGGACCTGGAACGGATCACCCGCCCCCGGGACCCCCTCCAGACCGAGCACTTCGACCGGGATGGAGGGCCCCGCCTCGCGCACGCGATGACCCAGGTCGTCGAACATCGCGCGCACCTTGCCGTGAACCGCCCCAGCGATGAACGGATCGCCGACCCTCAGCGTGCCCCGCTGCACAAGAATCGTGGCCACGGGGCCCCGCGACTTGTCGAGACGCGACTCCAGGACGGTGCCCGAGGCGAGGCTCGTGGCGTCGGCCTTCAAGTCGGCGATGTCGGCAACCAGCAGCAGCATTTCAAGGAGCTCGTTGATGCCGGTCTTCATCTTCGCGGAGACGGGCACCGCGACCACCTGCCCGCCCCAGTCCTCGACGAGGAGCCCGCGATCGGAGAGCTGTTTCTTGACGCGGTCGAGGTTGGCCCCGGGCTTGTCGATCTTGTTGATCGCGACCACCTGGGCGACACCGGCGGCCTTCGCATGGTCCATGGCTTCGATCGTCTGCGGCATGACGCCGTCATCGGCGGCGACGACCAGCACGACGATGTCAGTGACGCGCGCGCCTCGTGCGCGCATCAGCGTGAAGGCCTCGTGACCGGGGGTGTCGATGAAGGTGATGCCGCGGTTCTTCCGGCGGATGTGGTAGGCGCCGATGTGCTGCGTGATACCGCCCGCCTCGGTCGCAACGATGTTGGATTCCCGGATGGCGTCGAGCAGGGAGGTCTTGCCGTGATCCACGTGGCCCATGATCGTGACCACCGGATCGCGCTGGCGGAGATTCTCGGCGACGGCGACCTCGGCCTCCTCGCGGGCGACCTGCTCCTCGAACGAGACGATCTTGGCGTCGAACCCGAACTCCTTGCAGACCTCGGAGGCGATCTTGGTGTCCAGAGGCTGGTTGATGTTCGCAAAGATCCCTTTCGCCAAGAGGCGCGAGATGAGGTCCTTGGCCTTGCGGTCCATCTTCTCGGACAGCTCCTTGATCGTCACCCCCTCGGTGATGGTGATCTCCTTGAAAACCTCCGGCAGGGGAGGCGGGGGGGGTGTCGACGGGCGGGGGGGCGTGGCGACATGCTCGGCGCGCCGGGAGGGCGCGGGTCGCGGGGCCGGCCGCGCGGGGGACGGTACGATCGCGGGGCGGACCGGAGGCGTCGGCGACGTTGCCGGGCGCTGGGCCGTGGCTGGGCGCGGCGTCCGGGCGTCCACGCCTCGCGGACCGACCGGGGAGGGGCCCTGCGGCCGCGGCCCCTGCGGCATAGGCACCGGGCCCGGCCTGGATGCCGGTACGGCGGGCCGCATCGCGGGGCCCTGCGCCGGGGGTCTGGGCCCGATCGGGGATATCCGGCCGGATGCCGCGGCGGGCCGCGCCACGGGACCGGTGGGTGATACTCCGGGTCTCTGGGCGCCTACCGTCACCAAGCCGGTGCGCGGGGCGCCGGGACGTGGCGCGGCCCCCGCGGTCGGCGATTTCGCGGAGTGACCGGGGGGGGTCGACGGACCGGTTGGAGCGGCTGGTCGAGCCGGGACAGGAGCGCGCGGCGCGGCCGCGGACGGCTTCGCCGCCACGGGAGCGGCCGGGGTTTTGGCGGCTGGCGATTCCTTGCCGGCTTTCCGGGCTGCTGTTTTCGCCGGCGTCTTCCGGGGTGCCAATGGTTTCGCCGCCTTGGCCGCCGACTTCTCCGCGGGCGTTGCCGGCGACATGGTCCTCACCTTCTGGGCGGCTTCGGCCTCGATGGTGCTGAGATTGGTCTTGGCCTCAACACCCAGGCTGGTCAGCATCGCAATGACCTGGGGGACCTTCAGTTTCAGCTCCTTGGCGAGCTGGCCGACTCGAATCTTGGACATCTACTCACCCTCCCGGCGATCGTCACGACCGCTTCCCTCCGGACCGCTCGCCGGCCCATCCGATTCGCGATTCTCAAGCAAATGCTCCTGGCTCCCTGAGTCGAGCACCGGGGCACCCTCGTCCTCCTGGATCTCCGCCTCATCGCCGGCATCGATCCTGTCCCCGGATCCGGCCTCTTCTTCGGCGGCCGCCTCCTGGGCCGCGAGGTCGGCGGCGGTACGCTCGGCGGCGGCCTGGTCCTCGGCCGCCTGCTCGGCCGCGCGGGCGGCTGCCTCTTCCGCCTCTTCCTGCTGCCGGCGCAGCCGTTCCTCTTCCTCGCGCTGCGGCCGCGTGTCGAACATTGCCTGGGCCGCCGCAAGGATCTTCTCCGCTGTTTTAGGCCCGATGCCTTGGATCTGGCCGAGGCCCTCGCCCCCCCCCGCCAGGATTGCCTCGAGGTTTCCGAGCCCGGCCTCGTGAATCTTCTCCAGGATTTTGTCGCTCACGCCTTCCAGGCCGGCGACCTCGCGGTTGTCG
>JANMQK010000033.1:0-17588 GCA_031370485.1 Acidobacteriota bacterium | reverse complement strand
ACGGCCCGCTCGGCGCTGAGCACCAGCTCTCCCGAGCGGGCGCGCCAGCCGTTGTAGGAAGCGACGACGGCCCACGCCGAGGCAATGAGGGCAATTATCAGGCTGAGGGTCCCGAACTCGGCCATCCTGTTCCCCTCAGCGTGCGGTTGGCTGTTTCACTCGGATGACGCGGCGCCCAGAGGAGAGCGCTTGATCGGTTTTTCCCGGCCGCTTTTCTTGTAATCCTTCTCGGCGAGGGCGGCCTCGTATTTCGAGGGGCATTTCGCCAGCAAGGTGTGGGCGGCGAAGACCCCGTCCGCGCCCAGGGCCCCCTCGACCACCACCTCGGAACCGTCGACAAACGTGTCCGGGGTCTCCTTCGAATAGACAACCGGCAACTGGCGGGTTCCGTCGGTCATCACGAAGCGGGCCCCGAGACCCCCGGGGGGTTTTACGATGCTCCCTTCGACCACATTGCCATTGACCCGGAAATTCTCGCCGAGGTCTGCCTTGTCCTGCTTGTCGAGGAATTCTCCGACGCCGAGGTAGTAGACCATGGCTCCGGTGCCCTTGAGGCTGGATAGAAAAAGAACTGCGATGCCCCCGACGAGGAACAGGATGCTCAAGGCGATTCGCCACGAAAACCGTTTGGCCACTATTCGAAAACCTCCTGAAGTCTTGCCCCGAAGCGCGACCTGGATGATAGCCAACGATGCGTGTTGCGTCAACCGCTCAAGACCCCGGGGGACCCCTGCCGGGCTCCGGCGCCGTCCGCCCGCCGGAGCCTGAAACGCCGCGGTACCGGCAAGCGCCCAGTTTCATTCCTGTTCTCTGGAGGCGGGAGGCTTGACTTCCGGCCCACGCGACCTAAATTGGGGGGCAGAAGGCCTATATATGTGCTTTCGAAAAGTAAAAAATGCGGTATCAAGAGAGCAGATATATAGGCAGATAGCCTAAAACCCGAATCCCGCCACACAACCCAACCCGAGAGAGGGGGGTCGAAAGACCCCCCGCCCGCCTTTTTCCCCGCCAACGGTCCTTTTGACAATCGCTTGAACCGGGTGGTAGATTCTTTGCCGCTTCTCGCTGCGCAGACCACTGAGGATCTTGCCGATGCTTGCACGCCTGCGTGAAAAGCTGGAAAAGGAGCTCCAGGGGCTCGAGAAGGAGTACCGTCAGGAGCTCCCCAAGGAGATCCAGCGCGCCCTAGCGATGGGCGATCTGAGGGAGAACGCCGAATACCATGCGGCGCTCGAGCGGCAGCATTACGTCAAGGCGCGCATGGCGCATGTCTCGGCGCGGATCAAGACCCTGCTGATGATCGATTTGAGCTCGATACCCAAGGACAGGGCCGGTCTCGGCTCGACCGTATCGCTCTATGACGCCAAGGCCGACAAGACGGTGGTTTACGACCTCGTCATACCCGAGGAGGCCGACCTGTCCAAGGGGCTCGTCTCGGTGTCGTCGCCGATCGGGAAGGCCCTGCAGGGTCGCAGGCAGGGCGACGAGGTGAAATTCACGATCCCCGCAGGGACCAGGTTGTACGAGCTCGTAGAGCTGAAAACGCTGCACGACAAGGAAGAGACATGACGCTGCCCGTGATGCGCCGGCCGCTCGCCGCGCTCGCCTCCGCGGCCGGCCTGTTCCTGATCCTGGTTCTCGGGGGGTGCGCGCCCGCCTACGATACCGACTCCCTGCTGGACGGGCTTCAGGATCCCGACCTGGAGACGCGGCAGGAAGCCGGCGAAACGCTCGAGAAACTGGTCCGCACGGGCGACTACAAGGTCTTCGTGCGGGGGCTCGACAGCCCGAACATGCTGCATCGGGCCCAGGTGATCGTCTTCCTCGCCCGGATCACGAAGCCGGAGGGACGAAGCGCCCTGCGCGCCCTGCTGCGGATGGACAGGCGGATGATGCTGCCGTTCAATCCGATCCGCATGAGGCCTGCGAACGATGACTCGGACAGCCGGATCCTCGTGGCCCATCTGATCGCGGTCACGGGCAAGGATCCCGAGGCGATCGACGTGCTGCTCGAGGGGGCGGACCAGAACCAGCCTCCGGCCATGGTTACGGCGACATGTTTCGCGATCGGCGCGCTCGGCGATCCGAAGGGCCTTGCGTACCTTGCGGATGCCACGCGCAACAATGATGTCGAGGTGGTCCGGGCCGCGGTGCAGGCCCTGGGGCATTTCGCGGGACCGGAGGCGCTACAGGCGCTCAAGGCGCTGGCCTCGCATCCCGCGCCCGAAGTGCGGAGCGACGTCCTGACCGCGATGCAGGAGCGCGACGCCCCAGGGTCCGTCGAGGTCCTCCAGGCCATCGGCGCTTCGGACCCGTCGTCCGACCTCCGCGCCGCCGCAATCCGGGGACTCATGATGAAGCATGGCAACGCTGCCCTCGCGCCCTACTTTATCGAGAGGCTGCAGAAGGGGGACCCGCTGTCCCGATCGGCTGCGAGGGAAGCCCTGGAAAAAATTGCCGGCCGGAATCTCGGCCCGCTACCCGCGCCCTGGACAAAGTGGTGGAAGGAAAACCAGGCGCGACTCACCGCCGCGCGCTGACATGACGCTCGCCTTCTACGAGGAACTCTCCCGCCGGCTTCGCGCCGGGAACACCGTGGTGGTGGCCACCCTCGTGGCCCGCCAGGGATCGACCCCCCGGCGCTTCGGCGCCAAGATGATCGTCTCCGGGACAGGCGAGACGGCGTTCAGCATCGGGGGGGGGGCTTTCGAGGCCCTGGTGATCGAGGACGCCAAGGCGGCCCTGGAGTCGGGCGCGGGATTCGAGAAGGACTACCGCTTCACCGAGCAGGGGGAGAACGCCCTGGGGATGGCCTGCGGAGGCTCGGCCCGCGTGCTGTTCGAGGTGGTCCGGCCGCCGGAGCCGCTTCTCGTGTTCGGGGGCGGGCACATCGGCCGCGAGTTGGCCTGCCTGGGTTCCCGGCTGGGTTTCGACGTGACGCTCGCCGACGATCGGCCGCGCTATCTCGACCCGCAGCGCGTCCCGCCGGGCGTGAGCCTGGTCCGGACGGAGCACGACTTCTCCGGCGATCTTCCCCCGGTTCTGCCAGGGGCCTATGTCGCCATCGTGACCCGATGCCACCGCACCGACCTGGCCGCGGTGAGGCACGCGGTCGGGCGGGGAGCCGCCTACGTCGGTCTGATCGGGAGCCGGCGCAAGGTGGCCACCGTTAGATCGCGTGCCGTCGACCTGGGCACGCCGGCGGGGGATCTCGAGGAGCTTCGCGGCCCGATGGGGCTGCCGATCGGGGCCGAGACCCCGGAGGAGATCGCCGTCAGCGTCGCGGCCGAGATGATCGCGGTGCGGCGCGCCGCGATCCGGGGAAGCGTCCCGTCGGCGGAGGTCACGCCGATCGCGCGGCACCGGACCCGCGACAGGCGCTCCTGACGCCGGGCGGAGACCCGCTCAGCCCGGTCCCCTCAGCACCGTGTAGAGAATCTTCCAGCCGGCGCGGATCGTCCCTTCGAGCGTCCCGGTGATCTTCGAGACCCCGACACGCCGCCGGTAGGAGACCGGCACCTCGGTGGTCCGCAGCCCCCGCTTCAGCGCGCGGACCTGCATCTCGGCGGTCCAGCCGAAGTCGCGGTCCTGCATGCCGAGCCCGAGAAGGGCCGGGAAACGTATCGCCCGGAAGGGGCCCAGATCGCTGAACCGCCCGCCGTGGAGAAGCCGCATCAGCCGCGTCGCCAGCCAGTTGCCGATACGCGCCTGCGGGAGAAGCGCCCCGGGCTCACGGCGCTCGGCGACCCGCGACCCGACGACCAGGTCGCTGCGGCCTTCGAGGATGGGCGCAAGGACGAGCGGCATCTCCTCCGGATGATCGCTGTAGTCGGCATCGAGAAACACCACGACATCAGGCCGCTTGGCCCTGAGATAGTCGATGCCGCGCAGGCAGGCGGCCCCGTATCCGCGGCAGGGCTCCTCGAGGAGGGTCGCGCCGAGCCTGCGGGCCGCGGCGGCCGTGCCGTCGGTGCTGGCGTTGTCGACGACCACCACTTCCTCCACCAGGCCCGCGGGGATGTCGGCGACGACGAGCGGCAGGGACGCCTCCTCGTTATGAGCGGGGATGATCACGGCGACGCGCACGCCGCATATAGTAATATGCGCCGCTTTCACCGCGCCGCGCCGGCGGCGGCCCATGAAACTCCGGGAGGTCTCCCTGAGCACACGCGCGAGCGAGACATCGTACCCACTCCGCATCCTGGCCGGGGTCGTCATCTCGATGCGGCCCCGGCAGTGGATCAAGAACCTGGTCGTCTTCGCGGCGCTGCTGTTCGCCAGGAAGCTGACCGACCCCTCGCTCGTCCTGCGCGCGGTCGCGGGCTTCTGGGAGTTCGTCGCCGCGAGCGGCGGTGTCTACATCCTCAACGACCTGTTCGACGCCGAACGGGACAGGCAGCACCCGGAAAAGGCGCGGCGCCCGATCGCCTGCGGGGCGCTCCCGGCCGCTCCGGCGATTGTCGCGGCGGCGCTCCTCCTGATCGCTTCCCTGATGACCGGGTTCACCCTGTCGCGCCCGTTCGGCGCGATCCTGCTCGTCTATGTGGCGCTGAACGTGGTCTACTCGATCTGGCTCAAGGACCTCGTGATACTCGACGTCATGACGATCGCCAGCGGCTTCGTCCTGCGCGCGGTCGGCGGAGGGCTGGTCATCGATGTGGCGATCTCCACCTGGCTCATCATGTGCACCATCCTGTTGTCGCTGTTCCTGGCATTCTGCAAGCGGCGCACCGAGCTGGCGGTGCTGGAACGTCCCACCGAGCACCGCGCCATCCTGAGCGAATACTCGATCGAGTTCATCGACCAGATGATCAGTGTCGTGACCGCCTCGACCGTCGTCGCCTACATGTTCTACACGGCCTCTCCGGAGGTGGAGTTGAAGCTCGGCACCCACCACCTCTACGCCACGGTGCCGTTCGTGCTCTACGGGATTTTCAGGTACCTGTACCTGGTCCACCAGAAAGGCCACGGAGGCAACCCGGCGCAGGCGCTCCTGACCGATCGGCCCCTCCTGGCGTGCGTCGGCCTCTGGGCGCTGACCGTGATCGTACTCCTGTACGTGGCTCATCCTCCGGGCTAGCCTGTCCGGGCCGTATAATGCGGGGCCCGGTCGTGCAGGCCAGATTTGCCGGCAGGAGAACCTGACATGCCCCGCCCCAGGATTGCCGTTCTTCGCACCTCGCCCGCGACCGTGGTCGGCGACTACGGTCGCCTGATGCGACTTGCCGGCTGCCGCGCGGCCCTCGACCCCGCGATCCCCACGCTTCTCAAGCTGAACCTGTCGTGGACCAGGTATTTCCCGGCCTGCTCCAGCCAGCCGTGGCAGGTCGAGGGGGTCGTGGGGGCGCTTTTGGAGGAAGGCTACGACCGCTCCCGGCTGCTGCCGGTCGAGAACCGGACGGTTGTGACCGACCCCTGGAAGGGGGCCGCCAACAACCGCTGGCTGCCGGTCCTCGAGCGGTTCGGCCTGCGGTTCACCCCGCTGACCGAGGTCGGGTGGGTCGTCCATCGCTTCAAGGCGAAGCTCCTGAGGCTGAACGAGATCTTCCCGGAGGGGATCGAGATCCCCGACATCTATCCCGGCAAGAACATCCTGCACCTGCCGACGGTGAAGACCCACGGGCACGCGGTCACGACCGGGTCGATCAAGAACGCCTTCGGGGGACTCCTGAAGGAGGTGCGGCACCACGCGCACAAGTACATGCACGAGGTGCTGGTCGATCTGATGCTGATGCAGCGCGAGCTGCACCCGGGAATCTTCACGGCGATGGACGGGACGGTGTGCGGCAACGGCGCCGGGCCGCGCACCATGGTCCCGGTCGCCGGCGACGTCATCCTTGCGGGCGCCGACTCGGTCGCGATCGACGCCGTTGCGGCCCGCATCATGGGCTTCGACCCGATGACGATTCCCTACCTCAAGATGTGCCACGACCGCGGCCTGGGGATCGCCGACCCGCGCGACATCGAGCTGGTCGGCGACGACATCTCCCGCCTCAACCTCCATTTCCAGGTGAGCCGCTCGCTCGTGATCTGGGGGGACCAGATGCTGCGCCGGGGGCCGCTGCGGTTCCTGGAGAGGATAGCGCTGCACTCGCCGCTGGTCGTCTGGGCGCCGGCGGCCTCGAACATCTACCATGACTTTCTCTGGTACCCGACGGTCGGCCGCGCCCGGATCGCCCGGTTCCGCCGCACGGGCTGGGGCCGGCTCTTCTTCGATCGCTACGGAAGTTCGTCGGGACACGCCCCGACGGCGAAACGCGCGGCCGGGGCCGGCGCTTCGCATGGCTGAGGGGCGCGGGGCGGCGGCCGGCCCCCGGCCCGCGGCGCTTTTCCTGGCCATCGCCGCGTGCGCCGCGCTTCGCTGCGGCGGCCCGGGAGAAAGCAGGAGCGGCGCCCCGCCCGCGCCCGGAGCATCCCGGCCCAACGTCCTTCTCATCACGGTCGACACGCTGCGTCCCGACCATCTCGGCTGCTACGGCTACGCCCGCAAGACGAGTCCCAATATCGATCTCGTTGCGCGCCGGGGTGTCGTCTTCCGGGTGGCCACCACCGCCGCGGGGCGGACGGTCCAGTCGTTCCCTTCCATCCTGACCGGCGTCTACCCTCCCGTCCATGGGCTGCGCTACGAGGGCCAGAGCCACGAAGCGCTGGAGGGACGGATGACCCTCACGCGTGCGCTGCGCGACGCGGGGTACCAGGCGTTCGCGGTCACCCAGGGACTCAACGTCGGCCTGCACCGCGACTTCGAGCCGCAGAACTACGACCCGGAGATTTACCTCGACCCCGAGGGGCGCAAGGTGCGCGTGCCGACCCGCAACGACGAGGACGCGACCCGCAAGGCGGTGCAGTGGCTGCGGGCCCATGTCACGCCCGGCGGAGCGCCGTTCTTTCTCTGGCTGCGGTACGACGCACCCCACTGGCCCTATGAGGCCCCGGCGCCTTTCACGGAGATGTTCGACCCGGGATACAAGGGCCCGCTTACCTTCAACGATGAAGCGCGGCCGGGTGTCGAACGGGGCGACATCATCTTCGGCAGGACCCGTCTCCCGGCCCGCGAGGTGGAGCACGCGATCGCACTTTACGACGGGGAGGTGGCGTACTCCGACCGGGCCATCGGGGGCCTGATGAAGTCGCTTCGCGATCTCGGGGTGATCGAGAACACCATCGTCCTGGTGACGGCTGATCACGGCGAGGGCCTGGGAGAGCACGACTACTTCTTCGAGCACGGGGCCTACCTCTACGAGCCGACCGTGCGGGTGCCCTTCATCGTGACGGCCCCGGGGCGGCTCCCGGCGGGCACCCTCGTCGAGACCCAGGCGCGCACCATCGACATCCTCCCGACTCTGCTGGATCTGGCCGGCGTGCCGATCCCGGCTGGCCTCCAGGGGGTGAGCCAGGTGCCGTGGGCGCGGGGGGCGAGCAACGCCCCGGGCCCGCTCGCGTATTCCGAGTCGGGGCGGAACTTCTACCCCGAGAACCCGAGGCAGTACATCGGGGGGGTGGCGGGCAAATGGCGGATGATGCGCAGCGACTCGTTCAAGCTGATCCTGATCCCGCGCGATCCCGCCCCTGTCTGGGAGTTCTACGATCTCAGGAGCGACCCGGGGGAGAAGGTGAACGCGCTCGGGAGCCGTCCGCGCGAGGAGGCCGATCTGAAGCGCGCGCTTCTCGATATCGTGGGCCGCGATCCCATGCGCGACGATCGCGGCGAGCCGCCGCTGCCGGAGGGTCTCGAGGAGCAGCTCCGGTCCCTGGGCTACGCCGGCGGCCCGCCGCGTTGAAGGGCGGGGCGCCCTCGTGACGAAACGCCCGGGACGGCGCGAAGCGATCGCCGTCGCGCTCGCCGCCGTCATCGTGAACCTCCCGGCCCTTCTGCCCGGGTTCATCCACGACGACCACCGGATTATCGAGCAGAACGAGCTGGTCCGGAACCTCTCGCGCGTCTCCGAGATATTCACGCACGGTTACTGGAGTGTCGGAGAGGCGTCGGTGCCGAACCTCTACCGGCCGCTCACCATCCTCTCCTTTGCCCTGAATCACGCGGTCAATGGACTGCATCCCCTGGGGTACCGCGTCACAAATCTGGGGCTGCACCTGCTCATGAGCCTTCTCGTCCTGGCCCTCGCGCGGCGCCTGCTCGAGCCCGATGCGCCGGCCCCGGGATCGGGCGGATCCTTCCTGAAGCCGGCGACGGCGGCGGCGCTGCTGTTCGCGGTCCATCCGATCCACACAGAGGTCCTCGGGCTGGTGGTCGGACGCGCCGAGCTGCTGGCGGCCCTTGCGACAATGGGGTCGGTCGTGGCCTTTCTCAAGGGCCGCGAACGGACGCAGGGGGAGAGTCCGCGGCGCGCGCTGGCCTGGTTCGTGGCCGCGCTCGGGTGCGTGGCGGCAGGCATGCTCTCGAAGGAGAACGCCGTGGCCGCGCCATTCCTGATCCTGGCGGCCGACCGGCTCGTGGCCCGCGGCCGGATTCTCTGGCGGTTCCACCTCTCGTCGGCGTCGGTACTCGCGGCCTGCCTCCTGATGAGGATCTGGGCGATCGGCGGCCTGAACCCCCCCGGTTTCGTCCACTACGTGGACAACCCGATCGCCCACCTCCCGTTCGTGGAGGGCCGGCTGACGGCGCTCAAGGTCCTCGGCCGGTACGCCCTGCTCCTTCTCGCGCCTTTGCGCCAGTCGATCGACTACTCGTACCGGGCCATCCAGCCGGCCCTCTCGCCCATGGAGCCCGGCGTGGCGGCGGGCGCCGCACTGCTCATCGGCTGGGTCGCCGCCGTCGCGGTCAGCCGGAGGCGCTGGCCGGAAGCCTGCTTCGCGCTCGTCTGGATCGGCCTGGCGATGGCGCCGGTCGCCAACCTGCTCTTCCCGATCGGAACGATACTGGCGGAGCGGCTTCTGTATCTTCCCTCGGTGGGGTTCGTCCTGCTGGCGGGGGCGGGGCTGTCGCGCCTGCGCGCGACGGACGCCGCGGGGGGAACGACCTGGCGCGTCCGGGCGGCGGGCATCGCGACGGTCGTCCTGATCGCGGCCTTCGCGGCGCGCAGTGTCGTGCGCCTGCGGGACTGGCGTGACGACGCCACGATCTTCGCCCGGGCCCTCGATGTGGCGCCGGGGAGCGTCCGCGCGCTGTTCAACCACGGGTCGGCCCTGGAACAGGGGGGCGATGACGCCGGGGCGGTGGCGGCCTACAAGGAGGCCATCGCCATCTGGCCGGCATTCGCCGATGCGCACTACAACCTCGCGGGTGTCCACGCCCGGCGCAAGGAGTGGGAGGCCGCGGTCGGGCAGTACCGCGAGGCGTTGCGCGTCCAGCCGGCGAACGTGCCGTACCTGGTCAACCTGGGACGGAGCCTGAATGCGCTGGGAAGAAGCCGCGAGGCCCGCGAGACGCTGGAGAAGGCGGTATCGATCGATCCCGGCAGCGACCGGGGCTACACGAACCTTGGCGCCGCCTGCCTCGCCATGAAAGATGTGGCGGCGGCGGTCCGCGCCTACTCCGAGGCGCTGCGGATCGACCCGGGGAAGGCCGACTACTACAGGAACCTCGGCCTGGCGCAGGAGGAGGCGGGGGACGAGGCCGCGGCCCTGACCTCGTATCTGAGAGGTCTCGACGCCGCCCCCGGGGACCCGGACCTGCTGGCCGCCGCAGGACTCGTGCTTCTGAAATCGGGGGATGCCGCCGGCGCCGAGGAGGCGCTGCGGGCGGCGATTCGGGCCCGTCCCTCCCACCCCATCTACCATTACCAGCTCGGCCGGGTCCTGGAGCGCACCGGCCGCGTCGCGGAGGCGACCGAGGAATACCGCATTTCGATCCGGATCGCTCCCGCGTCCCCCATCCCGCTGCGCGCCCTTGGGCTGCTGCTCTACCGCGGGGGGGACCGCGCCGGGGCGCTCGATGCGCTGGAGAAGGCCGCGGCTCTCGACCCGGCGGGATCCGCCCTGGAAGCCGATGCGAAGCGCGCGCTGTCCGAGCTGCGGCGCTCTCAGCGTCCGGGCGGTGGGTGAGGGCCGGGATACGATTCCGGACCGGACGACGAGGTCTCGGCGATCTTCTCCAGGACCTTCCTGGCCAGCGCATTCCCCGGGTCGATGCGGAGCGCGCGCCGCGCCTCGAACTCGGCAAGATCGAGTAGCCCGAAATTGAGGTCGAGGACCGCGAAATAGGAGTGCGTCCTGGCGTCGTTGGTGATGTCGTAAACGAGGTTGGCGTACCCGGGCATCGCGATCGGCCGCTGCTCCCTCATCCAGGCGTAGAGATTCTGATCGCTGAAGTGGACCGAGTGCAGGATCATCGCGCTAATGACGAAGAGCTCGTGGGGCGCGTCCTCCGGCATCCGGAACGGCCGCTCCGCGGCATTCGCGAGGTTCCCCGTTCCCGGGACGTATTCGTAGCGGACCCCGTAATACCAGGGGTCCGAGTTCCCCGAAAAGGCGAGGTAGACCGCCGGCACCCGCTCGGCCTCCATGAAACGGCGCACGGCCTTGGACGCCTGTCCCCAGTCGAGATTGGAATCGAGCAGGTAGAGGTGCCCCTTTTCGGGGCCTCCGACGAACTGATTGAAGTAGGCGAGGTTGTAGGGAAGGATGACCGCGGCCTCCATGGCGGTCCAGGCGAGACAGGCGGCCGCGGCCGCGGGCAGGATCCGGCGCGCCCAGGCCGCGCCGAGGGGCCGGACGGGGCCGACGATCCGACCGACGCCGAGATACAGGAAGGGATAGATCGGCAGCAGGTGCCGGACACCGATGTTGACCTTCCAGAAGCAGGTTATCTCCACGACCACGAGGATCGGAGCCCATAGGAAGATCTCGTCCTTGAGCCGGTGACGCCATCCGGCGCACAAGGCCACGATCGAGGCGGCGACGACGAGAAGGGTGCCGATCGGCGTCTTGATCAGGAACGCGAAGAGAAAGTAGAACCACCATCCCGTGTCGGATGTGTGCCCCATGAGATACGCCATGTGCCCGCCGCCCGAGTGGCTGATCCCGATGTAAAGGCCGGCGAAATACGCCGGCAGTCCGACGACACCGTAGGAGGCCGCCACCACCCCGAAGGCGATGGCGGCCACGAGCGCCGACGCCGCGAGGAGCGCGGCAAGCCGGGGCCATGAAAAGCGGCGGCCCGCCGCCGGAGCCGAGCGGCCCGACCAGGGACGGCGGGGCAGGGGCGTGTCCAGCGCCAGCAGGACCGTTCCGAGCAGCGCCAGAATCGGCAGGAGCCAGAGAGCCGTGAACTTCGAGGCGAAGGCGCCGCCGGTCGCGAGCCCCACCGCGAGCAGACGTATGGGGGACGGTCGCTCCGACCACGACCAGAGGGCATAGACGGCGAGAAAGATGAAAAGCGTGACGCCGAGGTCGGTGGTCACGAGGGACGAATGGGCGACGACGTTCGGGTCGAACACGTAGAGCCCGAGGCCCAGAAGCGCCCCCCGCGCCCCGAACAGCCGCCGTCCCCAGTGAAACATCGCCCAGCCCAGGGCGAGGGAGAGAAGGAGCAGAGGGAGCCGCGCGAGGAGGAGGATCGTGTCGTTCGACAGGCGGTTCTCGTGCACGAAGATGCGCCCGATGTTCCATTCCTCGGCCTGGTCCCAAAGCGGCCCCCACGGGAAGGAGAGCCCGAGCGGCAGGAGGGGCAGTGCCGCGAATTCCTTGATGAGCGGGGGGTGCTCGCGGTTCAGGCGGAAATCGCCGGTCTCGAGGTACGAGTAGCCGGCCGCCAGGTGCGCCGCTTCGTCGCTCGTCTGGGACGACTCGAGGATGAACGCCAGGCCCTGCAGGAAAAGGAGGCCGAGAAGCAGCAGCGCCAGGGGCACGGCGCGGCGCTCCCAGGGGTCTCCCGATCCGCCCGCCGCCGTCACTTTGTCGCTGTCCAGGGTCCTACCCATCAGGCGGCGGAATCTACTGCACCCGGCGGGGGCCGTCAACGCCAGGCTCCCGTGGGAGAGGGAGAGGCTCTGTGCTAGCATTCCGCCCATGTCGGAGAGGCGTCAAGGGCCGGGTTTCCGCCCCCTCCTGGTTTCCGGGCTTCTCCTGGCTTTCTTTCTCCAGGGTTTTTCAACACTTGCGCTGAAAACGCCGACATTTGACGAGCCGGCCCACATCGGCGCCGGCTTTTCCTATCTCAAGACGCGCCAGTTCAAGGTCAACCTGCAGCATCCGCCTCTACTCAAGGAGATCGGCGCCCTCCCTCTCTTGGCGATGGGGGCCAAGTGGCCGATGACTCCCGACGCCTGGGCCGAAATAAGCGACGACCCCGACCCCTGGGTTCAGTGGCAGCTCGGGATGGACGTGATCTTCGGGAACGACAGCGGCCGGGTGCTGTTCTGGACGCGGCTGCCGTTCCTGCTGCTGGCCACATTCCTGGGCTTCCTGATCTATGCGTGGGGACGGAAGCTGGTGGGGGATGCCGCCGCCGTCGGGGCATTGTTCCTGTACGTCTTCGATCCGACCATCCTCGCGCACGGGACCCTGGTGACGACCGACGTCGGTTTCGCGGCCTTCCTGATGCTTTTCCTGTTCGCGCTGTACCGCTACATCGAGCAGCGCTCCGTGCCGCGGCTCCTGCTGTGCGGGCTCGCCCTGGGGGCGGCTCTCGGGTCGAAATTCACAGGGGTCGTCCTGCTGCCCGTCGCGGCGATCTTTGTCTATGCGGCGGCGCTCTTCATCCCCGCATCCCCCGGGCTGCGTCCCTCGACCCTGGCCGATCCGTACGCCTCGGCGGACAGGGGCCAGCGGATCGTGTGGTGCCTGTATGCCCTCCTCGCCATGGGAGCGGTTGCGGCGCTGGTGATTTACGCGCTCTATTTCTTCCCGTCCAATCCGTTTCTTTACTTCAAGGGGATGGGACGGGTGAATGCGGACCACATCACGGCCTATGCGCCCTTCATGGCGGGAGAGTTCAAGCCGCGGTTCTGGACCTACTACATCGTGGCGTATCTTCTCAAGGAGCCGATCGCGTCCATACTCCTCGTGGGCGTGGGGCTGATGGCGTTTACGCGGCGGGGGGTTCGGACGGCGCTCGATCGGACCTTCGTCCTTCTCCCGCCGATATCCTTGTTTCTTGGCTACACGGTCGTTTCGCACAATCTCGGAATTCGATACATCATCCCGGCGCTGCCGTTCCTCTACCTGCTCGGCGGCGCCGGCGTGGCCTACCTGATCCACGAACGGGGCCGGGTCGGCAAGGTCCTGGCGGCGGTCCTGTGCGTCTGGGTCGTTGTCGCGGCTTGGGGCATCTATCCCGATCACCTGTCCTATTTCAACGAGCTGGCCTGCCTGCCGGAGGCCCCGGGCAAGATCGGCCTCGACGGGGGATCGGCCTGCGGCGTCCTGTGGTTCGACGACAGCAACGTCGACTGGGGCCAGGGGCTTGGGCAGCTCAAGGAGTGGCTTGACCGGCACGCCCCGGGGCGGGTCGTGAACCTGGGGTACTTCGGCAGCATCCGCCCCGAGTTCTACGGCTTAGTCTACAACCGGATCACGGTGCAGGACCTGACCGCGCGCCCGCTGCCGCCGGGGCTGTACGCCATCAGCGCGCACCTTGTGGCGCGGGGGATCGGGGAACTGGCGCGGAAGCAGGGCCGGGGCGAGGGAAACTGGCTGCTTCACGGGCGGCCCACGGCCGTCGTCGCGCACGCCTACTACGTCTACGACATTCCGCTGCCGCCGCCCGAGTGAGAGAGTCCCCGCGCCGGAGGGGACAAGGACCGCTCAGTGGCCGGCGGTCTCCCCCTGTCCGGACAAGGACCCCGGTGGGCGCAGCGTGCCGCCATGCTCGCTCATGAACTCGCGGGCCCCCTCCGCCGTGCTGAAGGCGATGAGGCTCGGCAGGCAGCGGTCGTAACAGACCCGCATGGGAGAGCGGGTCTGATCGACGATCGGGGGATGGTGGAAGCAGGGCGCTTCGTCGCTTCCCTCCACGAAGAAGGCCTTGCCGAACGGCAGGTCCGTTCCCGAGATGAAATCGCGGACATCGATGCCGCGAATGCGGTTGCCCGGCGCCTCCTCGTAGTGCAGGGCGCAGCGCGGGCAGCAGGCATGGACGGTCTTGCCGTCGGCGAGGTGGATCGTGGCGACAACCTGGGAATGGATCTCGCGCTCGCAGACCCAGCAGCGCTCCGGTTCCCTGGCGCATCCCGCCACCGCCAGGATGAGGGTTCCTAGGAGGAGCAGCGCCACGGCACTCACCGGTCTCGTCATGGGATCGCTGGCGGCTCGGCGGCGCCGGCCGGTTGCACCGCGACACCGTGGCGGTAGACGAGCGCGCCCCCGCGGTCGGCCGTCTCCACCAGCAGCCAGAGCGCAGCCGCCGCGACGACCAGGACCGCATACCGAAGCGGCCGATAGCCGCTGACGGCGCGACGGCGCTCATGCCAGGCCAGGCCGAGTCGCAATAGCGCGAGGGCGACGATGGTCCAGAGCGCCCGCGCGGCCCAGACGCTGTGCTGGTCGATGAGGACTCCCACTGCAGCGGGCAGGCCGTGCAGCCCTTCCTCCGCCTCCTCCCCGGCAAGGTACGCGGCTCCGGCCCCCATGGCCCCCAGGACGTAAAGGGCCGTGGCGGCGCGATCGAGCCAGGCGACCCGGCGCAGGAACAAGGCCGCCAGATCGAACACGACCGCGGCGGGAAAAATCGCCAGCGGGAAATGAACCAGCGCCGGATGAAGATTCGGAAGCCCGGGCAGAAGCCACATGAGCAGGATCATATCAGGCCGGGCCGGCGTGCGGCAGGACCGGCTCGACCGGCGGCGCGGCGCCCCGCTTCAGCTCGAAGTTCCATTTCCAGATCTCGTAAATCGGCGGGTAGACCAGGAGCTCCATGACGAAGCTGGTCACGAGGCCGCCGATCATCGGGGCGACGACCCGCTTCATCATGTCCGAGCCGGTGCCGAGGGACCACATGATCGGCATCAGGCCCACAAACGCCGCCGTTACGGTCATCATCTTCGGCCGGATCCGCTTGACCGCCCCGTGGATAATCGCTTCCTGCAGCTCCTCGCGCGTGCGCAGCCTCCCGGCGAGGGCGGCGTCCCGGTAGGAAAGGTCGAGAAACAGCATCATGAAGACACCGGTCTCGGCATCGAGTCCCATCAGCGCGATCATCCCGACCCACACGGCTATCGAGACGTTGTACCCCAGGAAGTACAGCAGCCACACGGCGCCGATCACTGAGAACGGAACCGCGAGAAGGATGATGCAGGTCTTCACCCCCGACCGGGTGTTCATGTAAAGGAGGATGAAAATCAGGAATATCGTGACAGGGACGACGATCTTGAGCCGCTCCCGGACCCGGAGCATGTTCTCGTACTGGCCGCTCCACTGGATGGAGTAGCCAGTCGGCAGCGTCACCGTTTCCTCAACCCGGCTCTTCGCCTCCTCGACATAGCCGCCGACGTCCCTTCCCGCCAGGTCGACGTAGACGTAACCGGCCAGCATGCCGTTCTCGTCCCGGATCATGCCGGGCCCGGTCGTCATCCGGATGTCCGCGATCTGCTCGAGAGGGACCTTCGCGCCCGAGGGGGTGGGGACGAGGACCCGCTGCAGGCGCTGCAGGCTGTCGCGCATCTCTCGAGCGTAGCGGACGCTCACGGTGTAGCGCTCCCGCCCTTCCACCGTCGTCGTGACCGTCTCGCCGCCGATGGCCGACTCGATGATCGTCCCGGCGTCCTGCACGGTCAGGCCGTAGCGGGCGAGATCGCCCCGCCTCAGGTCGAAGTCGAGAAAATATCCGCCCGCCGTGCGCTCGGCATAGATGCTCCTCGTGCCGCGGAGATCGCGGAGCGTGTTCTCGATCTGGGCGCCGATCCGCTCGATGATGTTCAGGTCGGCACCGAAGATCTTGATGCCCACGGGGGTCCTGATGCCGGTCGTAAGCATGTCGGTGCGGTTCTTGATCGGCATGGTCCAGGCGTTGGTGACGCCCGGAAAGCGGAGCATTCCGTCGAGTTCCGTGATGAGTTCGTCCTGCGAGATCCGGTCCGGCCAGAGATGGCGGAGCGGGGCCTGCAGCGCTTCCGGCCAGTCGGAGTAAAAGCGCTGCGCTGTTCGCCACTCCGAGCGCGGCTTGAGGAGAATCGTCGTCTCGAGCATCGAGAAAGGGGCCGGGTCCGTGGAGGTGTCGGCGCGGCCCGCCTTGCCGAAGACTCTCTCCACCTCGGGGACCGCATGGATGATCCTGTCGGAGGTCTGCACCAGTTGTTCCGCCCCGGTGACCGAAAGCCCCGGGAGGGTCGTCGGCATGTAGAGCAGCGTCCCTTCGTCGAGCGGCGGCATGAACTCGGAGCCCAGGCGCTGGTAGACGGGGATGGTGGAGAGGAGAAGGATCAGAGCGGCCGTGACCGTGGCCCACGGGTGGCGGAGCACCAGCCGGCAGGCCGGCTCGTACACGCGGAACAGGAGCCGGCTGATCGGGTGCTTCTCCTCCGGGTAGTAGGTGCCGACCACCGCTTGGTGCGTCAGCCACGACAGCCAGCGGGGCCGGAAATGCATCCGGTCCATCCGTGTGAAGAGCATGCGCATGGCCGGGTCGAGCGTGATCGCCAGGATCGCGGCGATCGCCATGGCCAGGTTCTTGGTGTAGGCGAGCGGCTTGAACAGTCGCCCTTCCTGGTCGACCAGGGTGAAGATCGGCATGAACGCCACCGCGATCACGAGAAGCGAGAAAAAGACCGACGGCCCGACCTCCTTGAGCGCCTCGAGACGCACGCGGTGGTAGTCGCCGATCCGTCCTCCCGCCTCCCAGAGCTGCAGCTTCTTATAGGCGTTTTCGACCTCGACGATCGCGCCGTCGACCAGGACGCCGATCGATATGGCGATCCCGGCGAGCGACATGATGTTGGAGGTGATCCCCATGAAGTACATCGGGATGAACGCCAGGATGACCGAGACCGGGATGGTGACGATCGGCACGATGGCGGAAGGGATGTGCCAGAGAAACACCAGGATGACGAGGCTGACGATGATCATCGCGAGGATCAGCTCGTGCTTGAGGGTGTCGATCGACTTCCTTATCAGCTCGGATCGGTCGTAGGTCGTGACGAGCTCGACACCCGGGGGAAGTGAGGGGCGGACGCTGTCGATCTTTTCCTTGACGCGGGCTATGACATTGAGGGCGTTCTCTCCGTAGCGCATGATGACGATACCGCCCACCGTGTCACCCGTCCCGTCGAGGTCGACGACACCGCGGCGGATGTCGGGCCCGATGGCGACCAGCGCCACGTCCCGCACGAGAATGGGTGTGCCGCGCCCGTCGTCCCCCACGACGATCGCCTCGAGGTCTTCGATTGACCGGGCGTAGCCCCGGCCCCGGACCATGTACTCGGCTCCGGAAAACTCCACGAGCCGGCCCCCGACGTCATTGTTTCCCTGCCGGATCCCCTCGATGACGCGTGTCAGCGGGACGTTGAAGGCCAGGAGGGCCAGGGGATCGACGTTGACCTGGTACTGCTTCTGAAACCCTCCGATCGAGGCGACCTCCGCAACACCGGGCACGCTCTGCAGCCAGTACCTGAGATACCAGTCCTGGAACGAACGGAGCTCGGCGAGGTCGTTTTTGCCCAAATTCCGGGGCCGACGCGAAAGCGGACGCCGCG
>JANMQK010000341.1:0-3477 GCA_031370485.1 Acidobacteriota bacterium | reverse complement strand
GGCGGTATCCAGCATCATGGCAAGCGCAGGTCTCTGGTCAGCGCTCGCGTTCGTTTTGAATCTGGCGTGGGAAATCGCGCACGTCCCGCTCTATACGATATGGGCTGAGGCGGATGGCATGGGCATTGCATGGGCACTGCTGCATTGCTCCCTGGGCGACGTTGCGATTGCACTTGTGATGTTCGCGCTGGCCGGCATTGTGCTCCGGCGCGCGGACTGGCCGGCGTCGCGTCCGTGGACAGGCGGCGTAATTGTCGTGATCGGCGCGATGGCTTTTACCGCATGGAGCGAATGGTACAACGTCTATCGCGCCGGCAACTGGGGCTACACGGCGAGCATGCCGATGATTTTCGGTATTGGTCTTTCCCCGCTGTTGCAGTGGCTGGTCTTGCCGCCGGTGATGATGGGGGCCTATAGAGTGTTGCTGCCCGTCTTGTGCGGAAAATCCGGGGAGCGACATGCGGACCAGACAACTGATTTAACGCGGCACCAGTCATGAAGGCAGAAGTGGAAGTTTCTCGCAGGCGAGCCTGCGACACCGACGCTTCCCCCTGGATAGACTGTCCGGCAAGCCGGGATGACGTGGGAATAGGGGCACGGACATGAGCGGCGGACGCCGGGTCGTCGTCACGGGCATGGGGGCGATCACCGCCGCGGGCGCCGGTGTCGAGGCGTTCTGGCGCGCCTGTCTCGAGGGTCGTTCGGCCCTGCGACCGCTGACGGGCCCGGACTTCGCGTGCTTCGGAGACCTCCCTGCGGGCGAGGTGGCGGAGCCTCTCCCGGACAGCGAGGATCGGGCGGCGGGTCTCGCGGTCGCGGCCGCCGCCGAGGCGATCGATGCGGCGGGATACGCAGGGCCGGGGCTGCCGTCGGCCTCGGGGATCGCCGTGGGCACCTGCCTGGGAGGAGCGCGGGCGGTCTTCTCCTGGCTGGACACGGAGCGGGACGGCGGCGATCAGGCCCCGGCGCCCGCCCCTTCGTCCGCCTGGCTGGCGAGTCCGGCCCTGCGCCTCGCCTCGAGGTATCGGCTGAGGGGTCCGGTCGTCTCTCTATCCTCGGCCTGCTCCTCCGGGGCCGCCGCCATCGCCCATGCCTCCGACTGCATCCGTCGCGGCGAGGCGGATCTGATGCTGGCCGGAGGCGCCGACGCGCTGTCAGCCTTCGTCGTCTCCGGATTCTGGATCCTGCGCGCGCTGACCTCGACCTGTGTTCGTCCTTTCGATCGACGGCGGGATGGCCTGGCCCTCGGGGAAGGAGCCGGCTTCGTGGTGCTGGAAGAGCGCGCGCACGCCGAGGCGCGGGGCGCCGTCTCGCGGGCGGAAATCCTGGGCTGCGGCAGCGCCGGCGACGCGCACCACATGACCGGTCCTTCTCCGACCGGGGACGGCGCCGTGCGGGCGATGGCGGCGGCGCTGCACGACGCACGGAGGACCCCGGAGTGCGTCGAGTTCATCAGCGCCCACGGAACCGGCACGCCGCAGAACGACCGCATGGAGGCCCTCGCGATCAAGCGTCTTTTCGGGGACCGGGCGACGCGCATTCCGGTCAATTCGATCAAGCCGATCATAGGGCACACCCTCGGGGCCGCCGGAGCGCTCGAGGCAATCCTCTGCGTCAAGGTCCTGCAAGAGGGTGTCCTGCCGCCGACGATCAACAGCGATGAGCCCGATCCCGACTGCCATCTCGATGACATGCCGCGCGCCGCGCGCCGGCAGCGTGTGCGCTGCGCCCTGTCCACGTCGTCCGCCTTCGCCGGCCACAACGTATCGCTGCTCCTGGGCCCGCCATGAGATTCGTCCGTCTCGACCCCCCCCCGGTGTTCCTGGGCTTCGGGGTGCTGACTCCGGCCGGAGTGGGGGTGGCCGGCCTGCTGGATACGGGCGTGTCCGACGCGCCCGTCGGTGTGGCGGTGCCGGCCGATCTTGCGGTCCTGGGCGGCGAGCCCGTCCAGCGCCTCCACCGCCCCGATCGCTACGGGGCGCTCGGTTGCGCGGCGGCGCGCGTGGCGCTGGCCGATGCCGGCGTCGCTCCTCCGGAGCAGGTCGATCCGGACTGGGGCGTCACGATTGGCTCCGGTCTCGGGTGCGGAACCAGCAGCCTCCGGCACCACCTCGATCGGTGCGACAAGCCCGCGGCCGAGCTGAGCCCGGCCCTCTTCGTGCGCACCGTTTCCAGCGCCGTCGGCGGTGACATCTCCATGGCCTGGCGCCTGGGAGGGACGAGCGAAACACTGGTGTCGGGTTGGGCCGCTGGCGCCGAGGCGATGGCATCGGCCGGCGCCGCGCTCGCCGAAGGGCGGGCGCGCTTCATGCTCGCCGGCGGGGTCGAGGCGCCGGACGCGCGCGTCGAGGAGATGCACGCCGCCTTCCGGCGTGACGCGGACTTGCCGTGGCTTCCCCGGCGCCTGTCCGAAGGCGCCGCGATCGCGGTGATGGGCCTCGAGGGCCGCGCCGCCGGAGCGGATGCGCTGCGGCTGCGCGCCTATGGGCGAAGCCACGATCCCACGGGCCGGTTTTCTCTCGCGGGGGCCCTGGACGCGCTCCGGCCGCTCCGGTTCCGGTCGACCCTCATTGCCAATGGAATACCGCCCGGCCTACAGGCGCGCTGGCGGAGCGAGGCGGGCTCCATGGAGATCGAGTCCTTGCCGCAACGCGTCGGCGAGCTCGGCGCCGCCGGGGGGCCGGTCGCGGTGGCGGTCGCGGCCGCGCGCCGCCTCCAGAGCGTCCTGGTGATCGCCCGGGGGGCCGATGGATGCACCGTTGTCCTCGCGTTGGCAGCCGGCCCGCCCTGACAGGCGGTGTCCTACGTCCGGGGGACGGCCGTCACTCCGGCCACCAGGAGCACGTTGCCAGGATGAAACCGGCCGGCCACCTCGTCCTCGTCGACCTTGAAGCCGAGCGCGACGAGCGCGGCGCGCAGCTCCGAGATGGGCCGGAATCGCACGGCCGGTCCCCGGTTCCACCCCAACCGGGTGGCCCACATCTCGACGATTCGTGTCCAGCGAGCGCCGCCACGGCGGGCGCCGTCACCTTCCCGGATGAGCAGGCGACCACCCGGCCTGAGCGCCACCCGGCAGCGCTTGAGAAGCACCTCCTGCTTGCCGGCCTCATAGTAATGAAGCACGTCGACCAGGGTGATGACATCGCAGGCGGGCAGCGGGAAAATATGCAGGTCGCCCTCGACCAGCGCAACACCCGGAAGACCGCGGGCCGCATGAAGCCCGCAGCGCAGCTTCTCCTTGTCCCATTCGACGCCAAGAGCGCGACGTCCCTCGCCGAGCTCGCAGAGAAGCACCGGCAGCATCCCAAGGCCCGTCCCCAAATCCACCGTGAAACAATCCCTGCCGACATGCCGCGCTATCGCGCGGTAGCAGGGATCCATCCGGTATTTCAAGCGCGCGTACCAGCGGAATCGCGGCTGTAGCCCGGCATAGCGCAAAGTCGCGGCCTCGAGCGCGCGATCGATGGGGTCACGCTG
>JANMQK010000083.1:0-4125 GCA_031370485.1 Acidobacteriota bacterium | reverse complement strand
CCCTCCTCCGCAAGGACACGAATCGATGGCCAACGTCCAGGACTTCCGCACCCGCATCCGAAGTGTCCGGAGCACGCAGCAAATCACCCGCGCGATGAAGCTCGTGGCGGCCTCGCGCCTCCGCCGTTCGCAGGAGCGGATCCTGGCGGCCCGGCCGTACGCGCGCAAGATGGCCGAGGTGCTTGCGTCGCTCGCCAAGCGCGCCAACCCGGAAAAGCATCCTCTCCTGGCGCGGCGCGAGGAAAAGCGCGTGTTGCTCGTGGTGATTTCGGCGGACAAGGGGCTATGCGGCTCCTTCAACACAAACATCTTGAACCGGGCCAAGTATTTCCTCGACGAACCGGGGGAGCGCGGCATCCAGGTGGACATCATCGGCAAGAAGGCGCGCGACTGGTTCCGGCGGCGGACCTACGCGACCCGGGGCGTGATCACCGATCTCTTCAGGAACGTAACGCTGGCCCAGGCGAAGGAAATCGCGTCGGACCTGATGCGCGGCTTCGTCCCCGGCGAGTTCGACGCCGTCTATCTTCTTTACAACGAGTTCAAATCGGTGATGCAGCAGCGGATCGTGGTCGAGCGCCTGCTGCCGATTCCCAGGGAGACCTTCGCGGAGACCGCGGCGGGGCCGGGACAGGCCGCGCCGGCGCCCCCTCTCGACTACATCTACGAGCCGGGGGACGAGCAGATCTTCGCCGCGCTGCTGCCGAAGCACGTGGAGATTCAGGTGTACCGATCCCTGCTCGAGTCCTCCGCCGCCGAGCAGGGGGCCCGGATGACCGCCATGGACAACGCCACCCGGAACGCCGGTGACATGATCGCGTCTTTGACGCTGCAGATGAACAAGATCCGGCAGTCGTCGATCACCAAGGAGATCCTCGAGGTCGTGAGCGGCGCCGAGGCATTGAGGTGAGGGCGCGTGCGGACACGTCTGCAGCCCGGTGAGGAGGTCCAGATCCTCGTGCGGCGGCACGGGATCGTGCTGGCCGTGCCATTCGGCCTGGCGTTCTTCTTTGCCGGGTGCCTTCTGGCCGCATGGTGGGCGCACTGGCCGGGGTACCTCATGCTTGCCTCCGCCGGGGTGACAGCGGTCGCCGCGGGCTGGGCTCTCGCGGGCTATTTTTCGTGGCGCTGCGATCTCTGGGCCGTGACGCCGCAGCGCGTGATCGACGAGTCGGGGGTCTTTACGGTGACGATGATCGACAGTCCCCTGGAAACGATTCACAACATCTCCTGCGAGCAGTCGGTCTTCGGGCGAATGCTGGGCTACGGCACGCTCAACATCCAGACGGCGGCCGAGCACGGGTCGACGACGATCCCCGACGTCTCGTCCCCGGCGGATCTGCGGGAGACGATCCTCAGCATGAAAAACCGCGCGCGGCAGGGACTTTCGGCGGGGCGGACGGTTTCGGCGGCGGCAGTCCCGTCCGTCGCCGCCGGTGGCTTCGGCCCGGCGGCCGCCGGGATCGACACGAAGGAATGCCCATTCTGCGCCGAGACTATCAAGGCCAGGGCCACGCTGTGCCGCTTCTGCGGCAGAAATCTTTGAAGGGAGTCGCGCCATGAACGTCGGCAAGGTCGTGCAGATCATCGGTCCCGTCGTGGACGTGCAGTTCACCGACGAGAATCTCCCCTCGATCCATGGGGCGGTGCGGATCACGAGCGAGGGGTTCGAGGTTCCCCAGCCCATCGACGTGACGGCCGAGGTCGCGCAGCACCTCGGTGAGGGGCGCGCCCGCTGCATCGCCATGGAGCCGACCGACGGGATGGTCCGGGGGATGAAAGCGCTCGACACCGGTGCGCCGATCCAGGTGCCGGTGGGCAAGGAGACCCTGGGGCGGGTCATGGACGTGCTGGGGAGGCCGGTCGACAAGATGGGTCCCATCAAATCGGCCCGAACCATGCCGATTCACCGCGACGCCCCGTCGTTCGAGGAGCAAAGCACCGAGATGCAGATGTTCGAGACCGGCATCAAGGTCATCGACCTCCTCGAGCCCTACCTCAAGGGAGGGAAGACCGGGCTCTTCGGCGGGGCGGGTGTCGGCAAGACGGTCCTCATCCAGGAGTTGATCCACAACGTCGCCATGAAGCACGGTGGCGTGTCGGTTTTTTCGGGGGTCGGGGAGCGGACGCGCGAGGGGAACGACCTCTGGAGGGAGATGAAAGAGTCCGGGGTGCTCGAGAAGACCGCCCTCATCTATGGGCAGATGACCGAGCCCCCGGGCGCGAGGCTCCGGGTCGGCCTGACCGGCCTGACGGTGGCCGAGTACTTCCGCGACTTCGAGGGGCAGGACGTGCTGCTGTTCATCGACAACATCTTCCGCTTCACGCAGGCCGGGTCCGAGGTGTCGGCGCTGCTCGGCCGGATGCCTTCGGCGGTCGGGTACCAGCCGACGCTCGCGAGCGAGCTGGGCGAGCTGCAGGAGCGGATCACCTCGACCGTGAAGGGCTCGATCACCTCGGTGCAGGCGATCTACGTCCCCGCGGACGACTACACCGACCCCGCGCCGGCGACCACCTTCGCCCACCTCGACGCCTCGACGAACCTGTCGCGCAAGATCTCCGAGCTGGGGATCTACCCGGCCGTCGATCCGCTCGCCTCGACCTCGCGCATCCTCGACCCGCGCGTCGTCGGGCAGGAGCACTACGACGTGGCCCGCGCCGTGCAGGGCGTGCTGCAGCGCTACAAGGACCTGCAGGACATCATCGCCATCCTGGGGATCGACGAGCTGTCGGAGGAGGACAAGATCATCGTGGCGCGGGCGCGCAAGATCCGAAGCTTCCTCTCGCAGCCGAACTTCGTCGCCGAGCAGTTCACGGGACTCAAGGGCAAGTACGTGCCGGTGGGCGAGACCGTGCGCTCGTTCAAGGAAATCGTCGAGGGCAAGCACGACGAGCTCCCCGAGCAGGCGTTCTACATGGTCGGCCCGATCGACGAGGCGATCGAGAAAGCCCGGAAGATGAAGGAGGCCGCCTAGGCCCATGCTCCCCGACGCGATCCAGCTGGAGGTGGTCACGCCCGAGCGGCGGCTCGTGAGCGAGGTCGTCGACGAGGTGATCCTCCCGGGCACCGAGGGATATCTCGGCGTCCTGCCGGGCCACGCGCCGCTCCTGAGCGAGCTGAGCATCGGCGAGCTGACGCTCCGGCGGGGGGACGTCCGCCGCTACGTGTCGGTGGCGTGGGGCTTCGTCGAGGTGCTTCCCGACCGGGTGAGTGTTCTGGCAGAGGTCGCCGAGCGGGCCGAGGAGATCGACCTGGAGCGCGCGCGGAAGGCGCAGGAACGGGCGCTCGGGCGGATGCGGGGGGGTGATCCCGAGGTCGACTTCAAGCGGGCCCAGGTGGCGCTCCAGAAGGCGATCGTCCGCATCCAGGTCGCCTCCCGTCGCGGCCGTTCCGGCCAATCCTGAAAGGCGCCCCGGTGCCGCCCGAGGCCCGGCCGCGGCTGTCGATCGTCATCCCCGCCTACAACGAGGAATCCCGTATCGTCCAGAGCCTCGAACGGGTCGCGGCGTTCCTGGCGGGGGCCGCCGCGCCGCCGGGCGGGGCGGAGGTCATCGTCGTCGATGACGGAAGCACCGACGGCACCCCGTCGGCCGTGGAGCGGTTCGCGGCCGGTCAGGCGTCGAAGGCCGCGTCGTTCCGCCTGCTGCGAAACGGCGCGAACCGCGGGAAGGGGTACAGCATCAAGCACGGCGTCCTGATGGCGGGGGGCGAGTTCGTGCTGGTGAGCGATGCCGACTTCTCCACCCCGATAGAAGAGCTGCCGCGCCTTCTGCTGGAGATCGCCCCAAGAAATCGCGGCATCGCGATCGGGTCCCGGGGGCTTCCGGATTCCAGGGTGGAGATACACCAGCCGGCCTGGCGCGAGACGATGGGGCGCTGCTTCAACGCCCTCGTCCGCGCCATCACCGGCCTGCGGTTCAGGGACACGCAGTGCGGGTTCAAGGTCATGCGGCGCGACCAGGTCCTGCCGCTTTTCCGCGCCGCGCGCGTCGAGCGCTTCGCCTATGACGTGGAGCTTCTCTATCTGGCGCGCAAGGCGGGGATCGCCGTCGTCGAGGTGCCGGTCATCTGGCGCGACGCACCCGGCTCGAAAGTGCGGGCGTTTTCCGACTCGCTCGACATGC
>JANMQK010000326.1:0-1798 GCA_031370485.1 Acidobacteriota bacterium | reverse complement strand
CCCATCGAGCCGGCGACGAAGCGCGGTCTGCCGTCGGCGGCCCGGAAGCGGTCGGCGACCCGGCGCGCGATCGCGGCCGCGGCGCGGTTCATCTCGAGGGTGCGGTCCGCGAGCTCCCACTCCTCGAGCCTCAGGCGCGAGGCCTGGAAGGAGTTGGTCTCGACGACGTCGGCCCCGGCCTCGAAGTAGGCGGTGTGGACGGCCTCGACTACGTCCGGCCGGGTCAGGGCGAGATAGTCGATGCAACCCTCCCAGCGCTTGCCGCCGAAATCGTCGGGACCCAGGTTCCGCTCCTGGAGCTGGGTGCCCATCGCCCCGTCGTAGAAGAGGATGCGTTCGCGCAGCGCTTCGAGCAGCGGACTGGTCATGGGAACCGGGAGGGGATCATGGCGGACGGGTCCCTAGGGGACGGGAACACCCCTAGGGGTGGCGGATCAGGGTATCGGACCGGGGGATGCCCCGCAACCGCCTCACCGGCCCACAATGCAGTCGCCCGCGCGCCCTGGAAGTGGTACAAGAGTGTCCGGCCGGCCTGCACGCGAGGCCGCGTCCCCACCCCCATCCCCCGCGAAGGAGTACGTCATGAGAGCACTCGTCATCGCCTGCGCACTCACTCTGGCCGTGGCCCTTTCCGTGACGGCCGCCGAGAAGAAGGCGGCGGGCACACCGCAGTGGAAGATGAACGCGACGGTCATCGAGGCGTGCTCGTGCCCGATGTTCTGCACCTGCTATTTCGGGGCCGGACATCCCGCCGGACACCACGACATGTCGACCCACACCGAATCGCACTTCTGCCGCTTCAACAACGCCTACAAGGTCAACACCGGCAGCTACAAGGGCGTCAAGCTCGACGGCGCCAAGTTCTGGATCGCCGGCGATCTGGGCGGAGACTTCAGCAAGGGCCAGATGGACTGGGCGGTCGTGACCTTCGACAAGGCCACGACCCAGGCCCAGCGCGACGGCATCGTCGCGATCGTCGGCAAGCTGTTCCCGGTCAAGTGGAACTCGCTCACGACCGGGGTGGGCGACATCGCCTGGGAGGCCGGCGCGGACCAGGCCCACGCCACGATTGACGGCGGCAAGACGGCCGAAGTCGCGCTCAAGAAGGGCGGGTTCGGCCAGGCTGGGCAGGTCCCGGTCATCAAGGGCCTCCAGTACTGGGCCGCGGACCACAACGACGGCTTCATCTTGATGCCCAACACGGTCGAAGCCTGGCGGACGGGCGAGAAGCAGTACGAGTTCAACGGCACGAACGGCTTCATGATGACCCTCGATATCGCCGCCAAGCCGGGGGCGGAAGGCGGCATGAACTGAACTAGTCCCTGCAAGGACGCGGACGGGCGGGATCGCCCGGAGGCCGCGTTGCGCAGGCCATTGGGGCAACGACACTTGGACCGGAGTTTGGGGCCGATTCCAAACCCGGCGTGGAGCGATCGGGATTAGCCCCACTAACCATATGCGCAGGAATAAGTTGACAATCCTCTGAATCCACGAAACAATCGATGTCGAAGTAGGAGAAGTACCCGTCCGGCGGTGGATCCGTCGGACGGCTTCGTCATTCGCCAGCGCCCCCCTCGCGTGGCTGGATGTCATCAGGTCTTCGCAAGACCCATCAAGGAGATGCGTACATGAGATTGCTACAGGGCTTTGCGGTCGCGGGGATACTTGCCACCCTGACCATGGCCGCGGTCCAGATCACCCACGCGGCGACGCTGGATACCCCGGCGATCGAGTTCGTCGACAACGCCCAGTCCTACGTCGCCCTGCGGGTGACGGCGGGCGGGGGGCTCGGCGCGGG
>JANMQK010000257.1:0-2520 GCA_031370485.1 Acidobacteriota bacterium | reverse complement strand
GGCTACGCGTCGTGCGGCGGAGACTGCGATGATACGAATCCCCGGGTGTACCCAGGGCGCGCCGAGACCTGCGACGGGCTGGACAACGACTGCAACGGCCAGGTGGACGAGGGGCTGGGAACGACGAGCTGCGGCGTCGGGCAGTGTGCCCGGACGGTGCCGCTGTGCGCGGGGGGCGCGGCGCAGAGCTGCGTGCCGGGAACCCCCGCTCCCGAAACGTGTGACGGGCTGGACAACGACTGCAATTCGCTGATCGACGATGGGCCTGGGGGCGTCGACGCCGACGCGGACGGAGTGCATGATGCCTGCGACAATTGTCCCTTCGCGGCAAATCCCGACCAGGAGGACAGCGACGGCGACAAGCTTGGAGATATGTGCGACAACTGCAAGAACGCGCCGAACCCCGACCAGAGCGATGTCAATCACAACGGCGTCGGTGACCGCTGCGACCTGGCGGATGGGCTGATCATGCTGGATTGGGTTTCGAGCTCCATGCTCACCGGGCAGAAGGACGTTGTCTACGCGACATTCAACGTCTACCGTGGCAGCCTGAATATCCTGCGACAGAGCGGGACCTACACCCAGGATCCCGCCAATGTCCCTCTCGCGGCGCGGACCTGCGGCCTGGTGAATCCGGCCGTTCAGGACTCCTTCGCAACCGGGGTTGGAGCAGGGGTCTTCTACCTCATGACGGGAACCTCGAACGGCGTCGAGAGCAGCCTGGGCATCAACAGCGCCGGCGCCACGCGTCCCAATGCCAACCCCTGTTCCTTGGGCTTTTAAGCGGCGCGCGTCCCGCCCCCGGAAGGGGTCTCTTCAGAACTGAAAGTAGATGAACGGGCTCGTGCGGGTCGCGGAGAAATAGAAGAGGAACAGGACCCAGAAGACGACCAAGAAGGATCCGGTCACGGTTGCCGCGCCCAGGCGGACGTACCATCCCGAGATCACATCGCCCGTGAGCCGGGCGCCCACCAGCCCTAGCGGTCTCGGGACGCTCCCTTCCCTGCCTGCCGCCCACGAGACGCCCAGCCGGGAGCCGAGGATGTGCCCGACGATCACAAGGCCGACGACCCAGGGTAGGACCTCGGGGTACCATGCCACACCCTGCTGCAGCCCGAGCATTCCCGAGAGCATGCGGGCGGTCGAATGGAAATCCGCGCACCTGAACGGAACCCAGCCGAGCATCACGAAGAGAAAGGTGATCGGCCCCGCAATCCAGGATGGAATCCCCCCCCGGTCGCCGAGCCGTTCCCGGTACCACTTGTGGGCGGCGAGTGCCACGCCGTGGTACAGGCCCCACGCCACGAAATTCCAACTCGCCCCATGCCACAGCCCTCCCAGGAGCATCGTCAGCATGAGGTTCACGTAGGTGCGTATCCTTCCTTTCCGGTTCCCGCCCAGCGGTATGTAGAGGTAGTCACGCAACCACGTGCTGAGCGTGATGTGCCAGCGGTGCCAGAACTCGGTGATGCTGGCGCTCAGGTAGGGCATGTTGAAGTTCTCCGGGAGGTCGTATCCGATCATCTTGGCCACCCCGATCGCCATGTCCGAGTATCCCGAGAAGTCGCAGTAGATTTGCAGCGTGTAGGCCAGGACCCCCAGCCAGAGCGTCGGTCCCGAGTACAGGTCCGGGGACGCGAAGACCGGGTCGGCGATCTGCGAGAGGCGGTCGGCGATCAGGATTTTCTTCGTCAGGCCGACGAGGAAGAGGCTTGCCCCGCGGACACACCGATCGACGGTGGGGCCCATGGTGCGGGTCATCTGGGGCAGGAATACCGATGCACGAACGATCGGCCCTGCGATCAGCTCGGGGAAAAAAGTGACGAAGGTCGTGTAGTCCAGCTGCGATCGGCATGGCTCGAGTTTCCGGCGGTAGACATCGATCGTGTAGCTCATGGACTTGAAGGTGTAGAAGCTGATGCCCGCGGGAAGGAGAATGTTCAGATAGGGTACCGACACTCCCAGCGGCCCGAGAAGCGAGTTGGTGTTGTCCGCCAGGAAGTTGTAATACTTGAAATACGCGAGGATGCCGAGGTTTGAGACGACACTCGCGAGCAGCCACCCCCGGCGGCTCCGTTCGGCGGCGCAGCGCGCGATGCGCGCGGCGCAGTAGTAGTCGATGACGCTCACCGCGAGGAGCAGCACCAGGTACCGGTAGTCCCAGGCCGCGTAGAAGAGCGCCGAGAAAACCGCGAGGAGGACCTTGGCGGTGGATGGCTTCCAGCGGCGGGAGAGGACGGCCAGGACGACCAGCAGGAAGATCAGGAACCTCGGGCTAGAAAAGACCACGGGCTCTCAGCCTCCCCATTTCCGAGACGAGCTCCGCCGCCGCCGCGGCGTGCCCTTCCGCGTTCATGTGCCCCGCGTTGAATTCAGTATTGGAAAAGCCGAAGGGGGATCGCCTGCGCCGCACGAAGGCAGGGTAGGTCTGACGGAGGCTCACGCAGCTCAGTCCCCGGCGCTCGCAGTGCTCATCAAACCGCCGTTCCACGGAGGACTCCGGCGCCAGGGGGCGGCCGG
>JANMQK010000246.1:0-2661 GCA_031370485.1 Acidobacteriota bacterium | reverse complement strand
TTGCACGAGTCGGCCGTGCAGGGATTCGCGTCATTGCAGGAAGGAGGCGTTCCAGCCAAGCAGTTCCCCGACGGCAGGTCGCAGGTCTCGGCGCCGTTGCAGAACTGCCCGTCGCTGCAATCGGAGTCTGACGAGCATCCGCACTTGAACGAGCCCCACCACGTGCCCCAGACGCCGGTGTTGGCCGTCGGGCAGCCGGGAGCCACCTGGGGCTCCGCGTACTCCTGGAGCGTCCAGAACGTCGCTCCGTCCGAGGGATCAACCGATGTCGCGCTGAAGTCACCCCAGCGGTTGCGCGTGTCGGAGTATTTCTTCAGATAGGATGAAAGCCCTCCTTTGAGAAGCCCGGGCGGCGACATCGTTCCGGGCGGATCGATCGCCCTTCGGCTGGTGTAGTAGGCGCTGGCGAAGGTGCCGGCGTCGGAGCCGGAGAACCCCAGGGCGACGCACCCGGAATTGGTCACCGCGATCGAGGGGAAGTAGTACCAGGTCGATGGACTGCTGACCCGGCCCTGCTGAACCGGGACAGCGCTCGGGGGGCAGGAGACGCTGCACGGATCGGCCTGCGCGGGGTCGATCTCGTACCAGGCAACCTCCGTCTTCGCGGCGCCGTCCGTCACCGGATCGTCCACGTGGTGCGTGGTCCAGATATGGCCGTTGCGCAGCACGGCGTTCATCAGCCGGAAGCTGAAGGTGTTGATCCGCTCCGCGCATCCCGGCTGGGGGGCGTCCTGGAATGTGTCGAAGCCGTAATCGGCCACCCGGACGAACCCCAGATCGGTCAGGACCGGAGAGCTTCCCGGGAACGAGAACTGGCGGATGAAGAGGTACCGGGATGTGGCGCCCGTGCTCGGGTCGTTCCAGCCTTGATTGATGATGTAGCTCACCGGGGTGGTGCCGAAGGCGTGGGTCGGCTGCCAGGTGCTCCCGTAGTTCGTTCCGTTGCTGAACTCGCTGACGAACAGGGAGCCGCCGGACAGCAGAGACGCCTTGTCGATGACCCAGTACTTGCTCCCCGAGAGCGTCGGGGACGCCCCGACCGTGAACATGTTGTTCGTGATGTACACGGCCCGCTGGTCCACGCCGAGCCCGGGATAATCCGCGTACAGCCCCGGCGACGTGGCGTCGACGTCGATGGCGTAGAGGGTGAATCCGAGGGTGGGATCGGATGAGTGCGAGATCGCCACCAGAAGCCATGAATTCCCCGCGCTGTTCTGCGATCCGTCGGAGATCACGATGAAGCGGTTGGAGAACTGGTCGAAGAGGATCTTCGGGTCGGTCGGAGCCTGAGCCGGCTGGCCGGATCCCGTCCCCAGCGCGGCCCAGAAGGCCTGCAGCGAGATCGGCCCCGAGACGATTGCGCCCGTCGTCTTGTTGAAGATCGCGAATCCGCGGTTGAGGATGCTCACCAGATGGGTCGGGCCGGCCGCTCCCATCGTGTCGGGCGGGATGTAGGTGCCGTTGTCCAGCATCCCGCTGAAGTTCTTGATGAGCGGGGATGCCTCGGGCGGGGGCGCAGACACTGGCGCGGGCGGGGAGGACCCAGGCTGAACAGTCGCTCCCGCCTGCGGCCGCTCCGGCCCGACGCCTCCCCGGATCAGGCTCTGGATCGAGAGCGGCTCGGGCACGTCCACGTTGGGGACTTCCCGCATCTCCGCCTGTGGAGGAAGGACTGCGTTGAACCCTCGCATCGCTTCCAGGGTGACGAAACGACCGGATACTCTGAAGACGCGATCCGGGTGGGTCACGCCGCGCCGCCCTCCGGACTGGCCGAGAGGGCCTCCTCCGCCCGCCAGCGGCAGCAACAGGACCAGGCTGATCGCAAGCTTGAATGCGACTCGAACTCGACCAAACGCGCGCAGGCTCTCGCGAGCCTCAGACAGGCGTCGATTCATGCGAGCCTCCCCCTTGGCTTCGTCGAGATCAACCGGACACAATCGCCCCCTCGGGCGGCGAACTCAGACTCAATTTGGAATCTTCGTACTTGGGGCACTTAGTACACCAGGAGGCGATTCGTGTCAAGAAGAAATTGAAGAAATTGACAGCCGCCGCGGCGTCGGCGACGGACCCGATCTCTGAGGCCCGAAGCAACGCCGTGTCCTCGACCGTCGCGCGCCGAAGCGATCCGCTTCCTCGCCGGGAAGGGGATCGGCATGGTGTACTTCTACGCCGACGCCTGGCGCGGCCGGAATGTGATTGCCGAGCAGCCCGCCAGGCTTCGCGCCGTCGTCGCGGCGATGCACGAGCGCGGCCTGCGTGGGCAGAAGCGGGAGTCGCTACGCTACCTGGAGGAGGCGAGAGGGGCAGGGATGGACCTGAAAGATCTCCTCAAGGACAAGGACTTCGCAGCCCTCCATGGTGACCCCGAGTTCGAGTCTCTCCTGAAGCCGGTCCGGGACGAGGCGGCGAAAAAACCGTAGCCGTCGTTGCCATGGTTCGAACTCTTTCGATTCACTTCTTTCGCCTGAGCTTCAACGTGGCCCAGGCGTCTTCGAGCACGGGGAGAATCAGCCGGTCCTTTTCCCGATTCGCGGCCTTCTTGCTGGCGATGATACGCTCAAGGGACAAGACACGGACCGTCGTCCTGCCGATGCGAACCTTCCTGGCATGTGGCAATTCACGGCCAAAGTCACGGAGCCCATGCATCGTCAACACGATGTC
>JANMQK010000227.1:0-5629 GCA_031370485.1 Acidobacteriota bacterium | reverse complement strand
CGCGGACGGGACCGTGCTGCACAAGGAGCCGGACCACACCGTCGACATGGATAACGTCCGCCAGGCCCTCGCCGGGATGCTGAAGCCGAAGACCTGACGGCGGTACACGATAAGCCCCCCCGCCAGCCGCGTTCACCCGCGCGGCCTCCCGGCCGTCTGGCCGGGGCGCGACACGACGTATAATGAACGCTCACGGAATCGATAATGACGGCCGAAGGCCGGGGAGTCGCATGATGGCGACGGAGGGGAATGCTTTGACGAAACGCGAACCGCCCATCTCGTTCGAGACGCACCCCGATCGCTACCGGCACTGGAAGCTGTCAATCGACGGTTCGACGGCGAAACTGGTCTGGGACGTGCGGGAGAACGAACCGCTCCGGCCCGGCTATACCCTGAAGCTCAATTCGTACGACCTCGGGGTCGATCTCGAGCTTGCCGACGTGGTGCGGCGGCTGCGGTTCGAGCATCCCGAGGTGAAGGCCGTGGCGATCGTCTCCGGCAAGGACCGGGTGTTCTCCGCCGGCGCCAACATCCACATGCTCGCCTCCTCTTCGCACGCCTTCAAGGTGAACTTCTGCAAGTTCACGAACGAGACCCGGCTGGCCATGGAGGACGCCTCGGCGAACTCGGGCCAGCGTTACCTGGCCGCCTGCAACGGCGTCACCGCCGGCGGGGGATACGAGATCGCCCTCGCCTGCGACGAGATCCTGCTGGTCGATGACGGCTCCTCGGCGGTGAGCCTCCCCGAGGTGCCGCTCCTGGGTGTTCTTCCCGGCACCGGCGGCCTGACGCGGGTCGTCGACAAGCGCCGTGTGCGGCGCGACCATGCGGACATCTTCTGCACCCTGGCAGAGGGGGTGAAGGGGGAGCGCGCCCTCGAGTGGCGGCTGGTCGATGCGATCGCTCCACGCAGCCGCTTCGAAGATCTCGTGAAGGAGCGGATGGCGCGGCTCGTCGCCACGGCGCCCGAGCGCAAGGGGCCCGGTGTCGTGCTCGCGCCGCTCCAGGCGAAGGCGAGCGACACCGGTGTTGAATACAGCACGGTCCGGCTGGCGATAGACCGCGGCGCGCGAACCGCGACGCTGACGCTTCTGGGGCCCGATGGCCCGCCGCCCGCCGACGCCGCGACGGCGCGCCGTGCGGGGTCGGGGCTCTGGATGCTCCGGCTCTTCCGCGAGTTGGACGACGCGCTCTGCCGCCTGCGGTTCAACGAGGAGGAGATCGGCCTGCTCCTCGTCAAGACCGAGGGCGATCCCGAGAAAGTGGCGGCGCACGACGCGGCCATGGTGCGGCTCGCCAGTGGCGACTGGTTCGCGAAGGAAGTCATCCTGATGGCGGCGCGGACGCTGCGACGGCTCGATGTGACGGCGCGCAGCATCTTCGCGCTCGTCGAGCCTGGTTCCTGCTGCGCAGGGTCGCTTCTCGAGGCGGCCCTCGCGGCCGACCGGACATACGCCCTCGACGACCCGAAGCGGCCGGTCTCCCTCAGGCTGACGCCTCTCAACTTCGGGCCTCTCCCGATGGGGCACGGCCTGACGCGGCTGCAGATCCGTTACCTGCATGACCCCGCGGCGTACGAGCGGCTCGCGAAGCGCGTCCAGTCAGGCGACGCGCCTCGGTTCGATGCGCGCTCGGCGGTCGAGGCGGGACTCGTGACCATCGCCGCCGACGAGATTGACTATGAGGACGAGGTCCGCGTCGCCATCGAGGAGCGGGCGTCGCTTTCGCCGGACGCCCTCACCGGGATGGAAGCGTCGCTCCGCTTCCCGGGGGCGGAAACGACCGAGACCAAGATTTTCGGCCGCCTGTCGGCCTGGCAGAACTGGATCTTCCAGCGGCCGAACGCCACGGGCGAGCACGGCGCCTTGAAATGCTACGGCCGGCCGGATCGGCCGGTCTTCGACTGGAAGCGGACCTAGCGGGTCCCGCAGCGCGACCTGAGGGAGAGTCCATGGAACTGTCCGAGAAAATCCCCAACAACGTCGACCTTTCGAGCGACAAGCGGCTGCAGCGCGCGCTCGAGCACTGGCAGCCGTCGTTTCTCGACTGGTGGAAGCAGATGGGCCCGGCCGGATACCAGGCCAACGAGGTCTACCTGCGCACCGCGATCTCGGTCGACTCGGCGGGGTGGGCGAACTTCGACTACGTCCGCATGCCCGACTACCGGTGGGGGATCTTCCTGGCGCAGCCGGAGACCGACCGCACCATCGGTTTCGGCGACAACCTGGGACGGCCCGCATGGCAGGAGGTTCCGGGCGAGCACCGCAACCACCTCCGTCGGCTGATTGTGACCCAGGCCGACACCGAGCCGGCCTCGGTCGAGCAGCAGCGCCTGCTCGGGGACACCGCCCCGAGCCTGTACGACCTCAGAAACCTGTTCCAGGTCAACGTCGAGGAGGGACGCCACCTCTGGGCGATGGTCTACCTGCTGCACGGCTACTTCGGTCGCGACGGGCGCGAGGAGGCGGAGGCGCTCCTGGCCCGCCGCTCGGGAGACCCGGATCGTCCGCGGATCCTGGGCGCCTTCAACGCTCCCATCGACGACTGGCTGTCGTTCTTCATGTTCACCATGTTTACGGACAGGGACGGCAAGTACCAGCTGCTGGCGCTGGCCGAGAGCAGCTTCGACCCCCTGTCGCGCACGACGCGCTTCATGCTGACCGAGGAGGCGCATCACATGTTCGTGGGGGAGACCGGGATCCGGCGAATCGTCCAGCGCACCTGCGAGCTGATGCATGAGGCCAAGGACGGCGACGTCCGCCGCGCGGGTGGCATCGACCTCGGGACGCTCCAGAAGTACATCAATTACTGGTTCTCGCTGTCGCTCGATCTCTTCGGCGGGGAGATTTCCTCGAACGCCGCCGACTACTTCGCGGCCGGCCTCAAGGGACGGGCGGGGGAGAAGAAATGCGAGGACCACCGGGCCCTTGAAGGCGTCTACAGGATGACGGTGCCCGAGGAGGGGCGGCTGGCGGAGAAGGACGTGCCGCTCCGGAACGCCATGAACGAGATCCAGCGCGATGCCTACATCGAGGACAACCAGAGGGGTGTCGACATCTGGAACAAGGCGATCGCCGAGGCCGGCATCGACCACGCGCTCACCCTGCCGTCGCGCCGCTTCCACCGGAGCATCGGCCTGTTCGCCGGACAGCACTTCACTCCGGAGGGCGAGATGATGTCGCGCGAGGCGTGGGAAAAACGCCGCGACGAGTGGCTCCCCTCGGAGAAGGACCGGGCCTACGTGGCGACCCTGATGAAGCCGGTCTACGAGCCCGGGAAGATGGCCAACTGGATAGCCCCGCCGACGAAGGGGATCAACAATCTGCCGCTCGACTTCGAGTACGTCCGGCTGGACTAGCGCCGCAGGGCCGGTGCCGCGGTGCGGGCGCCCCGGGCGACGGGAGAAGCGACATGGCCGGCAGTGATCTTTACCTCAGGCAGATGGAAATCGGCCCCATGGCGAACTACGTCTACCTTCTCGGGCCGGCGGGGTCGCCCGAGACCGCGGTTGTCGATCCGGCGTGGGACATCGATGCCATCCTCGACGCGGCGGCCGCCGACGACCGGAAAATCGTCGCCGTCCTGGTGACGCACTGGCATCCCGACCACACCAACGGAATCGCCGCTCTGGTCGAACGCACCGACGCCACCGTCCACGCCAACCGCGAAGAGCTCCCCTGGCTTCCGTTCAAGGGGGAGAATCTGAAAGCGGTTCGCGCCGGCGAGGAGCTTGTCCTGGGCGGCCTCCCGGTGCAGTTTCTCCACACCCCGGGGCACACGCCCGGAAGCCAGTGCTTTCTGGTCCGGGACCGACTGGTCTCCGGGGACACGCTGTTCATCAACGCCTGCGGCCGCACCGACCTGCCGGGAGGCGATCCCGCCAAACTTTACGAGAGCCTTTCAGGAAGCCTGGGCCGCCTCGACGACCGGACGATCCTGCTTCCCGGGCACAACTACGCCGACCTCTCCTCCACGACACTGGGCGAGCAGAAGCTCCACAACCCGTTTCTTCGCGCCACCTCGCTTGAGCAGTTCCTGGGGATGGTCGGCGCCCCTCGCTAGATCGAGGGAGACTCCGGAGCGCCCTGTGGAGGCGCAACTCCGGGGGGAGGGGACGGTTGAGCGATGAGGGGCGGAGCGGTACATTCGCTCCCGAAACGGGTGAGCAGCACGATGCCGACCGCCAGGAAGCTCATCGCGATCTTGAAGGCAAAACCGAAGAACGGTATCAGGGCGAGCACGGCGTAGACGACGAACCCGCCGAGCACCGAGGCCAGGTGGGGAAGCTCCCGGTGGAACAGGTTGCGCCCGGCCGTGTTGCCAATCAGGTAGAAGATCGACGCGAGGCCCAGGATCTTGGTCACCCACATCGCCGGCAGCAGGGCCAGCGCGAGCGGGATGCCGACGATCGTGCACACCAGTATGAAGCCCCCCACGACGACCCCGACGTAGGTTCCGAGGCCGACCAGAAGGGCCCAGCCCCAGCGCCGCGGGAACTCCCCGGCCATCACCGAGAGCCGGCGCGGCACGAGGGCCGTGGCCAGAAGGACGAACAGGAAGAGCAGCGCCAGCAGCATCAGCTTGAAGATGAAGATGGCCCGCAGCAGCGCCGACAATCCGCCCTCTCCGGCGAACGGGATGAACCGCATGAAATTGACGTTCACCCTCTCGCCGTCGATCCGGCTCCCGGGCGACTGATCCAGGGACCCGCCGACGTTCACGAGCTGGCCCTCGATGTGCGCCGTTTCGCGGATGACCGTCGTGGTGAGGACCGAGACGGTGTCCCCCTGGACTTCGCCGCTCAGATCGAGGCTGCCCAGCACCACGACCACCTGGCCGGTCACGGTCCCTTCGACCCGCACCTTGCCGAAAATGGCGACCAGGTCCCCTTCGTGGACCTGTCCCTTCGGGACGTAGGCGTCCTCCGAAACCGAGACGGCGGGGGAGACGCTGGCGGTGACAGGGCCCACGGAGACGGCGCCGTCTCGGGACGCCGCCAGCGCCCAGGAGGTCGTCCAGAGAGCCGCGGCCACCAGAATGGTGCAGGTCCGGAGACAACGGATGGTCATTTGGAATCTCCCTTCATGGTCGTGATCGGCGAGGTCCTGCGGGCACCGGCGAAAACATGGATGCTGAAGGCGATCGAGAAAGCGCCGAACAGCGCCGTGACCAGGCCCGCGCCCCGGACAAGGGGCGCGGCCGCCTGCAGCACCGTCCAGAGCCCACGGAGAATCGGCGCGGCCACGGCGCCCAGAGCGATGGCGAGTCCCGAGAGGACCCCCGCGAGAGTGTTGCCCATGCGCCCGAACGAACGCAACAACGCGGCGATCTCCGTCCCGACCTCTCCGCCTGAGGCCAGGGCGAGGATCGCCATGGCCAGAAGACCGACCGCCAGGACCCCCGAGGCGAAGCTGGCGATCCAGGCGAGCCCCGGGCGCCAGGTGACGGCCGCGGGATCGGGCAGCGGACGGGGCGCGTATCTGTCGGCGCCCAGACGGGCCATCACCGCCGGCGCGACATCGAGCTTCTCGAGGTGCGTGCGCCGGAGCGGCTCGAGAAGCGCCTCGGTCCATTCCCGGCCGGGGTCGTCGTGTCTCATGAGTCCTCTCCGCCCGCGCCTGCCGCCAGG